>JBAUAR010000001.1:0-13207 GCA_049675875.1 Streptosporangiaceae bacterium
GCGCAGGATCCCCGCACCCGCCGCAGCCGCCAGCCGCGTCAGCAGCCCGGCTCGGGCCCGCTAGTAGCCGTACCCGCCGCCCGAGCCGCCGGAGCTGCCCGAACTGGTAGCCGCGCTGCCGAGCTTGGCGCCATTTGGCGTCATGGCCCACCACAGGCCGCCCGACAGGTTGAGCCCGTTGCCGCCGATCTGGCCCGCGGCCGAGTCCGACACGTAGGTGTACAGCGGATGCCCGTCATAGGTCGCCTGGGTCTGACCGCCTGACCTGGTGATCGTGCCGAAACCGTGCGGGAGCGACGTGCCGGACGCTGCCGTCGGCGCACCGACCACCGGCGGCCAGTATTTGGCGCACGTGCCCGAGCACATCGACGACGTCGAAGTGTCGATGGCAAACCAGTACAGGGTCTTGCCCTGGGCGTTGGTCAGCACAGTGCCCTTGGAGGTGCTGTGGGTCATGATCGTGACGCTCGAGGCATGCGCGCCGCTCGCTGGGCTCACGGCGGCGGGACTGTGCGTCGGCGAACTTGCCGGCGGCGATGCCGTGCTGCCGCAAGCGGCGATCAGTGCCGCGCCGGCGGCCAGCACCGGCAGCGCGAACAGCTTCGCGCCCCATCGGTTGCGCATAGCCACTTCTCCGTTCCTAGTAACTCGTGGCTCTTTCCCCCCTCACTACGTGGCGCCGGCTGAGAACGTTCACCCGTCTTGCATCCGGTGACAGAGCCAGGCCAGGGATAGCGGGTACCGGTAGTCGATCCCCGCGTGGGTGGCGTCAAAGAGCTCGAACCGGATGACGTCGTCCTGGACCCCGATGGCACGCAATTCCGCCCGGAAAGCCGCGGCGCCCACATCGAGAAAATGCTCGTCCCTGGTACCTGCGTCGATCCAGATCGCTCGCAGCGAGCGCAGCGCCTCGGCGTGCCGCGCCACCATCCGGACCGGGTCGAGCGCCAGCCAGCGCTGCCAGACCACCGGCCGCACCGCCCCGGTGCGCGGGTCGAACGGCAACTCCACCGTGCCATCGGGATTAGCGGAGAACGCCGCCGCGACGCCCAGCAACCCCAGTAGCTCGGGGTCCGCGGGGCTGGTGAACGCTACCCGGGACCGGAAGTCTCGCCACCAGGCCCAGATGTCGCCGTCAAAGCTGCGCAGCGCCCGGACCGCGGCGCCGAAATCGCTCAGGTAGCAGTACTCGTACAGGCTGTCCCCGGCGTGCGTCGCCAGCGCGCCGAACACGTCGGGGCGCAACATCGGAGTGATCATCGCGCCGAAGCCGCCGCTCGACTTGCCCATGATCGCCCGGTGACCGGCATCGGCCAGTGTTCGATAGGCAGCGTCGACCGACGGCACCACCTCGTTACACAGGTAGGAGTGGTACTGCCCCGTTCCTGGTGAATCGACAAACTGGCTGCCGCCGTAGCTGGTCCAGGCGTCGACGTACACGACGATGGCCGGCGGCGCCTGCCCGGCGGCGAACACGGCATCGGCGGTCTCGGTAAACGGCTGACGGAACGGCGACCTGTTCCGCCACATGCCCAGGTGGCCGGTGTAGCCCTGCAGCACGTACACCGCCGGATACCGGCGGCTCGGCTCGGCGGCGTAACCGGGCGGGGTGTACACCCAGAGCGGCCGCTCGTGCGGGTCGCCCAGCGGGTTGCCACGCAACACCTCGCTGACGATGACGTGCTCGTTGATGACTCCCGCTAGATCGGCTGACCATGGCAGCACGGCGCCCCTCCCTCCGCGGATGCGACGTGAGCTGACGGCCCCATCACATCACCGCGCCCACGGGGATTCACCCAGAGGCAGCCAATCTGCCTGTTGGTCCGGGCGCTGGTGGCATACCGTCGGAGGGTGAGCGTCGCGGCTGCAGGACCCGGGCCGCGTCAGCCAGCAGAGTCCGCCGCCGAAACGGCCCGCAGGTACGCAGCTGGCGACGCGACGGGCCAGGACCTGGCGGAGCAGCGGCTGTCCCGGGCGATCAGGGAGCTCACTCCGCCCGACGACGCGACCAGGCCGGCTCCCGGCGATCCGATCCGGCCCGGCAGCGGGCTCTCGGTCGGCAGCTGCCTCGACCTGCTCGGCGCGCAACTCGCCAGCCGGCACCTGGACGTCGCGGCGCGCTGGCTGCGGGCCCGTGGCGCGGGCTACTACACGATCGGCTCGTCCGGCCACGAGGGGAATGCGGCCGTCGCCGCCGCGCTCCGGCTCACCGACCCGGCTCTGCTGCACTACCGGTCCGGGGCCTTCTACCTGGTCCGCGCCGCCCAGGCATACCCGCCCCGGGACGGCGTGAGCGACGTGCTGCTCGGCCTCATGGCGGCCGCGGCCGAGCCGATCGCCGGCGGACGGCACAAGGTCTTCGGTCATCCCGAGTTGCACGTGATCCCGCAGACGTCGACCATCGCCTCGCACCTGCCCAGGGCGGTCGGCCTGGCTTTTGCCGTCGGGCGAGCGTCCAAGCTCGGCCTCAGCACCCCGTGGCCGTCTGACTGCGTCGTGGCCTGCAGCTTCGGTGACGCATCGGTCAACCACTCGACCGCCGCGGGCGCGCTGAGCATGGCGTCGTACTGCGCCTACCAGCGGCTTCCGCTGCCGATCCTGCTGGTGTGCGAGGACAACGGCCTGGGCATCAGCGTCCGGACGGCGCCAGGCTGGATCGAGGCGATGAGCTCCCGGCGACCCGAGCTGAAGTATTTCAGCGCCGATGGCGCCGACCTCGCGGACAGCTACGACACCGCCGTCGCAGCCGCGCAGTGGGCGCGCGAGCACCGCGCCCCGGCGTTCCTCCACCTGCGAACCGTCCGGCTCGGCGGTCACGCGGGCACCGACGTCGAGTCCGCGTACCGTTCTCCGGCCGAGATCGCCGCCGACACGACGCGTGATCCGCTGCTCGGCACCGCCCGGCTGCTCGTGGCGGTGGGCGCGCTCACGCCCGCCGAGATTCTCGACCGGTACGAGGCGGTGCGGGCGCGGATCCTGGCGGTAGCCGAGGCTCTCGCGGGAACTGCGCAGCTCAGCACCGCTGAGCAGGTGATGGCGCCGATCGCGCCGCGGCGTCCGGCGATCCTGGCGGCGAACCTCGCCGCGCGGTCCCGGCAGGCAGCCAGCCCGCCAGACCAGCCACCGGCCGAGCCCGCCGGCAACGCGCCGCTGACCCTGGCGCAGGCGATCAACCGCACCCTCGCCGACGAGCTGGCCCGGCGACCCGGCATGATCGTCTTCGGCGAGGACGTCGGCCGCAAGGGCGGCGTCTACGGCGTCACCCGCGGGCTGCAGCGCACCTTCGGCGCCGGCCGGGTCTTCGACTCGCCGCTGGACGAACAGTCCATCCTCGGCGTCGCGCTCGGCGCCGGCCTGGCCGGCCTGCTCCCGGTGCCCGAGATCCAGTACCTCGCCTACCTGCACAACGCCGCCGATCAGCTCCGCGGTGAAGCCGCGACGCTCTCGTTCTTCTCCCGCGCGCAATACCGCAACCCGATGGTGGTCAGGGTCGCTGGCCTGGCCTATCAGCGGGGCTTTGGCGGGCACTTCCACAACGACAACGGGCTGGCGGCGCTGCGCGATATACCGGGCCTGGTCGTGGCGTGCCCGGCCAGACCCGACGACGCCGCTGCCATGCTCCGCTCCTGCCTGGCTGCCGCCGAGGTGGACGGCAGCGTCAGCGTTTTCCTCGAGCCCATCGCCCTGTATCACGAGCGCGACTGCTACGAGCCTGGCGACGGCGACTGGCTGGCCGGCTACGAGCCGCCCGACCGCTGGGGCCAGGCCCACATCCCGCTGGGCCGGGCCCGCCTGTACGGCACCGGCACCGATCTCACCATCATTTCGTTCGGGAACGGGGTTCGAATGAGCCTGCGGGCCGCTCGCACCCTCGCCGCCGATGGCATCGCCTGCCGGGTTCTCGACCTGCGCTGGCTGGCGCCGCTGCCCTACGAGGACGTGCTGCGCGCCGCCGCGGCCACCGGCACAGTGCTGGTCGCAGACGAGACGCGGCGGACCGGCGGCGTGTCGGAGACCGTCATCACCACCCTCGTGGACGCCGGGTTCACCGGCCGGATCGCCCGCGTCGCCAGCCAGGACAGTTTCGTGCCGCTCGGCGACGCCGCCGGCACGGTGCTGCTATCCGAGGCCGGGATTGAGGACGCGGCCCGCGACCTGTTCCGCTAGGCCGGCTCGTCCGGCCAGCCGAAGGCGGCCGGATCGAGCGCGCTACGCTGAGCCGGACGCGTGCCGCAGGTTCTTGACCCGGGGGGGTATGTCATGGCAGATTCCGCGCTCTTCGTCGGCTTTGGTTTCCCGGTACGAGGCCGAGAACAGAAGGCGGTCGGCGTCTTCAACGAATCGTTCGAGTACTACTCGCGGCTGCAGCAGAACGGCGAGATCGAGAGCTTCGAACCAGTCTTGCTCGAGCCGCACGGCGGCGAGCTTGGCGGCTTTTTCCTGCTGCGCGGTGACCGGGACAAGCTCGCTCACCTGCGCAACAGCGAGGAGTTCGAGCGGCTGACCCTGCGAGCCGGGCTCATCGTCGAGAATCTCGGCGTGGTCGGCGCGGCGCTCGGCGACCGGCTCATGTCCCAGATAGCGACGTTCACCCAGCAAGTGGACGAGCTGGCCTAGCGCTCGAGTCAACCGGTCGCACGAGGCCTGGCATGACCCGCCGACGGACCCATAATGCGGCCATGGACCTGCCCGATGTGCGCAGGCTCGCGGCCCTGGATCTGCACGGGGCAGTGGGACGACACTGGCGTCGCCGCGTGATCGGGGCCGAGTTTCTGTTCGGCGCGGCTGGCTGCCTGATCCTCGGCGTCTGGCTAGCTGTCACCGTCACCACGGTCGGGCCTCTCGTGCTCGGGGCGTGGATCGCGGGAGTCGGCGTCAACTATCTCGTGCTGACGTGGCAGGCAGCGGCATTGTGGCGGCGGGGAGCGCTGGCGGCCGAGCTGGCCGGGGCTGACGTGCCGGACGATCTGCGCCGCTACAGCTACCTGCAGTTCTGGATCGTGGTACCGGTCCTGTTCGCCATCCTGGCGCTCACACAGCATCGCCAGTAGCCTGGCCGCCGCCAGGCCCGCCGGCTTACCCGCGGCGAGCCGGCCCGACAGGAGCTGTCCTAGGCTGGTGACCCGTGCGCATCTTCATGGCTGGCGCAACGGGGGTCATCGGGATCCGCCTGGTGCGCCTGCTTGTCGCCGACGGGCACGCCGTCGCCGGGATGACCCGGTCGCCAGAGAAGGCCGGGATGCTCCGAGACGGCGGGGTACAGCCAGTTGTCTGCGACGTGTTCGACGCGCCCGCTCTCACGACAGCCGTGACCGAATTCGCCCCCGACGTCGTGTTCCATCAGCTGACTGACCTCCCCGACGATGCCGCCGATATCGCGCGGTTCGCGGAGCGCAACAGCCGCATCCGGGACGAGGGCACCCGCAACCTGCTTGCCGCCGCGGCCGCAGCCGGCGCCGCTCGGGTCATCGCCCAGAGCATCTCCTGGGAGCTACCCGATGGCCGAGGCCAGACGGCGACGGCCGGACACGAGCGGGCGGTGCTGCAGGCGGGCGGCGTAGTCGTCCGGTACGGCCAGCTGTGGGGCCCGGCCACCTACTACCCGACGGCACCGCCAGATCCGCCCCGGATCCACGTCGATGACGCAGCACACCAGACGCTGCCCGTGCTGTTGGCACCGCCCGGCGTGACGTTCGTGATCGACGACCGCGCCAGCTAGCAGCTCGCTCAGACCTGGATCGTCATGCCGTCGTAAGCGGCTGGCACCTCCGCTTCGGCAATTCGGCTGAGCATGTCGGCCGACATGTGGGTGAGGACGACCCGCCTCGCCCGGATCTCATCGAGGTGCGCCCGCAGCGTGCTGTAGTCCAGGTGATAACGGACTGGCCTGGCGAAGGTGTATGCCTCCGCCGCGAAGAGGTCCGCTCCGTACGCTGCCTCCGCCAGCGCCGGGGTCCACTGGCTGTCGCCGGAATAGGCGAAACTAACTCCGGCGAGGTCGACCCGCAATGCCAGGGACGGCGCACCAGCGGCATGCTCAACCTCCCAGCCGCGTACCACCGCCGCGCCAAGCGTGGTCGGCGTGCCATCCGTCGGAAGCTCCGTGACCTGGACCGCGAACCGCCTGCTCGCCGTGCTGGAACCGGGAAACAGGACCTCCATCGACTGAGCCAGCCGGACAGCAGTTCCCGGCGGCCCCGCGACCATCAGCGGAGCGGACCGGCCGGAGAACTGTCCATCCAGGATCAGGAAGGGCAGCCCGCCGAAGTGGTCGCCGTGCAGATGGGTGATCGCCACCGCGCCGATCACGCCCGGCTCAAGGCCCTGAGCCTTCAGCGCCACCAGGCTGGTGGCACCGCAGTCGACCAGCAGTACCTGGCCGTCGCCGGACAGCTGAATGCATGTCTGCCAGCGGCCGCCGCTACCAAACGCATCACCGCTGCCCACAAATCGGACCTCGACCGGACGCCCCGACGGGCTAGGGCTCACAGCTTGCGGGCCAGCCCGGCGTAGCCTGCCACCTGCTCGCCGTCATCAGGCGCTGCTGACCCCGGCCGCCACCGGTGCACTTGCACCAGGCCAGGGTCCGCCATGTCCAGGCCGTCGAAGAACCGCAGCACCTCGGCCCGGCTGCGCATCGTCGCGGACCCGGCCAGCCGCGCGTTGATGCGGCGCGCCGCTTCACCGATCTGATCCGCAAGAATGTCGCTGGCTGGGTGGAAGACGGCCAGCCAGCTGCCCGGCGGCACCGCTGCCACCAGCCGAGCGACAATCGCTGCCGGGTCATCGTGATCGGGGATGAGCTGCAGGACGCCAATCAGGAGCAGCGCCACCGGCCGCTCGAAGTCCAGCAGTTCGGCCGCGGCGGCGAGGAGCGTCTCGGTATCGCGCAAGTCGGCGTCGAGATAGCTTGTCGTTCCCGCGGCGGTGCTGGTGAGCAGCGCACGGGCGTGAGCCAGCACCATGGGGTCGTTGTCCACATAGACGATCCGCGCCTCCGGGGCAACCTGCTGCGCTACTTCATGAGTGTTGTTCGCCGTCGGGATGCCGGTGCCGATGTCGAGGAACTGCCGGATACCCGCAGGACCTGCCAGGTACTCCACCGCGCGGGCCAGGAAAGCCCGCTGCGCCCGGACCCCTCGGCGGAGCCCAGGGTAGGCAGCGAGCGCCTGCTCCGCAGCGTCCCGGTCGACCGCGAAGTTGTCCTTGCCGCCCAGCCAGTAGTCATAGATGCGCGCTTGATGCGCCCTGCTGGTATCGATGACCGCCGGAAGCCGCTGCGGTCCGGTCCCGTCTGCTGCTCGCTCATCCCGCACGACAACGATCCCTTCAGATCAGGCCCTTCCCGAAAATAGCTCAATCGGTCCGCATCGGGCGCGCGCCACCGCGGCGGGGCACGGTCTTCCTAACGTGCCGGCTTCCTAACGTGCCGGGCACGGCCGGCCCCAGCGGCAACCGCGCTAGCACAGTCCAGCCGACTGCGCCGCTGTCAGTTGCTAGCGAAGGCGGCGAGATCACGGGCAGTGTCGCGGCTAATCTCCGGACACGCGATGGTGAAGATCTCGGTGCCATGCATCGTGCCCATGACCTGGCGGCACCGCGCGGAGACACCGGCGCGCAGCAGCAGCCAGTAGAGGTTGATGCCCTCATCGCGCAGCGGATCGCACTCGTTGACGCTGATAACCGTCGGCGGGAACCCGCGAACATCGTCGACCGTCGCGAACGACGGCCACGCGAGCGGGTTGCGCTCGTTGAACGCCTCGATCCCGTACCCGATCGCGCCGCGGTTATTGTGCAGCTCCAGCAGGATGCCGTTGTTCTCCGTTGACGAGGGGCACTCCGGCGTGGGCCACTGGCCGGCGATGTACGGGCACATCGCGTACACCCCTTTGATCAGCCCGAGCTCACCGTCCTGCGTGAGCTTGAGGCCGGTAGCGAGCGTCAGGTTGCCGCCGCCGCTCTCGCCCGCGACGACGATCCGGGCGGCGTCAACGCCCAGCTGCCCGGTGTTGGCGACGACCCACTTCAGCCCCGACACGCAATCGTTGAGACCAGCCGGGAAGGGAGCTATCTCCGGTACTGACGACGGGGCCACGCAGTTGCGGAAGTCGACCATCACGACAGCAACGCCGTTGGCCGCGATGATCTTGCCCCAGCCGCGGTACATGCCGTCGTAGCACGACAGCGACGCCATGCCGCCACCGTGGATGTAATAGACGCAGCCAACGACCTCATCGTGGTCAGGGCGGATGACCTGCAGGCTGATCGAGTTGCCGTCCGGTTCCGAAACGACCTTCTCGGTGTGCACCCGCAGCCCGGCGGACGGAGCGGCCTCCTCGGTATCGCACAAGTCCATGAACGAGCGGAACAGCTCCGCCTGCCGTCGGGCGGCCTCGGAGTTCGCCGCGGCTACCAGCGTCTCGCGACTGTCAACGTCGCCCAAAGGTTCCGCCGGAACATTGGCCAGCAGCGCCTTGAGCCTCGGATCTAGCCGGTTGTCAGCGGCAAGGTCGTACCCCATGCGCCAGATCTCCTCAATCCGTAGCCGGAAAGGCCTGCCGGAGCCGCACTGCGATCAGCTTCTCGACCAGCGGCACCGGAAGTGGCTCGTCGATGCCAAAGCGCAGTGCGCCCAACGAGGTCGCGTAGCCCGTCAGATCGTCCTTGAGCTGCGGGAAGACCGATCCGCTGTGCGGCAGGTAGCTCAGGTGATTCTTGAACGCGGCGAAGCCGGCGATCGTCTTGCCTCGGACCGTGAAAGCCGGCACACCGTAGGAGAGTCCCTGGTCCGCCTCGGGCACGATGTCGAGGATCGTCGTACGGAGCCGAGCCAGCGTCGTTCGCTTCGGCTCCGCCAGGGCAGCCAGGTACTGGTCGACTTCATCGGCAGACACGTTCTCATTCTGCCAACAGGTCTGCAACGACGCCCGGTTGCCGGACCATAGACCCGCTGCCATCACGCGAGCGCGAATACCGGAACGGCCTCGTGCTCGCCCGCAGCGCGCCGAAACTCGATGCGCAGCCGCTGGCCCACGGCGAGGCTCGCCGGGTCCGCACCGACCAGCTGCGACCACCACCATGGCCCCTCGTCCAGCGCTCCGATCACGAGGATGGTGCGCTCCGGCTTGGTGTCGCCGGACGGCCGGCCCCACACGACGGTCCAGCTCACCAGCGTCGCGCCGCCAGCCGCTGGTGCCCAGCCCAGCTCCGTGCTCGCGCAGGTCGTGCACACTGCGGCGGGCGGCTCGCTGAAGTGCCCGGCCGGACAGGCCCGGAGCAGGAACCGCCCGGCCGCAGTGCCGTCGAAGAACTCTGCCGTCGCCGCATCCCTGGCGAGTGGTCCGACGGTCACGAGGCACCTGCCGCGGAACCCAGCACGAGGGTCGCGTGGTGATCGAGCACGCCGCCGTTGCCCGACACCAGCACGATGTCGTGCCGGTCGGCCTGGCGTTCGGCGCCCTGGCCGCGGGCCTGGATGATCGCCTCCGCGACCGGCGTCATGCCCCACAGGTAGTACCCGGAGAGCTGGCCGCCACCGGTGTTGAGTCGCAGCTTGCCGGCCGGGCCGAGCACTCCGCTGGCGGCGAACGGACCCCCCTCACCCTTGGCGCAGAAGCCGTAATCCTCCAGGGTGACCAGTACCGTGAACGTGTAGCAGTCGTACAACTGCGTCACGTCGACGTCTGCCAGGGTGACCCCGGCCATATCGAGCGCCGCGGGACCGGCCGTCGCAGCGCCGGTAGTCAGCCCGAAGTCTGGGTGCCTGCGCAGGTACTGACCGGGGTGTGACTGCGCCCAGCCGAGCACGTGGACGGGCGGCTGGGCCAGGCCGGCCGCCCGCTCGGCCGTCGTCACGAGCACCGCGATGCCGCCGTTGGACACCAGGCAGCAGTCCAGCAGCCGCAGCGGCTCGGCGATCCACCGGGACGCCTGGTGGTCGGCGAGCGTGATCGGCTCCCGCTGCTGCGCGGCCGGGTTCAGTGCGGCCCATGCCCGCTGCGCCACGGCGATGTGGCCGAACTGCTCGGTGGTGGTGCCGTACTGCGCCATATGCCGCCGCGCGGCCAGCGCATACAGCGGATTGGCACCGATCACCCCGGTGGCGCCCAGCAGACCCCACCAGCCCGCCGGGGCGCGGCGGGTGCCGTAAGCGGCGCCCGCGCCGCGGTCGGGCTGCAGCGGGCTGTCCGCGAACACGCATGCGACGACGCTGGCCATGCCGGACATCACCGCGAGGGACGCGACCTGGATCATTGTTGCCGCGGTCGCGCCGTAGGACTGCAGGTGCGACAGCAGCCGCAGGTCGGTTACACCGAGGTCGCGCTGCAGGTCGACGGACACTCCACCGGTAACGCCGGACGACGTGAGCAGGCCGTCCACGTCCGCAAGCTGGAGCCCGGCGTCGGCCACCGCCCGCCGGACGGCGTCCGCGGCGAAGTCGGCTGGCGTGCGGCCATACACCTTCCCGAGGGCAGTGATGCCGAGGCCGGCGATCACCGGGTGGCTGGCAGCCGGCCATGCTCGGGGTCCGCTCACCGGGCTATTGTCGCAGGCATGACCGCGAACCCCGCTACCCCTGCAGGCGGCCCGTCGCTACCCCAGCGCCGCAATTTGGTCACCGAGATACCCGGCCCGCGATCCCGCGAGCTGTTCGAGCGCCGCCAGCGCAGCGTCGCCCGCGGCCTCAGCCACACCCTGCCGGTGTTTATCACGGCTGCCGGCGGCGGCGTAGCGGTGGACGTCGACGGGAACTCGTTCATCGATTTCGGGTCCGGCATCGCCGTGACATCCGTCGGCAACAGCGCCGATCTGGTCGTGACCCGGGTGACCGAGCAGGTCGCCCAGTTCACCCACACGTGCTTTATGGTCGCTCCGTACGAGGGCTACGTCGAAGTCTGCGAGCAGCTGAACAGGCTGACGCCGGGCGATCACGACAAGCGGTCCGCGCTGTTCAACTCCGGCGCCGAGGCCGTGGAGAACGCCGTCAAGATCGCCAGGCACGCAACCGGGCGGGACGCCGTTGTCGTGTTCGACCACGCCTACCACGGCCGGACCAACCTCACCATGGCGATGACGGCCAAGAACATGCCCTACAAGGAGGGCTTCGGGCCATTCGCCGGCGAGGTGTACCGGGTGCCCATGGCCTATCCCTACCGCTGGCCGGGCGGCCCGGCACGGTGCGCGGCGGAAGCGCTGGGCGTCATCACCAGCCTGATCCACGCTCAGGTCGGCGAGGAGAATGTCGCGGCGGTGGTGATCGAGCCCATCCAGGGCGAGGGCGGCTTCGTCGTCCCGCCGGACGGCTTCCTGCCTGGCCTGGCCGAGTACTGCCGCGCCCATGGCATCGTGTTCGTCGCGGACGAGATCCAGTCCGGCTTCTGCCGCACCGGCAACTGGTTCGCCTGCGACTACGAGAACGTGGTACCGGACCTGATCACCACCGCCAAGGGCATCGCGGGCGGGCTGCCGCTGGCCGGCGTCACCGGCCGCGCAGACCTGATGGACGCGGTTCACCCCGGCGGCCTGGGTGGCACCTACGGCGGCAACCCGGTCGCGTGCGCCGCGGCGCTCGGCGCTATCGAGACCATGGAGAAGGAAGACCTGGCCGGGGCCGCGCGCGCCATCGAGATGGTCATGCAGCCCGGGCTGCGTGCCATCGCCGCAGTGAACCCGGCCGTGGGCGACGTCCGCGGCCGTGGCGCGATGTGCGCGGTCGAACTCGTGAAGTCCGGCACCATGGAGCCCGACGCGGCGGCGGCCGCGCAGGTTGCCAGGGACTGCCACCGGGCTGGCATGATCGTGCTGACCTGCGGAACTTACGGCAACGTGCTGCGGCTGCTGCCGCCGCTGGTGATCGGTCAGGCGCTGCTCAGCGAGGGACTGGACATCCTCGCGGACGCCTTCACCCGGCTCTGAGCCCGGCGCGGCAGGCGCGTCACGAGTGCACGATGTCGCTGTGATGGCAGAAGTGCACCCGGTTCGGCTCGGCCGACCTGATCCGGCCGATTGACCGCCGCCACGCCGTGAGGTCGCTCGCCTGGCCCTCGGGCAGCTCGTCGCTCAGCGGGTCGAGGTACTGCTGCGGTTGGTACGCCGCGTCCCCGATCAGCGCGTCGGACGTGCCGTCTGCCGCATCGACGAGCACGCTCTGATGACCAGCCGTGTGGCCAGGCGTCGCGATCACCCGCAGGCCCGGCAGCACCTCCGCGTCCCCGTCGAGCAGCTCAAACCGGGCATTCATGAAGTCGAACCAGCCGGTCAGCTGCGGTGACTCGGTCCTGGCCCGGCTGAGCTCGGAGCGCTGCACGTAGAACGGGGCGTGCTTGAACACCGCGTTCTGGCCGCAGTGGTCGAAGTGCAGATGGGTGTTGATGACCAGGCCGATGTCGCCGGGTGTCATGTCCAGTTCGTCCAGCGCGGCTGCGACTGACCGGTTCACCACCCGCCAGCTGGTCAGCCACTGCTCGGGGCCGCCCACGCCGGTGTCCACCAGGGCTGCTCCGCCAGGAAAGGTGACGACGAAGCCGTGCACCGGCCACTCGTTTCCGTCAACGCCGCGCAGGGTGGCGAGCTGCAGCCGCCGGATCTCGAGAGTCACCACCATAGGTTCGCACGAGCCCCCAGCGCCCGGTAATCGCGAGGACAACCACGGCTGCCGACACGGCTAGCAGCACCACCGGAGCCAGGCCGTGCACCAGTTCGACGTCGAATTTATACAGGTGCACGCTGGGCGGGCCGTCCGGGTCTCCAGGAGTGTTGGCGATCGTCGCCGCAGCCAGCCGGGCCAGCACCAGCCAGTCGATCCAGCTTGCCGGGTAGAGCACGAGGACGCAGATGATCATCGCGTCGTACCAGGGCAGCTGATAGGGCCATACCAGCAGGAAAGCCAGGCTCACCGCAACCGCCGGGCGGATGGCGGGCCGGACGGGGTCACCGGCGGGCAGCCGCCACAGCAGCAGCACGGCCATCAGGACGAAGAGGAGCACGGCGACGACGAGCAGGTATTTCCAGTGGGTCAGATCCGCCGACCGCCACGGGCTGTCCACCGTGGTCTCATCCCCGCGGTTGAAGAGCGCCTGGAACGCCGGCCTCCCGAGCCAGGCGTAGGTCGGAACGAGCACGACGAAGGCCCCGCAGCCCGCCGCGGCCAGCGCCGGCAACGACCGGCGCAGCGCCCAGGCGAGGGCCGCGCCGAACAGCAGATAGT
>JBAUAR010000002.1:0-3437 GCA_049675875.1 Streptosporangiaceae bacterium
GCCCGGACAGGCCGGCGGCGAGACGGATCAGCGGCCATCTGCGTCCGGCCAGCCAGGGCGCTGGCAGGGTCAGCAGATGCGCGGCCCGCTCGCGCGCCGGACGGACGAGCCGGAGCGGCCGGTGCCGTTCTGGCTGCGTCCGGTACGCCGGAAGTAACGTCCGATGGAAGCCAGTCCGGCCGCACGGCGTATTGCCTTTGTCCTCATCGTCTGCGGGTTCGCTGCGCTCGGCGGCTATCTGCTCAGCCCGGCCGCCCACCACCGCACCGCTGCCAGCCGCCCGCCGCCCGCTGCCAGCCGGCCGCCGCCCGCTGCCAGTTCGGCCCGGCCGTCATCCCCGGTCGGCGTCCGCGCGACTGGGTCTTCGCCCGGCCTGCCCGACATCTACCAGTGGCTTCCGTTTACCCAGGCAGGTCTGGCGGCGGCGGCGACCGCTGTGGTCAGGTTCGGTAACGCGTACGGTACGTACTCCTACACTGAGAGCGGCGCCGCCTACGCTGCGTCGCTGGAGCCGGAGGCGTCAGCTCAGCTCGCCGGGCAGATCGAGGTGGCCTACAGCGCGCCCGGCGTCGCCGCGACCCGGCAAAGCGAGCGACAGGTCGCTGCAGGGGTGGCGACGATCGACTCGCTCCGCGCGTTCGGGACCGGCAGCCTGACGTTCGTCGTGCAGGTGGCGCAGCAGCTAACCGACTCCTCTGGCCGGACCGAGCAGGCCACCAACTATGCCGTGACGGTGTCCGGCGCGGGGACGAGCTGGCAGGTCACCGACGTGGAACTGGCCGCGGCGGGGAACACGTGATCTCCGGGCCCGGCGGTCGTGCGCGTGTCGTGGTGGCGGTCGCCGGCGCAGCTGTGCTGATGTCGGCGCTGCTGGCCGGACCGATTGTCATGTTCGCCAGCGGCGGCATGCTCGCCGTCAGCGGGATGTCGTGCACATCGGCGACCGGTCCCGGCCAGCCGTCCGCCAGCCAGTCGGCGCGCGACTCGATCCCCGCGGACTATCTCGCGCTGTTCCAGTCCATCGGCGCGCGCTACGACGTGCCGTGGGTGGTCCTGGCCGGGATCGGCAAGGTTGAGAGCGATGACGGTCAGAGCAATCTGCCCGGCGTGCACAGCGCGGCCAACGCATTCGGCGCGGCCGGGCCGATGCAGATCGGCATCGGCGGCGCGGCCGGAAACGAGTGGGGCGGTGCTGCCGTGCACCCGGCGAGCGAGCAGGTCGACGGCGTCGCGACGGACGCGAACGGTGATGGCGTCGCCAGCGTCTACGAGCCGGCCGACGCCATAGCGGGCGCCGCGAAGTACCTTCTCGCGCACGGCGTGCTCGACAACGTGGCGCAGGCGATCTTCGCTTACAACCACCTCGAGTCGTATGTCCAGACCGTGCTGTCCTGGGCCAGCCTGTACGCCAGCGGCGGTTACACGGTCAGCCAGGTCACGGTCGCCAGCGCGCCGCAGTGCCTGGTTGCCGCCAGCGAGGGCGAGAGCCCGCCCGCGGTGGTGCAGACCGCGATCGGCTACGCGGAACAGCAACTGGGCAAGCCCTACCAGTGGGGCGCCACCGGTCCCGACGCGTTCGACTGCTCTGGGCTCGTGATGATGGCCTACCGTGCGGCCGGAATCGACATTCCTCGCACGTCGCAGGAGCAGTGGGCGGCCGGCCCGCGGATCAGCAGCAGCCAGGTGCAGCCCGGAGATCTGGTGTTCTTCGCGGGGGCCGACGGTACTCCGGCCGCACCCGGTCACGTCGGGCTGGTGATCGGCAACGGCCTGATGATCGAGGCGTATGCCACCGGCTTCCCGGTGCGGATCGCACCGTACGGTGACCGCGACCCGATTGGCTTCACGCGTCCCTGGGAGCAGTCTGGAGCCGCTGCTGCTATGGGTGCCCACTAGGTATGGGCACCGCGTCGGTTCCGGCGTGTGGTGGCTCGGCGGGTAGGCGGGCCCGCGAAACGGCATCTACACAAGGGCGGTGTCACCGAGGATGACGGGGTGAGCTTCGAGGGCTTGGCGCCGGTGACCGACGTGAGTGCCGGCGCTTGGATCGTGCCGAGGCTGTGCGGTTTTGGTGGCCGGGTGTGCTGCATCGTTCCGGCAGGGTTCGCCAGCTACGCCCGCGTTCTGCACCCTTCGGCCGGCGAGCACGGCGGCCTCACGAGCTGGGCGCGGGTGTGCGAGCTGACCGGGCGCGTCGCGCACCCCTTGATGCAGTGGCACACGATCAGCACCGCCCCACAGGCCGACACGGCGACCGGGGCTTCCTCCTGGCCCGGCAGCGATCCGGAGGTCGGCAACTTGCCACCAGGGGTGCTCGCCGACGTGCTGGAGATTCTCGCTGGCTGCACTGTCGATCCGGGTGACTGCTACCACGCTGTGTGGGACGGCTGGGGGTGGTTGCACGGAGGCGGAGCGAGATTTCACGCCGATCACGAATCTGATCCACGCCGGTTCGGCGCCCCGCCGCCCTCACCTCCGGCGCTGCCGGGGGAGGTGCTGGCAGGCCCACGCCTGAGCCACCCCGGCCGCGATTACCTGCTCTTCCATGGCCCGCTCCGAGCCGCGCTGAACATAGCCAACCAAGTCACAGCTGACTGGCGGCTGCCGCAATCGCCGAGCCTGCTGTGGCCAGCCGACAGGTCATGGCTGCTCGCCACCGAAATCGACTTCGATTCGACACTGGTTGGCGGAAGCGCAGAGCTGGTAGCGGAACTGTTGCAGGGAACTCGCCTCGAGACCTGGCCGGTGGCCATCGATGACGACCTCACCATCGACGGCGATCGGATCAACCAGTGAGAAGAAGGCCGCTGCCCGTCATGCCCGGTTCAGACGACGGCTAGTTGAGCCTAGGTGCGCAGCATCGCCTTCTCGCGGCGGGCCGCGACGGCCGCGCCGGACTCGCGGCGCGCCATCCGCCGCAGCACTACCGGCGCCAGCGCGAGGCCCGCGACCGCCCACCCGGACAGGACGCCGAACGTGGCCAGGTGGCGCCACGAGTGGCCGACTTCCACCGCAGCCATCGCGCCCGGCAGCAGCGCCGAACGCATCCCCAGCCCGAGCCAGTAAACCGGGAACACCTGCCCGGTCCACTGCAGGAACACCGGCAGGTGCGTGATCGGGTAGAAGATGCCGGAGATCGCGGCCAGCCCGGCCAGCATCAGCAGCCACCAGGGCCCGGCGCTGCGCTGGCTGGGAAACAGCGACCCGAGCACGGCGCCTAGCGGCAACGTGGCGAGCAGCCCGAGGACGAGCACCCAGGCCAGCGTCAGCCAGCTGCCGGGGCTGCCGATCGCCAGGCCGGTGAACAGGACAGCGCCGGCGATCAGCATGACTGCGAAAACAAGCGCGATCTGCCCGGAGAAGTTGACGACCTTGCCAACCAGGTAGCCGAGCATCCCGTTCGGGATGGCCTTGGCTCGCAGCAGCGTGCCGTCCTC
>JBAUAR010000003.1:0-1688 GCA_049675875.1 Streptosporangiaceae bacterium
GCCTCCGGTGGTTGGCGCGGGAGCGGGTTCCGCGGGGCTGCCTCCGGTGGTTGGCGCGGGAGCGGGTTCCGCGGGGCTGCCTCCGGTGGCTGGCGCGGCGGCGGGTTCAGCAGAGCCTCCGGTGGCAACGGGGTCGCCTGCGGCAGCGGCGTCGCCGGGGGCAGCGGGACCGCCCGCGACGGCCGGCACCGCGGCGGGGCGCAGCCGCGGCGAGCTGCTGCGCTACGCGCTCGGCGTGGCCATCGGGATCCTCGTGCTTGTGCTGCTGTTCGGCAGGCGCGGTGAATTCGTCGCGGCGATCCGGCAGGTAACCGACGCGCGCCCCGCCTGGGTGGCGGCAGCGGTCGGCGCAGAGTCGCTCTCGCTGCTGGCCTATGCCCGGCTGCAGCAGCGGGCCCTCCGCCTGTCCGGCTCGACGGTCCCGCTGCCCGGCCTCTTCCTGGTCACGCTCGCGAACGACGCGATAGCCAGCACAGTGCCGGGGGAGCCGGCGGTGTCCAGCGGATACCGGTACCGCTATTACCGGCGGCGCGGGGCAAGCGCCGCGAGCGCCGGGTGGACGGTCTTCACCATCCTCGTCGCACAGGCAGTGGGAATGTCTGCGGTACTGCTGGCCGGCGTGGTGGTGGCGCTGGCGGCTAGCGCCACCCATGGCGGTGCAGGCGCGAGCCCGGTCGGCATCGGCGTGACCGTTGTGGGCCTGCTGGTAGTGCTCTGCGCCGGCGCGGTGCTCGTGCGCCGCGATCTCGTGCTGAACCTGGCCACGGCGCTCGCGGGCCGGCTGCGACGGCGGGCGGGTCGCCGGCCGGGCGGTCTGCTCGCGCGCATCGAGGCGACGCTCGCCCGCATGCGTGATATCCCGCTGTCGCCGCGATCCACTGTCAGCGTCGTCGTGCTGGCCACCGCGGTCTGGGTCGGCGACTTCCTGTGCCTGGTCTGCGGCTTCGGCGCCGTCCACGCGGCTGTGCCGTGGCGCGGCGTGCTGCTGGCCTACGGCGCTGCGCAGGTGGCCGGCTCACTGCCGATCGTGCCGGGCGGTCTCGGCATCGTGGAGGGCAGCCTGGCGGTCGTGCTCGTCGGCTATGGGGCGAGCCGCATCCCGGCGGTCTCTGCCGTCCTGGCCTATCGCATCGTGAGTTACTGGCTGGCCAGTGCCGTCGGCTGGGCGAGCGTCGGCGTGGTCGCGCTCCAGTTGCGGCGCCGGCCGACCGAAAAGGCCGCGGCCGAGCAAGACGCAGTCGTTCTTTAAAACCGTGACAAGGCAGGGAACGGGGTTGCTCGCCCCGCGGCCGACCGTCCCCGTCCGCCGAGGGCGCGAGCGGTGGCGGCATCGGGACGCGAGCGGGGGCGGCATCGGGACGGGATCGGCGGCCGCTCCAGCGGTCCGCGGCGCGCGGTCTGCAGCACGCGGTCTGCGGCACGCGGTCAGCGCCCTCGGCGCAGCGCGGCAGCCCGGCCCGGCCGGTCGGTGACGATGACGTCCACCTCGGCGCTGGCCAGCCACCTGCGCAGGCTGGCGTCCCGGCTGACCGTCCAGACCATGGTCCGCAGGCCGCGGCTGCGGCATTCGGCGAGCACGGTGGTCCTGGCCAGCCGTTGCTGGACGGCGGCCCAGTCCGCGCCCGGGGAGGCAACGGCGTCCGCCCACCGCGCCGGGCGCAGCCAGCGCACCGCGTACCGGGCGGACT
>JBAUAR010000004.1:0-4247 GCA_049675875.1 Streptosporangiaceae bacterium
CACGGTGGCAGCGCGGCGGTCGCGGCCGACGCGATGCCGTTACCGTGCCCGATGCGCCGGCCGCCGGTGCCGCCCATGAACAGCAGCGTGCCCCCCGGTCGCATCGTGCCCTCGGCCCTGGCGCGCCGGGCTGTCTCCAGGCCCATGCCAGCGCTGCCGCCGATCAGCACGACGGTCTGTCCGGCCAGCTGTGGCCCGCGCGCTGTGGTCATCGTGCCGATGCCCTGGCCATCTGCGCGTCCATCGGCTTGGCCGGCGCTGGCATGTCCACGATGTTCATGCGGAGTTCCTTCACCGCCGCGTCGTAGATCCCCGAGAAGCTCGGGAACGGCTGGATGGTGTCGGCCAGCACTTCGAGCGGGATGTGGGCCCGGATGGCGAGTGTCGCCTGCTGCATCCACTCTCCGGCCTCGGGGCCGAGCGCGTAGCCGCCGGTCAGTCGGGTGCCGTCGCTGAGCAGCGTCAGGAACCCGGTGGACTCGGCGTACGCGCGGGTGTACGTGGCGGTCTTCGGCACCTCGGACAGCCGGGCGGTGGCGCTGTAGACCGCTTCGGTCGCGCCGACGGCCGCGGCCTGCGGGTCGGTGTAGGTGACGCGCGGGACAGCTTCGTAATTCGCCGGACGCGGGTCACCCGCGATGTTGTCGGCAACGACGTCGCCCTCGTACTCGCCGACGTGGGTGAGTGGCCAGATGCCGGTCACGTCGCCGATCGCCCAGAGGTGCTCGCCGGCCCGCAGGTGTGCATCGACACTGATTCCGTGGGGGTCGGGCTGAATGCCCACCGTCTCCAGACCGATGCCCGCGACGCGCGGGCGCCGGCCGGTTGCCGCCAGCAGCTTGTCGCCGCGCACCTCCGGACCGGAATCGAGCTGCAGGACATACTCTGCGCCCTCGCTGCGGGCGGCGCTGGCGCGCATGCCGAGCTCCAGCTCGATGCCGTCCCGGCGCAGCGCATCGCCGAGCGCCCGGCCCAGCGGTGCGGGCTCGCGCGGAAGCACCCGGTCGGCGGCCTCGATGAGCACGGCCTCGCCGCCCAGCCGCCGCACGATCTGGGCGATCTCGACACCGGCTGGCCCGGCACCGAGTACCAGCAGGCGACGAGGGACAGACTTCATGCTCGTCGCCTCGCGGGTACCCCACACGCCCTCGAGGTCACGAAGTCCGGGGACCGGCGGCACGACCGGATCGGCGCCGGTCGCCAGTACGATGTCCGCCGCGGTGTGGCGGACGCCATCGACGACGACCACCCCGGTGCCATCCAGTCGGCCGGTGCCACGCAGCAGGTCGATTCCCCGGTCCGCCAGCCAGCGCTCCTGGCCGGCGTCGTGGTAATCCGACACCATGTAGTCCCGCCACGCCAGCGCCTCGGCCACGTTGACCTGAGCCGTCGCGCCGGCCTCGCGCGCGCCCTGCACCGCCTCGCCCGGGCGCAGCAGCGACTTCGACGGAATACATGCCCAGTAGGTGCACTCACCGCCGACCAGTTCTCGCTCGACGATGGCCACGTGCAGCCCGCGCGCAGCGATAGCTGCGGCGCAGTGCTCGCCGGGCGCCCCGCCACCGAGAACGATGACGTCATATTCAGGGTTCGAGCTCATCGTTACTCCCGGTCGGCTAGTGGTGCCACGGCTACGGCAAAGCCGCGTTCCGCCCTGCTGCGAGCTGATGCCGAAATCGAAACGTTGTCAAACTCGGGCAGAATCTGGCATCCCCTCACGCAGACCGTAGCGGTCCGCTCCGCCAGCAGCAGCTCTCCGGCAGGAACGGGCGCCGGGTCGCCTGGGCCCCGGTGATGATTCCCGGTCGCAGCGGGCCGGTAACCCGGCGCGTCGTCGCGGCTCTATCGCTCGCCGACCGCGCTGCGCTCGCGGGCCCGCCGACCTGGCCGGATAACCGGAGCCAGCCGGCGGCGGCTATTCCGGGTCCGGCGGGGTGGGGTACTCGGCCGCGTTCAGCACCCAGCCGGGCCGCTCGGAGAAGTCGCGGCGCGGGGGCGCGAAGATGTCGATGAGGTGGTTCGTGGCAGGCCCGATGGCCTGCGAGGTGTGCACGGCCGGCGGCGGGATCACCGCCAGCGAGGGGCTGCCGCAGACCTCATGATCGTCTTCCTGCCACGTGCGCCGGTCGGGCGTCCAGGGCCAGCGGATGTGATGGACGTACTCGCCCGCGACCACGAGCGAGCCCTGCTCGAAGTCCGCGTGCGAATGCGGCGAGAGCTTCGTCTCGTCGCGCGGTCCCTCGATGGGGAAGGACATGTTCACCATCAGGGTCGAGCATCGCCAGATCCGCCCCAGCCTGCCGTCGGCCCTGGGCACATCCAGGCTGTAGACGCGGATCCGCGGTCCGTCGGCGGCCGCGGGCCACGGCCGCAACGGCGCCACGTTGTGGTGCTCGTGGTCATAGGAGTTCGCGTTGATCGCCAGGGCGCACAGGTCGGCGGCGTTGCTGCTGAAGACGGCCACGACCGGCCCGCGGCCGGTTACCTCGATCTCGCTGTCGCCCGGCGGGATCACTGCCAGGCTGTCGCCCGCGGCGTGCGCGACCTGGCCGTCAGCCGTGATGCGCGCACTGGTGCCGGCCTCCGGCAGCAGCAGCATCCACTCGTCGGGCTGACCCGCCCGGCGCAGCGTCATGGCGCCTGCGCAGTCGGAGAAACCCACGACGAAGTTCTGGCCGCGGGCGTACCAGTGCCGGCTGCCGCCGCCATCCTGCACCGCGGGCTCCGCGTCATGGAAGATCACGTAGTCGGCCGGGTAGCTGACCGCCGTGACCGTGCTGGCTGGCTGCGAAGCAGGTGCGAGCGTTGCGCGCGGGTCGCTGGTGTCGTACATGGTCAGGCTCCGCTCGGTCGGGCGGCTGGCTCCGCCGGTGTTGTCTGGTGCGATGTGCCTAGCCTGATACGTCGGCGTCGCTTCCGGCTAGAGCCGGCCACTACGCGGCCCGTTCCGCGCTGGTGCTGGTTGACACGGGCTCCTCGCCCGGTTCCGGGGGCACTCGCCAGCGATCGCGCAGCACATACAGCGCGGTGACGACCGTGCCTGCGCAGAGCGCGGCGGAGCTGACGCCGAGGGACCAGTGGATACCAACCGCGGCGCCGAGCAGGCCCACGGTGAACCCGCTGCCGGCCCGCAGGCCATTCGCCGACACGCCGTAGAGGCCGACGATGCGGCCGCGCTCTTGTGGCGGGGCGAGCAGCTGCACCACGGTCTGCGTGATCGACATCGAGGCCAGGTTCGCGATCCCGCCGGCCACTAGCAGCGCCAGGGCAATCAGATAGCTGCTGGTGAGGGCGAAGAACAGGCTGGTCACGCCGTATACGGCGGTGCTAACGACCGCCGCCGTCACGTTCGGCCTGATCCGGCCCGTTGCCTCCAGCAGGACGCCGCCGATCACGCCGCCGGCACCGTTGGCAAACAGCAAGACTCCGTAGGCGAGCCCCGCGCTGCCGGCGCCGAGGCTGTGCGCGAAGATCGGCATGGACGTCTGCAGCGATGAGCCGACAAAGAATGATCCGAGGCCGGCCAGCACGATCATGCTGACCAGCGTGTGGTTGGACCGCACCTCCCGCAGCACGCGCAGCGAGTCCAGAACTCCGATGCGCTGCCGGGCGATCACGCCGTCCCTGACGTGCCCGGTGAACTTCGTGCGGAACAGGAACAGCGTCAGCGGCAGGTAGAACGCGATGTTCACGAAAATGCCACGGGTCGGGCCCAGGCCGAGCAGCAAGGCGGAGCCAACGACGGGCCCGAACAGAATGCCGAGGCTGCGGAACGTGGCGTTGAGGCGCACCGCGCTGGGCAGTTCCTCGCGGCCGACGAAGTCGTGCAGCATGAGCTGCTCGCCCGGCCCCCACAGGGACCCGGCGCAGCCGTGTAGCACCAGCAGCACGCAGGCCTCCCAGATCTGCAGGGAGTTCGTCAGGAACAGCACCCCCCACAGCGCTGACACGAGCATGAACAGCACCTGCGCTGCCTGGATGAGGCGGCGGCAGTCACGCCGGTCGGCGAGCGAGCCGAAATACACCGAGAACAGCAGGAACGGCACCCAGTGGCTGATCACCTCAAAGCCAGTGAGCGCGGGGGAGCGGAACTTCTCCCAGAGCACCCAGTAGGTGATCACGTGCTCGATGTTGTCGGCCATCATGGCCATGGCGGCGCCGAACAAGTACGGGCGGCAATCGGCGTTGCGCAGCGCGGCGAACTTCGCCGGCCCGCCGGACGCCGGAGCCGCCACACCCGGCGGCCC
>JBAUAR010000005.1:0-16377 GCA_049675875.1 Streptosporangiaceae bacterium
CCTCGATGGTGGCCAGCTGGAGGTCCTGCTTGGATCCGAAGTGGGCGAACAGGCCGCTCTTGCTCATGGACAGCTCGGCGGCGAGCCGCCCAACGGTCAGGCCGTCGAGGCCGTCGACGGAGGCCGCGTCGGCGGCGGTCGCGAGGATGGCCTGCCTGGTCCTGGCCCCGTGGCTGGTGCTTCCCGGCATGCGCCTATTTTAGCACGAACGATCGTGCTACTTTGAGGTCGTCGGCATCCCGGTCGGCGGTCCGGAGGAAGGGGCACGGCTATGCCGTTCGTCAACGTCAAGGTCATCGAGGGAGTCTTTTCTGCTGACCAGAAGCAGGACATGGTGCGTCGGCTGACCGACGCCATGGTCGAGATCGAGGGCGAGAACATGCGACCCGTCACGTGGGTGGTCGTCGAGGAAGTCAAGAGCGGCGACTGGGGCATCGCCGGCAATCCGCTGACCACCGCGGACGTGAAGGCCCTCGCTGTCGGCCAGCCGGTCGGCTAGCCAACACCGGGTCCTCCGGGCCGGGACGCCATGTATGACGTGATAGTGGTCGGCGCACGCTGCGCTGGGTCGCCGCTAGCCATGCTTCTGGCCCGCGCGGGGCACCGCGTCGCCCTCGTTGACCGCGCGTCGTTCCCGAGCGACACCATGTCCACGCATTTCCTGTGGCAGCGCGGCGCGGCGCGGCTGAACGCCTGGGGACTCCTCGGAGAGCTGCAGGCACGGGGCTGCGCGCCGATCCGCCAGATCACCTTCGACACCGGGCCGGTGCAGCTGACCGGCATCGGCCCGGCCGTCGACGGCGTCGCAGAAACGTACTGCCCGCGGCGGACCGTGCTCGACGCGATGCTGGCCGAGGCAGCCGTGCAGGCTGGCGCGGAACTGATCGAAGGCTTCGTTGTCGGTGACCTGCTGTGGTCCGATGGCACGGTCGCGGGCGTGCGCGGCCACAATTCGGGGTTCTCCGCGCAGTCGTCGCTGCCAGCCAGGCTTGTCGTCGGCGCCGACGGCCTGCACTCGACCGTCGCACGGAAGGTTGGCGCTCGCGCCTACCGCAGCCATCCGCCGCTCAGCGCGGCCTACTACTCCTACTGGAGCGGAATCAGCCGTCTGGGCGCGTCCTTCCATGCCCGGCCCGGCCGCCTGATACTGACCTGGCCCACCAACGACAACCTGACGTGCATCTACATCGCCTGGCCCCATCAGGAGTTCCGTCAGGTCCGCACGGTCATCGAACGCAGCTTCCGCGCCGCGCTGAAACTCGTTCCCGGATTGCACGAGGTCGTCGAGTCCGGAAGGCGGGAACAGCGCTTCGCGGGCACTGGCGACCTGCCGAACCTGTACCGGGAATCGGCAGGACCGGGATGGGCGCTCGCCGGCGACGCCGGCCACCACAAAGACCCCTGCAGCGGCATGGGGATGTCCGACGCCTTCCTCGCCGCCGACCTGCTAGCCCGCGCCATCCACGACGGGCTCACCGGGCGCCAGCCCATGGACGCCGCGCTGGCCCGCTACCAGACCGAACGCGACCAGCTAACGGCCAACGGATTCGAACTCACCCTGGCCACTGCTCGGCTCGCGCCGCTGCCGGCCCGGTTCGAGGCCATCTACCGGGCGGCTGCAGAACGGCCCGACCTGGCCAGCCGCATTTTCGGCGTGCTCGGCGGGTCCATCCCCATCGCGGACGTCTACTCCGACACGCATAACCAGAGGGCGCTAACGCACCGCTGAACGCCGGGCTCGCCCACGTGACACCGGGCGATCCGCGACGGGCCGGCGCCGGGCTGGCGCCGGGCTGGTGACGGACGAAGCCCGTCGCGCGCTGCAGCCTGACGACCCGCCGAAACACGCCAGGCTCGGCACGCAGATCTGGAAAATCTGTCCGGCACCGCCACAGCAGGCAGCACAGACTCTGGCCGCGCCGAGACGGCGTTGGGCATTGGATCCCGAACGACATGCAGCCGACAGTCCGCGCGAACCGTCGGCCGCTGCGTATCGGCGCAGACCGCTACCGCACGGGAACAGAGTCTAGTTCCGGCATTCCACCGCGTAAGGCTCGCAACCGGACATGTGCGGCGCCGATCTGGGTCGCTCGCCGCCCGAGGTCAGTCACCAGTCCCTTTGCTCATGCGCCGCTGGGCGCAGGCGAACCGGCGCGCTTGCTCGCGGCGCACCGTGACGCCAGCCTTGACGAAGACCGTCCGTAAGCTGGTCTATGACCGCTCTGCACTGGGGGCAATCGAGCGGCTGGCTGGGGGCCGTTATGCAACCCGATCCGTCGTCTGCAGCCCGAGTCCGCGCTCCGGGCGGATCTGTTGCCGCGCTGTGGCGCTATCCAGTCAAGTCGATGCTGGGAGAGGAGCTGAACGACGCCCAGGTTACCGAGCGCGGCCTGCTGGGGGATCGGCGGTTCGCGGTCATCGACGCGGTGACCGGAAAGGTAGCGGGTGCGAAAAATCCGCGGAAGTGGGGTAACTTCCTTGATTTCCGCGCCGCCTACGTCGAGCCTCCGCAACCGGGAGTGGATCTGCCCGAGGTCCGCTTGACCCTTCCCGACGGGACTGCAGTGACTAGCGGTCAGCCCGGTTTGCCGCAGATTCTGTCCACGGCGCTCGGCCGCCAGGTTGCGTTCGCGGCGGCGCAGTCCGATGGCGAGTCGGGCGGGACGGCCGAGGAGTACTGGCCGGATGTGGAAGGCCTCGACCGCAGGGACTCGGTGACCGACTTCGATCTGCCGGCCGGGACGTTCTTCGACTGTGCGCTGGTGCACCTGCTGACAACGGCCACCATTGACCGGCTCCGCGCGCTGTATCCGGACGGGCGCTTCGAGGCGCGGCGGTTCCGGCCGAACATCGTCGTGTCGACCGGCCCGGATGAGCAGGGTTTCGCGGAGGATGACTGGATCGGTCACACGGTCGCGATCGGGGACTGTGTCCGGTTGCGCGTCACCGGTGGCTGCGCTCGCTGCGTCATGACCACGCTGCCGCAGGGTGACCTGCCTAAGGACTCCGGCATCCTGCGTACCGCTGCGCAGCACAATCAGGTGAACGTCGGGGTTTACGCCGATATAATCGCCGGCGGTGCGATCCGCCGCGGCGACGCGGTCACGCTCGCGTGAATGATGACGCCCGGCGGGCGCCGACGGGTGCGCGGGCTAGCAGCCAACGGCAGGCCTAGCGTTCCCGTCAGCACCCCGCGGAGCCAGCATGGGGTTGTCCCGCGGCATCCAGCTATGCGCCCACGGGCACGTCAGCGGCCGTACGGCGGCGAGGAGTACCTCGCGACCGTGAAGGCGATAATCACCGGTACGTCGAGGGCGAAGAACACCAGCATGACCAGCGCCACCGCGAGTGGCGCGCCGCGCGTATGGTCCCTGATGAACGCGAACGCGATCATGCCAGCGGACACGAGGTACGCGAGCAGGGCCCAGCGGAGTACCAGCCGGAACCGGTCCCAGGCGAAGTCGCGCAGCCGGGCGAGCAGTATCACAGCGGCGGCCAGCAGCAGGCCGCTGAGCACCGCGATCACGACCGGAACTGCCAGCGGCGGCCGCCTCGGCAGGCTAGATGCCAGCACGATGCCGCCGGTTACCACGAGGCCGAGCGAGATGACGGCGAGGTTCGCCACTGGCGGCAGGCGGCGGACGGCAGGCCTGTCCTCGGTCTGGCCTGTTCCGGGCTGAGACGGCTCGGCGGGCAGCGGGCCGTGTGCGGCGGTCACTGGGTAGCCACCCGGGTCATAATGATCAGCGTCGCGACCTGCATTACTCCGGTGACCGCCGCCGTGTAGATGAACCGCTTCATCAGCGTCTCGATCACTGCCGGATCCGGCCTGGGCTTGCGCATCTCGAACAGCACCGTGACGTTGGCGGGCTCGAGCACACCCAGCGCGATCACCGCCAGCACGCCAACGACGCAGTACGAAACGATCAGCCACGAGTGGTTCGGGCTTGAGGGCGCCAGATTGCCCAGTCGGAGCGCGAGCTGGAATCCTGCCGCCAGCGTCATCAGCACTAGGGTTGGCATGATCAGGACCATCATCGGCATGAACCGGGCGGTGAAGTGTGCCCTGGCAGGCGTCGGCAGCCGTCCGAGGATCGGTCCGATGACCAGGCCTACGAACAAGTCGACGGCCGTCCACAGCGCACCGCCCGCCACGTGGCAGAAGGTCAGCGCCCACAGCCAGTTACCTGCGATCGCCGCGACGACGAAGCCGACGACCACGACCACGATCGGCAGGCCCCGAAGCGGGACGACCTGCGGCGGCGGCGGCGCGCCCGTCGGACCAGCCTGAAGCGGTGCGCCGGCGATACCGGCCGGCGCCTGCCCGATGTCGGTCATGCAGCCCCCTAGGCAAGCAGCCCGTCCGCTGCGATTCCCGTGGATGCCAGCCGGACCTGCCGCTATCTCATCGCGTCACTACAGCATGTGCAAGCCCTGGGCAGCAATGCCATACTCAGCTCTCGACGAGGTGCAGTGACGCGAACCGCGCCGCGTCACCGCGAGCCATTCCTGGCGCGCAGCCAGCGCTCGAATTCGACCGCGACGATGCGTTCGTCATGTACGCCGGCCGCGTCGTCGGATGCCAGCCAGACGATGGGCGGGCCCATCACTTCAGGCTCCAGGAACCGCTGGCCCTTGGGCGCGGCATCCGGGGGAAGCATCCCGGTGACCGTGGCGCCCCCTGGAAGCAGGAGGTTGACCGTGACGCCAGTGTCCCGGAGGTCGGCAGCCATGACCCGGGACAGCGCCTCGCTGCCGGCCCGGGACGGCCCGTAGGGAACGAACCCGGCTCGATGCATGGTCGACTCGTTCACCGAGATGTTGACGATCCGGCCGCCGCCGGCAGCCAGCATCCGCGGCGTTACCTCGCGCGCCACCAGGAAGTAGCCGGTCAGATTGGTCTCGATCACCGCCCGGAAGCCGCTGGGCGGCACCTCCCAGAAGCCCTGCGGCTGCGTCATGAAGCCCGGGTTGACGGCGCGCATTCCGATGCCGGCGTTGTTCACCAGCATGTCGATGCCCGACAGCGTCAACCACGCCTGGTCGACCGCCCTGGCCACCGACGACTCGTCTCGCACGTCCAGCTCGATGCCGACCGCGCCGGGCAGCTCGGCGGCGACCGATCTCGCCTGCTGGCCGGACCGGCCCGTCAGCGCGACGGTTGCTCCGGCCGTAGCCAGGGCGGCAGCCATGGCGCGACCCAGTCCGCTGGTCCCGCCGGTAACCAGCACTTTCATCCGGATACCGCGGCTCACATCGGTCACCAGGTCGACGTCTGTCGAGGCCGGCCAGCGGCGCGTCTCAGGGCACGACCACGAGCGGTACCGGGGAGTGTCGGGCCAGGCTGACAGCGGCCGACCCGATGACGCGGTGCGCGACCGACGACGAGCTGCCGACCACGATGACGACCGTTGCGTCGGGGTTCGCCGCCCCGAGTTCGCTGGCTGCGGCGAGCAATTCTTCTGCGATCAGGCCCTGGCGGCGCTGGAAGTCCCAGCCCTGCTCGCGATCGCGCAGCTGGTCGGCGGCCATTTTCCGGAGTTCCTGCTCGACGTCATCGAAGTCTGTCTCCAGTTCCGCGACGGCGCCGGGCGAGAGCGCGGCGAGGCTGGACAGGTGGGCCACATAGACAACCTCAATGCGGCCGGTCCGGCCCTGCAGCAGATTGACCGCGGCGTCGAGGGCACGGCTGGCTGGCGGTGAGCCGTCATATCCGACGACAAAACGCAGATCCTTCGCGGGGGGCGTGGCGATGCTCATCGACGGAGGATAACCCCCGGGCACTTGCGGCGGTGTGCTTGCCCGGCATCTGCGTCACGCCCGGCCGGGTGGCCCGGCGTTACCCGGCCGGCTTGCCGGCGTTATGCGGCCGGCCTGGCCGCTGGGTCGGGAGGTGCGGTCAGCACCGGCGAGCAACTGCACAGGGCCACGGGAATCGCCTCAACCGCGGGCCGCGCGGCGGCAGTGGCGGGTGCTGGGACCGCGGCCGGTGCGGGGACGGCTGGCGGGGCAGGGGCCGCGGCGTCGGCCGCCGGGCCCTGGTCGGCGGTGGCCCTGAGCTCTGAAAGCCGGCCTTTGCTCGGGAGCAGGATGATCGTGAGCAAGAAGCCGAGCCCGAGCAGCGCTGCTGACACGGTGAAGGTGACGGTGTAGCCGTGGGTGGCCGCGACCGCCGGTGCGAGAGGGCTGGTGTGGTGCGCGACCAGGTAGCTGGCTGCGGTACTGAGCGCAATCGTGCTGAGAGCCGATATCCCGATGGAACCGCCGACCTGCTGCATGGTGTTGACCAGTGCGGACGCCACACCGGAGTCCTGGCGGGCGACACCGAAGGTAGCGGTGTTGATGGCCGGTGCGAAGATCATGCCGAAGCCGAGGCCGAGGATCAGCAAGGCCGGCAGCACGGCACCGAGGTAGCTGGACGTCACCGTTATCTGGGTCAGGTACGCCATCCCGCCGGCGGCCAGCAGCATGCCGGCTGCGATGAGAGCCCGCGGCCCGACCCTGGCCAGGCCCACGATGCTAGCGAGGTTCGAGGTGATCAGGATGCAGCCGATCATCGGCAGGAACAGCAACCCGGTGGCCAGCGGGCTCTCGCCTTTCACCACTTGCAGGTAGTACGTGAGGAACAGGAACGTTGCGAAGATCGCGACGCCCGAGATGAAGACTGCGACGTAGGAACCGCCCCGGGTCCGGTCGAGAATCACCCGCAGCGGCAGCAGCGGGTGGCTAGACCGCTGCTCGGCCATGACAAATCCGCCGAGCAGCACGACACCCGCCACCAGCGAGCCAAGCGTCTGCGGGGCCGTCCAGCCAGCGGATTCGGCGCGCGAGAAGCCAAAGACGATGAGGAAGAGGCCGGCGCACGCCAGCACGGTGCCTGGCCAGTCCAGTCGCGGTCTGACGTCCGGCTTACTGGAACGGATCCAGGCCAGCGCGCCGGCCACCGCGACCGCGGCGAATAGCAGGTTCACGTAGAGCGTCCAGCGCCACGACAGGTACTGAGTGAGCAGCCCGCCGAGGATCAGGCCGACGGCACCGCCGCCGGCAGCAACCGAGCCGAATACGCCAAATGCGCGACCCCGCTCCCGTGGTTCACGGAACGTGCTGACCAGCGTGCCCAGGGCAGATGGCGCGAGGACGGCGCCGAAGGCGCCCTGCAGGGCCCGTGCTGCTACCAGCATCGTGAACGAGACAGAGGCGCCGCCGATGGCCGAGGCCACGGCAAATCCGATCAAACCGGTGATGAAGACCCGCTTCCGGCTGAACATGTCTCCGAGCCTGCCGCCGACTAGCAGCAGGCTGCCGAAGGCCAGCGCGTACGCCGTCACCACCCACTGCCGCTCGCTGTTCGGGAACCCCAGCGCACGCTGCGCCGAAGGCAGCGCAATATTCACGATGGTGGAATCCAGCACCACCATGAGCTGGGCGATGGCCACCACGATCAGGATCAGCCAGCGCCGGTCACCGGGCGCAGGCAGCCCGTCTCCCGATGCCCGCGACGTCGCAGACGACACGGAACCTCATCATCCCCGCTGGGCGAGCGACGACAACAAGTCGGGGTTAGACCGTTACGCGGAGCAACCAGCGCGAGGACGCGTCGCGCCCGACGCGGTCAGCTGCGGATCGCTGGGCTGCGGCGGGACCGCCTGCGGCCCGCCGATCAGCAACCCGCAAGGGCGCAATTGTCACGACGATGCCCGGCTACGGGAGTGGTTGTGACAATTGCGCCCTTTATCAAGAGGGCGTGCTGGCCCGTTCCACCGCGGCGATGTACTGCTCCCAGGCGGGCTCGGTGTCCGGGGCGCGCACGCCACGCTGCAGCAGCTCGAGTACGCCGGGCTCGTAGAGGTGGCCGATCGCCCGGGCCAGATCCGGGACGTCGCCCGGCGCGCAGAGGATCCCGTTGACGCCGTCGGAGATCGCGGCGGCGATCGCGCCCGCTCTGGTCGCGATGACCGGGATGCCGAACTGCAGGGCGATCAGCGCGTTCTGGGATGCCGTGCCGGAGCGGTAGGGCAGCACCAGAGCGTCGGCGCCGGCAAAGTACGCCGGAACATCCGCCGCTGCGACGTACCCATCGGAAAATGTGACGCGCTCAACCAGCTGGAGGTCGGAGATCAGCTTGACCAGCTCGTCCTTGTCGGCCCAGATCTCGCCCGCGACCGTAAGGGAGATCTCAGGCCTGCTGCTGGCCAGCGCCCGGAGCAGCAGGTCGAGTCCCTTATAACGGCGGACGATGCCGAAAAAGAGCAGCCGGTGACGGGCCGGTCGCGGCCCGGCCGCCGCGGCCGGCGCGCGATAGACGTAGGGGAGGTGCAGCGGCAGCGCCGCGACCTCGACCGGAGTGCGTGCCAGGCTGGCCGCGACGGCGGCCTCCTCGGGAGAATGCACGAGCACCGCGTCGCAGCGGCGCAGCAGCGCCCGCATCAGCGGCTGGTCGAAGCTGCGGGTTTCGTGCGGCAGCACGTTGTGACACAGCGCGACTACCCGGCAGCCCTGTGCGCGCGCTGCCGTCGCAATGGTGAGGTAGGCAGGCACCTGTATCGAGGTGAACACCGCCAGCAGCACGGCGTCGAACTGGCGGCCTAGCCGACGACCCGTCAGCCACCAGCCGTCCGGCCGGTACCAGGCCAGTGCCCTGTCGGTCGCAGGGAACAGCGGCACCTCGGGCTCGTCGACCATCGGCTGTCCGGGGTACAGCAGCGGCGGGTACTGACGGATCCAGGACTGCAGGCTGACCTGGTGCCCGGCTGCTGACAGCCGGTGCGCCAGCTCAGTGGTGTGCTGCGCAGACCCGCCCTTGTACGGGTGGGCCGGTCCGACGATGGCGATCTTCATCGTGCGCGCGGCGGAGCAGTCAGGTCAGCTGGCTCGATCGCGCCGAGTCCGGGATACCGGACGCGCGGTAGTGCCAGCCAGCCGCCCGCCAGGTGGCTGGATCCAGCAGGTACCGACCGTCGACGATGCGGCGAGCCGCCGTTACCTCGGCCAGCTCGTCCGGTTTGATGCCGGCGTATTCGGGCCAGTCGGTGAGCAGCAGCACCAGGTCTGCGCCGGTGGCGGCGGTGCGGACAGAGTCGGCATACCTCAGCTCGGGCCGGGCCCGCCTGGCGTTCTCGATCGCCTGTGGGTCGTGCACCGTGACCTCGGCCCCGAGGCCGTGCAGGATCTGGGCAACATCAAGGGCAGGTGAGTCCCGGACATCATCTGAGCCGGGCTTGAAAGCCGCGCCGAGCACGCAGACTGACTTGCCAGCCACCGAGCCGCCGGCCACCTCGCACGCGAGGTTCACCATCCCGGTGCGGCGGCCCAGGTTGATGGCATCGACCTCGCGAAGGAACGCCAGCGCGTCCCCGGCGCCGAGCTCCGCGGCTCGCGCCAGGAACGCCCGTACGTCCTTGGGCAGGCAGCCGCCGCCGAATCCGAGGCCGGGCCGCAGGAAGGCGTGCCCGATCCGCGGATCCGCGCCCAGGATCCTGGCGAGCACCGTTACGTCGGCGCCCGCCGCGTCGCAGACCTCCGCGATTGCGTTGATAAACGAGATCTTGGTAGCCAGGAAGGCGTTGGCGGCGACCTTGGCCAGCTCCGCCGTGGCCAGATCGGTAACGAAGAACTCGCTCCCGGCCTCGATCTGGGCGGCGTAGATCCCGCGAAGCACCTGCTCCGCGCGGGCCGAGCCGACGCCCACGACGATCCGGTCCGGTTTCAGCGTGTCGGCGACGCCGTGCCCTTCCCGCAGGAACTCTGGATTCCAGCACACCTCGGCCGCCTCGGCGACCGGAGCAAGCCTGGCGATCCGCTCCGCGACCGCGACGGCGGTGCCGGCCGGCACGGTGGACTTGCCGACGACCAGGCAGGGCCGGGTCAGCGCTGGCGCGAGCGCGTCGATGCAGGCCTCGACCTGAGACAGGTCGGCGCCGTGACCGTCGCGGCGCTGCGGAGTGCCGACGCAGACGAAGTGGACGTCGCCGAATTCGGCCGCAGCCGGGTACGCGGACGTGAAGGCTAGCCTGCCGCTGTCGAGTCCCGCCCGAAGCAACTCCTGCAGGCCGGGCTCGAAGATCGGGATTAGCCCGGAGTTGAGCCGGGCCACCTTCTCGGCGTCCACGTCAACCCCGAGAACCTCGAATCCCGCTGAGGCCATGCACGCCGCGTGCGTGATGCCGAGGTATCCAGCCCCGAGCACGGTCAGGCGCGGGCGGTCTGCCATGAACGTGTCTCCTGACCTTGGGGGCCAAGCCCGTCACTGGGAACGGTTCTGATCTGGGTCGGGGATAGCCCAGCCGGTCCGGCCGAAGCTGGGTCAGATACTACGCATACCGCGGGTAACTCGGCGCTGGATGCACGCTTTGCCATAATTCCTCCGGTGAGCCGGTGGTATCGCCTGCTGCATAGTGACCCGACAGCCTAGTGTGGCCGCGCTTTGCCGGCGCCCCGGATCGTGGCGCGCCGTCAGTATGATGCCCAGGTGCCATTCGACAACGCTGTGGCCTATGTGGGCCATCAGGTGCACTTCTGTCGCTACCGCGAGGCCGGCACGCTGCTGAGGTGGCTCGGCGATGATTTGCGGGGCCGGCGGGTGCTCGACGTCGCTGGTGGTGACGGGTACTGGGCCGGGCAGGCGCGCAGGCGCGGAGCCTACGCGGTGTCCGTGGATCTTGCCCGGTCGAAGATGCTGCGCGGGGCGCGACTGGCGTACGCGCCCGCGCTGCTGGAATCAGACGCACTGCGGCTGCCGTTCGCCGACGCCAGCTTCGACCGCGTGCTATCGATCTGCGCGATCGAGCACTTCGATGACGGGCCGCGAGCGCTGACGGAGATGGCTCGGGTCCTTGTGCCCGGCGGTGAGCTCGTGATGTCGGCGGACGCGCTGACCAGGGCAGGAGAGTGGCCGCGGCTGTTCGACGCCCATTGCCGGCGCTACGCAGTGAAGCAGACCTACAGTCACGACCGGCTGGGCGACCTGCTGGCCGAGCGGGGCCTGGACGTGACCGAGCACAGCTACCAGTTCCGCGGCCGCCAGGCTGAGCGCTTCTACCTGGCCATGTCCTCGGTCAAAGGCAAGGCCGCGCCGAATGCCGCGGTCTTCGCCGCCCCGCTGGTCGCCGCCAGCGACCGGCGGTCACCTAATGATCGTGGCAGTGTCGTGCTGGTCCGGGCGCGGAAGCGAGCCAGCTAGCGCTGCTCGCCATACATCTCTGCTGCGTTCCGGATCTGCTGAACCGACCTGTTCACCGGCACGTCATGCTTCTGCAGCCCCTCGAGGATGTCCCGGCTCCGGTAAGACATAAAGCCCATGCCGCCCGGTTCGGCTTTGACCCGGAACCACACGGTGATCCTGCTGTGCGGCATTGCTACCAGCTCGGCTATCGCCAGCTCCTCATAGCGAGCCTCCCACTGTGGCATGTACCACCGGGTCAACGGGACCCCGCGCAGGCGAACGCCCCAGTCCAGCAGATCGAGCCGGACCAGGGTGCCGCCGGTCATCATAACGCGGCACATGACGCCGCCATAACACCCCAGCTCGAGCTCGCCGGGCGGAGCGTCGATGATCCGCTGGCAGGACCGCGCCCGCCTGATCCAGGTAACCACGCCTATCACCACCATGACGACGATCAGCGCGAGCAGGATGCCGATCAGCACGAGTCCTCCAGGGCAGCGGGACGCCGCGCTGCGACCCGTCCCAGATGCAGCATTCCATTACCGGCCCGCGGGCGCCGAGCCGGCCGCCCGCCAATACCAGGATGAGCCGTCATTGCCCGCCGAAGTAGGCTCGACGGTCATGAGCGCCCAGCCCCAGACCCAGCAGGCAGCACCCCCAGCCGCCAACCGCGTACCGAGCGAGCGGACCCACCACGGCGACACGTTTGTGGACGAGTACGCCTGGCTGGCCGCCAAGGACAACCCGGAGACGATCGCGTTCCTGGCGGCCGAGAACTCCTATACCGAGGCGCTGACCGGCGGGCAGGAGGGCCTGCGGGCGGCCATCTTCGGCGAGATCAAGGCCAGGACCAAGGAGACCGACCTGTCGGTGCCGGTCCGCGAGGGCGGCTGGTGGTACTACTCGAGGAGCATCGAGGGCAAGCAGTACACGCTGCACTGCCGGCGCGCAGTCCGGCCGGACGACAGCCGGCCGCCGGGGAGCGAGGATGGCGGCCCGCTGGACGGCGAGGAGATCCTGCTCGACGGCAACGAACTCGCGGGCGATAGCCCGTTCTTCAGGCTCGGCGCCTTCGACGTGAGCCCGGACGGCAACCTGCTGGCCTACTCGACCGACCTGACCGGCGACGAGCGCTACACCATGCGGTTCAAGGACCTGCGCTCTGGTCAGACCGCGCCGGACGAGATCCCCGACACTTACTACGGCAGCGCCTGGTCGGCTGACGCGAGCGTGCTGTTCTACGTGAAGGTGACCGATGCATGGCGGCCCTACCAGGTCTGGCGCCACGTGATCGGCACTCCGGCCAGTTCGGACGTTGTGGTCTACCAGGAGGACGACGAGAAGTTCAACGTCGGTGTCGGCCTGACCCGCAGCAAGCGGTATCTGCTGATCGGCTCGGCCAGCTCTCTTACCAGCGAGTTCCGGATGCTGGACGCGGCGAAGCCGACGGGGGAGTTCACTGTGGTGGCCCCTCGGCGACCGGGCGTGGAGTACGACGTCGAGCATCAGGTCCTCCCTGACGGCAGCGAACGGCTGCTGATCCTGCACAACGACGGTGCGCTCAACTTCGAGTTGGCCGAGGCGCCGCTCACCAGCCCGACAGCCTGGACGCCGCTCATTCCGCATCGCGCTGACACCCGTCTCCTCGGCGTAGACGCCTTCTCCCGGCACCTGGTGGTGTACCTGCGCAAGGACGGGCTGACCGGGCTGCGAGTGATCCCGGCCAGCGGCCAGCCGCATGAGATCGAATTCCCCGAGCCGATCTACGCAGTCGGCCCGGGCGCCAACCCGGAGTACGACACGGGCACGTTCCGGCTCGGCTACGCCTCCATGATCACGCCCGGTTCTGTCTTCGACTACGACGTCGCGACCGGGACGCTCACCCTGCTGAAGCAGACCCCGGTGCTCCCGGCCCCAGACGGCACGCCGTACGACCCGGCCGACTACGAGCAGCACCGGCTGTGGGCGACGGCACCGGACGGCACCTCGGTGCCCATCTCGCTGGTGCGCAGGAAGGATGCGCCGCTTGGCGAAACGGCCCCGTTCCTTCTCTACGGGTATGGAAGCTATGAGATCTCCAGCGATCCTGGCTTCTCCATCTCCCGCATCTCACTGCTCGACCGCGGGTTCACGTTCGCCATCGCTCACATCCGCGGTGGCGGCGAGATGGGCCGGCGCTGGTACGACGACGGCAAGATGCTGAGGAAGATCAACTCCTTCACCGATTTCATCGCCTGCGCGCGGCATGTTGTCGCCGACGGGTGGACTACACCGGCGCACCTCATCGCGCGCGGCGGATCGGCTGGCGGCCTGCTGATGGGCGCGGTGACTAACCTGGCACCAGAAGCGTTCGGCGGCATCGTTGCGCAGGTGCCGTTCGTTGACGCGCTGACCTCGATCCTCGACCCGACGCTGCCGCTGACGGTCCCGGAGTGGGAGGAGTGGGGCGACCCGCTGCACGACGCAGAGGTCTACTGGTACATGAAGTCGTACACGCCGTACGAGAACGTGGCGCCGGGTCAGGCCTACCCGCCGATCCTGGCAGTCACCAGCCTGAACGATACGCGCGTGCTGTACCACGAGCCGGCCAAGTGGATCGCGCGGCTGCAGGCCGTCGCGAAGGGCGGCCCGTTCTTGCTCAAGACCGAGATGACCGCAGGCCACGGTGGGCGGAGCGGCCGCTACGACGCCTGGCGCGAGGAAGCCATGGTGCTGTCCTGGATCATCGCTACGGCCGACGCGGCCTGAGCTGACACGTCCAGTCGCAGATCCGCGCACAGGCCCGCGCGCCGAGCGCGGCTGACCGTTCGCATAGCCGCGGTGTCACGCCCGTGTCACAGCCGATGAGTTGGCTGCGTGCCGGAGCACAAGCCGGCCTGCCCGGCGAACCGCGAGCAGAGGACAGTCCATGCCACCGCACTGGCCAGCGTGGGATCGTGACGCGCCGGAGGCTGCCCGCGGCGACGTTGCTGCACCAGGCTGGCCCTTAGGTCGGGCCCGCGGCGCCGCTGGCGGTGAACGCGCGGCGGGTCACCCGGCCCGGGGCGCGCTGAACTGGCCGCCGGATGGGTCCGGTTTTCCGCTGCCAGCAGCGAGCCGGGTGGCTGCGCCGGTCGTTCCGGCGGATCGGAATAGCCACCGTCGCGAATGGTCCGGCTGGCTGCTCGCCGATCTGCGAGCGGACGAGTTCAGCACCGAATATCCGCCGTCCGGCCACGCCGGCGCGCCTGCCGGCCGGGCTGGGCGTTTGGCCCCAGAATGGTCGACGTCAGGAATATCGCGCCGTGGCTATCTGCGGCGTGCCCGGGCGCGAACGGACGGAGGTGTGATGGTTCGCAGGGCACTCCTCGATCGCGGCGATGAGTTAACAGGCGATGAGGCCCTGCCTCGGGAGGCGCTGCCTGAGCGCTCGGTCCCGTCCGCCAGCCGACCGTCGGCCGCTGGGTCCTCCGCACCAGCGGCAGCGCACTGGCGTGGCGCAGGGGGGAGATGGCTCGTCTGGGTTGCGCGTGTCGTCGTCTGGGCCGTCGTGCTGCTGGTCGGTTACCGCGGCGTGGTCGCGATCGTCGGTGGTCCGGGCACGAGCGGCGCTGGTTCGGGCGCCAAGCCAACGGTCAGCGCGATCCCGTTCCCCGTCACCGCGGCGGAGGCCTACGCGCTGGAGTTCGGCAATGTCTACCTGAACTACAGCCCGGCTACGGCGGCGGCGCGGAGCGCAGGGCTCGCTGAATTCCTGCCGCCTGGAGCCGACCCGCAGCTTGGCTGGAACGGTGCTGGTACGCAGCGGCTGCTGGCCGAGCAAGTTGCAGGCATCTCGATTCGGAGCAAGCACGCGGCGGTCGTGACCCTGCTTGCCCAGCTGGCGGACGGCAGCCTCGTCGAGCTCGGCGTGCCGGTCTACGCAGCGGGCGGCGCCATGAACGTGTCGGGGGAGCCAGCCCTGCTGCCGGGGCCGGCCAAGGCAACTGCACTGCCGGCCGGCCAGGCCGGTGGCGATCAGGCCACTGCGGCCGCGCTGCAGAGCCAGCTCGCCGGGTTCTTCCAGGCGTACGCCAGCGGCGACGAGGCGACGCTCGCCAGATTTCTCACGCCAGGCGCACAGGTAACGGGCCTAGCCGGGGCGGTGCGCTTCGGGGCCATCGACGCGGTGTACGCGCCGGCCGGCGGCTTGATCCGGACCATCTCGGTCACCGTGAGCTGGCTGTTGCCATCGCCGCCAGCCCCCCGGTCGGCTGGGGCGATCGCGTCCGCACCGGCAGGGTTGCAGATGACCTACGCGATGACGGTCGTCCAGCGCAGTGGTACCTGGGACGTTCGGTCGATAGGCGCCGCCACCCAGCCGTCGGCCCAGGTGCCGCCGTGACGCGACGACACCGCACCCGATTCCCGGCGCTTCATTGCCGCGCACCTAGCCACGCGCACTCACCTCCGGAGAAGTTATGTCGGCTCACCTGCTCGCCGCCGCACATCCCGTCGCACTGAGCACCCAGGGCCTTGTCAGCTACCTGCAGGGTCTTTTCGGGCCGCTGTTCCTCGGCATTGTCGGTATCGTCGCGATCTTCTTCCTTTTCACGCGCGAGATCATTCGCTTCGTTCAGTTCATCGTGCTGGCAATCGCCATTGCCGTCGTTTTCTACACGCCCAGCATCGTGCAGACGATCGCGACCGGCATCGCGAATGCGCTCGGAGTGCACTGACACCGGAGCCGGCTCTGGGCCGGACTAGCGCCAGCGGGCGGAAGGAGGCGGCACGTGGAGCTCCCGACCTACACGAACATCTGGAAGATCGAGAAGCGGCTGTACAAGCTCTACGACTTCCGGCTGCCAATGCCGCTACCTATCGGCCAGGTGACCGTCTTCCTGGCCATCGCGGTCCCGTACATGCTGATCCTCACGCTCGCCGGAATGCCCTTCAGCCATACCTGGGTCTGGCTCTACGCGCTGCCACCGGGCGTCCTGGCGTGGCTGGTTACCCGCCCGGTACTCGAGGGCAAGCGGCTGCCTGAGCTGGTGCTGTCCCAGCTGCGCTACCTCGCTGAGCCGCGCACCTGGTGCCGGATGGCGCCGGCTGCCGAGAAAGCCCGCGTCGTCGTCGTCGCGCAGGTGTGGCGGGCGCCCGCCAGCTCCAGACTGTCCGGTTCGGCGCCGGAGGACGAGCCAGCCATCGCGCCGCAGCGCGCCCCGGCTCGCCCGGCGTGGCCGGATCGGCCCGCGGTG
>JBAUAR010000006.1:0-1907 GCA_049675875.1 Streptosporangiaceae bacterium
CGCAGGATCTGCCCCTTGACCGGCCGGACGGGCGGGGCGACGCCCGGCGGCACGCCCGGAATGCCCGCCGACTGCCAGCCCGCCGCCAGCACGATCCAGCGCGCCGAGACGACCGAGTCGTCTGTGAGCCGCACCCCGCTGGCCCGGCCCTCGGTGCACAGCACCTCGGCTGCCCGTTGCCGCACGAGCCCGGCGCCCGCGACCTCGGCGGCCCGCTGCAGGGCGGTGGCGAGCAGCCGCGGATCGACGGAGCCGTCCTCGGCGACCAGCAGGCCGCCCCGTACGGACGGGTCGAGCATCGGCTCGGCTTCGCGGCACTCGCGCCCGGACAGTTGCTGCACGCGCACGCCGAACGACTCCTGCAGCCGCTGGGTCTCGGCCAGCGCGGCAAGATCATCGCTGTCATAGGCGACCTGCAGCGTGCCGCCTTGCCGGAAGCCGGTGGGCAGCCCGCTGGCCGCCGCCAGTTCGGCGACGAAGTCGGGGTACCGCCGCAGTGACTCGCTGCCGAGCTGGAAGATCTCGCGCTCGGCGTACGCGGCCTCGGCGATGGGGGTGAGCATGCCCGCCGCCGCGTGCGTCGCGCCCTGGCCGGGGTCGGGATCCGCCACGACGACGCGCAGGCCCTGCTGCGCCGATCGCCACGCAACCGAGAGGCCAATGACGCCGCCGCCGATGATGACGACGTCCGTCTCAGGCTGGGACTGGGCGATCACGGTCGGCTCCCTTCGCCGGCATGACCCGGATCAGGTTCCTGCGGTCGGCGGCTCGTCAGCCGCCCTCTCAGTCCGGTTACACCGGACTCCCGCGCGATGACACCTAGCGTAGCGCGGTCTCGTCAGCGCAGCCGCGCGGCGACGGCTGTCCACGTTCGCCCGGAATCCGGCGTCTGGTAGAGCTGCCGCCCGTCGGGGATCCAGGCGACACCGTCGGCCGGTCCGAAGAATGCCTCCCGCGGGTACGCCCCGGCCCCGGCCGGCATCGCCTCGGTCTGCCAGCTTTCGCCGGCGCTGGTGCTCACCAGCAGCACCGCTGGGGCTGGATACGAGCTCATTTCCAGGAACGTGGTGGTACCGGCTGGCCCGCGTCGGCAGTGCCGAACGCCACCGCCCCGCTGCCATCCCCGTGATTCACCGCGACCCACGCGCGCTGCGCCGACACCGCGCACAGCAGCGCCTGCCCGTTGCTGACCAAAGGGCGCGCCGATGGCGGAGTGACCGCTACCCGGGTCTTGCCACCGTCACTGGTCCGCGCAGCTTCCAGAACCGGGCTCGCGCGCCCGGCCCGGTCCGAGCTCCACACCAGCGCCAGCCATCTGCGGCCGAGATCATCCGCACTGATTGCAGCCAGACTGGACCGCTACCGGGCGGACGGCCCTCGGGCCGCCTGCCCGCGGGTATCCCGACAGTACCGCGGTCGGCGACCGCTAAGGTCACGACAGCTAGGACGATCAAGCGACGCATGCCTAGGAGACTCGATGGCCCCGGCGACGGTCGTGATCGTCGGCGCTGGCCTGGCTGGACTGCGCACGGCCGAGGAACTGCGCGGCCGGGGCTACGGCGGCACGATCACGCTCATCGGGGCCGAGGCTCGGCCCCCGTATGACCGGCCGCCGCTGTCGAAGAAGGTGCTGACCGGCGAGCTGGACGATACCGGGCTGCGACCGGACCTGGACTCGCTCGGCATCGAGCTGCGGCTGGCCGAGACCGCGGTCGGGCTCGGCGACGGCGTGCTGCGCACCGATGCGGCGGAATACACCTTCGACGCCCTGGTGGTGGCCACCGGGGCCACCCCGGTGGGCCTGCCCGGAGGTGGCGGGCGGCGGTTCCTGCGCACGTTTGACGATGCCCGGGCGCTCAGGGACGCGCTGCGGCCAGGAACCCGGCTGGCGGTGGTCGGGGCCGGCT
>JBAUAR010000007.1:0-14147 GCA_049675875.1 Streptosporangiaceae bacterium
GGTCGCGGCTGCCCGGCGCTCGCGCCGTGGAGCTGGCCGAGCTGCTGCGGCCGATCGCCCGAGCGTGCGCCGCAGCGCTGCCGTTCCCTTATCGGCTCCCTCATCAAGCCAGCACCCCAGATCCCGCGGCATGCTGACGCCTACGCTGCATCCGGACCCGGACAGATGAGTACACCCCAGCGGCAGGCCCTGTCCCTGCTGGCCGACCCGGCGACCCTGCCGGATCCCTATCCGGTACTGACCCGGCTCCGGGAAGCTTCCCCGTTTGCCGAGTTCGATGGCGCGCTGGTGGTCGTCGGGCGGCATGCCGACTGCGCGGCGGTGCTGCGGCACCCGAACGCCAGCAGCCAGCGGAGCACGTCACTACTGGCCCCGGCCGGCCAGCGGCGGGCGAGGGAGCGGCCCTCGTTCCTGTCGCTGGATCCGCCGGACCATACCCGGCTACGGCGCCTGGTGTCCAAGGCGTTCACCGCTCGCACCGTCGCCACGCTCGAGCCGCGGATCCGGGTCATCACCGGCGATCTGCTGACCGCGGCGGCAGCCGCGGGACAGCTCGAGGTCGTGAGCCAGCTGGCCTACCCGCTGCCGGTGCGGATCATCTCTGAGCTGCTCGGCGTGCCCGTGGCAGACCACCCGAGGTTCGCCGGCTGGTCGGCCCGGCTGGCGCATTCGCTGCAACCCGGTTTCGGGCTCGCCCCCGAGGAGGCGCAGGCCAGGGCGGATGGCGCCGACCTTGCCAGCGCGGAGTTCGCCGTCTACTTCCGCGAGCTGATCGCGCTGCGGCGCGCCCGGCCGCAGCCTGACCTGCTGTCGGCGATGATCGCCGCCGAAGACTCCGGCGACCAGCTGACCGAGGACGAGCTCATCGCCACGTGCGTGCTGCTGCTGGTGGCGGGCCACGAGACCACGGTCGGGCTTATCGCCAATGCGGTCCTCGCGCTGTTGCGCCATCCCGATCAGTTCGCGCTGCTGCGGGCTCACCCGGAGCTGGCGGCCGGCGCGGTCGAGGAGACGCTCCGCTACGACGCGCCGGTACAGCTGACCGGGCGGGTCGCCCAGGGCGGTATGCAGGTCGGCGGCGTCACCGCGCGGGATCGCGCCCTGGTCATGCTCCTGCTGGCCGCGGCGGGCCGCGATCCGGCGGTCTTCCCGGACCCGGACCGGTTCGACATCCGCCGCGGCGCGACCGGCCATCTCGCCTTCGCCGCCGGACCGCACTTCTGCCTCGGGGCACCCCTCGCCAGACTCGAGGCGACCATCGCGCTCGACGAGGTCGCCCGGCGGGTGATCGCGCCGAAGCTAGCGCCCGACGGGCTCAGCTACAAGCCCAACCTGAACCTGCGCGGCCCCGACCGGCTGGTCGTCGATTTTGCCGAGATCATCAGCGCCGAGCGGCAGCCCGTCGGCTAGCGTCCGGCAGGCCGGCTGGCGCGTCTGCGCACGGACGCCGGCCTCGTCTGTGGTTGATGCACAGCTCTGTGGTTGATGCACAGCTCTGTGGTTGATGCACAGGGGCGCGGCTCGGTCGACCGGGGCGCGCGGCACCGGATCAGGCCAGGAAGCCGCGCAGCAGCGCCGCGGTGCCCTCGAGGTGCTCGGCGACCTCGCGCCTGGCCCGGTCCGCGTCGCCAGCCAGCACCGACTCGACGATCGCGGCGTGCTGCCGCGCGGCGTGGGTGCTGTTCCGCGGCAGCACGGGGATCGCGTTCAGCAGGTCGTTGAGGCGCATCCGGGCGTCGGCGGCAGCAGTCGCCAGCAGGCTGGATCCGGTCAGCTCGGCTATGCACAGGTGGAACAAGGTGTCCATCCGGCGGTAGTCCTGCGGGTTCGCGCGGTTGACATCGGCCAGCCGGGCAAGCAGCGCCTCTCGCGCGGCTCCGGCGGCTTCGGCGGTTTCGGCCGCGCCGGAGTGGGCCGCCGCGAATCGCACCGCCAGGGCCTCCGCGGCGCCGCTCTCCACGGCCAGCCGGAACGTCAGTGCGTCGGTGAGCTTGTCCCCGTCCTGCCGGGCGAGCCGCGCGAGTTCACCCGAGTCCGGGGCCGGCCGGTCGTAGGTCACGAAGGTGCCGCCGAACCGGCCGCGCCGGGAGGACACAAAGCCCGCCGAGTGCAGTTCGTGGATGGCCTCGCGCAGCGTCAGCCTGCTGACGCCGAGCTGTGCGGCCAGCTCCCGCTCGGCCGGGAACCGCTCGCCCGGGCCAACCAGGCCGAGCTTGATGACGGTGAGCATCCGCTCCACCGTCTCCTCGAAGGCGTTGCCCTCGCGCACCGGACGCAGCACGCCGGTGAGGTCGACACTCGGCGTCGTCATCGGCGCGCCACCTCCGCTCAGCGAGCAATCTCTCACAGGGTCTTGACAACGAACCAGTCCTGCTCATCAATGGTCTGTTAACAGACCATTGAAAGCTCCTGCTCACGGGCCTGTAAAGCCCTGGAACACCCGTATTTCTGCCCGTTCCCCCCAAGCTGTTAGGAGCATGTCGTGTCCGTCGATGAAACCGCGCTGAGCAGTGATGAGGAAACCCTCCATCGCATGGGGTACGCGCAAGAGCTGCGCCGGCGCATGTCGGGCTTCTCGAATTTCGCGGTCTCGTTCACCATCATCTCGATCTTGTCCGGCTGCCTCACCCTGTACTCCTTCGGGATGGATGAAGGCGGGCCAGCCATCATCGTCTGGGGCTGGCCGATCGTCGGCATCATGACCCTGCTGGTCGGGCTGTCGATGGCCGAGGTCTGCTCCAGCTATCCGACGGCCGGCGGCCTGTACTACTGGTCAGCAAAGCTCGCCAGAAGTCACGGGCCAGCCTGGTCCTGGTTCACTGGCTGGTTCAACTTCCTCGGCCAGGTAGCCATCACGGCAGGCATCGACTTCGGCGCCGCTTTCTTTATCAACTTCCTGCTTGACCTCTGGTTCGGCTTCACCACCACGACACCGTGGCACACGATCCTGATCTACGCGATCGTGCTGTTCGTGCACGGCATGCTGAACCAGTTCGGCATCCGACTGGTCGCGCTGCTCAACGACGTCAGCGTCTGGTGGCACATCCTCGGTGTGCTGATCATCGTCGGCGCGGTGACGTTCGGCCTGAAGTCGGGCGCACACCACGAGTCGGCCAAGTACGTGTTCACTGACCTGGAGAACTTGTCCGGCTTCAAGATCGGCTGGTTCTACATCCTGCCGGTCGGGTTGCTGATGGCCCAGTACACCTTTACCGGGTACGACGCCTCGGCGCACCTGACGGAGGAAACGCACAGCGCTGCACGCAGCGGACCGCGCGGGATCGTGATGTCGATCCTCATCTCGCTGATCGCCGGCTGGGTGCTGCTGATCGGCGTCACGTTCGCCATCCAGAAGGCCAACTACGCAGGCGAAGCCGGGGCAGGCACCGCTGCGCCCGCACAGATCTGGCTTGACTCGATCGGCCGGACCGGCGCGGAGTTGCTGCTGCTGGTGGTGATCGGGGCCCAGTTGTTCTGCGGCATGTCCTCGGTCACCGCGAACTCGCGGATGATCTACGCATTCTCCCGCGACGGCGCGCTGCCCGGCTCCAGAATCTGGCACAAGGTCAATAAGAGGACCCGGACGCCGACCAATGCGATCTGGCTCGCAGCTGCCGGGGCCCTCGTCCTCGGCCTGCCCTACCTGTGGAACGGCGCCGCGTACGCCGCCGTGACGGCGATCGCGACCATCGGTCTGTACATCGCCTACGTGACGCCGACGTTCCTGAGACTGCGCCTGGGCTCGGGCTTCCAGCGCGGGCCCTGGCACCTCGGCCGGCGCAGCTACGTGATCGGCTGGACAGCGGTGACGTGGGTCGTCATCATCGCGATCTTGTTCATGCTGCCGCAGTTTGGTCCGATCGGCTGGAAGACGTTCAATTACGCCCCGATCGCGGTCGCGGTTGTCATCGGGTACGCGGGCATCTACTGGGCGGTCTCAGCGCGCAAGTGGTTCAAGGGGCCGAAGGTGCAGGGCACCCCTGAGGAACTGGCGGCAATCGAGCAAGAGCTGTCGTCCTGATTATGTCCAGTGCGAGCGCAGGCGCGGCTCGTCCAGGGATGCTGTCCCTGGACGAGCTGCGCAAGCTCACCGCGGCCGGCGAGGTCGACACCGTGATCCTCGCGCTCACCGACATGCAGGGCCGCCTGCAGGGCAAACGGCTGTCCGCCGAGTTCTTCCTGGCCGAGGTGGTGGAGCACTTCTCCGAGGGGTGCAACTACCTGCTCGCGGTCGACACGGACATGAACACGGTCGATGGCTACCAGATGTCGTCGTGGGAACGCGGCTACGGCGACTTCGTCATGCAGCCGGACCTGGCCACCCTGCGCCGGATCCCCTGGCATCCGGCCACGGCGCTGGTGATCGCCGACCTCACCTGGCTGGACGGCACGCCAGTTGTCGCCTCGCCGCGGCAGATACTCGGTCAGCAGACGGCCCGGCTGGCCGAGCGCGGCCTGGTGGCGCTGGCCGGCACCGAGCTGGAGTTCATCGTCTACTCCGATTCCTACGAGCAGGCCTGGGCGAAGAACTACCGCGAGCTGTCCCCCGCCAACGACTACAACGTCGACTACTCGATCCTCGGCACCTCCCGGATTGAGCCGCTGCTGCGCCGGCTGCGAAACGGCATGGCGGGGGCCGGCATGTACGTCGAGTCCGCGAAGGGCGAGTGCAACCTCGGCCAGCACGAGATCGCCTTCCGGTACGCCGAGGCGGTCACCACCTGCGACAACCACTCGATCTACAAGACGGGCGCGAAGGAAATCGCGGCCCAGGATGGCATGAGCATCACGTTCATGGCCAAGCCCAACACCCGGGAGGGCAACTCCTGCCACATCCACCTCAGTCTGCGCGGCACCGACGGCACCGCGGTACTGGCTGGTGCCGGGCCGCACGGACTGTCCCAGCTCGGTGAGCACTTTGTGGCCGGGCAGCTGGCCGCGCTGCGCGAGCTGACCCTGTGCTATGCGCCCAACATCAACTCCTACAAGCGGTACGTGCCTGGCAGCTTCGCGCCCACGTCCGTCCGCTGGGGGGTCGACAACCGCACCTGCGCACTGCGGCTGGTCGGCCACGGGCACTCACTGCGCGCGGAGAACCGGACGCCAGGCGGCGACGTCAACCCCTACCTCGCGGTTGCCGCGATGATCGCGGCCGGGCTGCACGGGATCGACAACGAGCTTCCGCTCGAGCCCGCCTTCCCCGGCAACGCCTACGACGACGACGGCCCGAAGGTCCCGCACACGCTGCGCGACGCGCTGGAACTGTGGCAGCAGAGCGGGATCGCCAGGGCCGCGTTCGGCGCCGAGGTTGTGGATCACTACACCAACTATGGCCGGGTCGAGCTAGCCGCCTACGATGCCGCGGTCACCGACTGGGAGCTCCGCCGCTGCTTCGAGCGGCTCTGATCACCGACCAAGACCACCGACCAACCCAACAGGATCACCAGCGCTATGACAGCGAAGCCATGACCACGTACACCGTCATCAACCCGGCCACCGAGCAGCCTGTCAGGCAGGTCGTGCTGACCACTGCCGAGCAGACAGACGACGCGATCGAGCGCGCCGTCAGGGTGCAGGAGTCCTGGCGCGCGGTCGCGCCCGGCGACCGGGCCAGGCTGCTGCGCCGCTTCGCTGACCAGGTGGACGCGCACATCGACGAGCTGGCCGCGCTCGAGACGGCCGGGTCCGGCCACCCGGTCGGCGCCGCGACGTGGGAGGCCGGCCAGGTCCGGGACGTCCTCATGTATTACTCGGCCGCGCCAGAGCGGCTGATCGGCAAGCAGATCCCGGTGGCTGGTGGCCTGAACGTGACCTTCCACGAGCCACTCGGAGTGGTCGGCCTGATCGTGCCGTGGAACTTCCCGATGCCGATTCTGTCCTGGGGTCTGGCGCCTGCGCTGGCGGCAGGGTGCACGGTCGTGGCCAAGCCCGCCGAGATGACGCCGCTCACCGCGATGCGGATCGGCGAGCTGGCTCTCGAGGCGGGGATACCCGAGGGCGTTTTCCAGGTGCTGCCTGGCAGGGGCAGCGTGGTCGGCCAGCGGCTGGTGGATAACCCCGCCGTCCGCAAGATCGTCTTCACCGGCTCGACCGAGGTGGGCCAGCAGATCATGGCCGGCTGCGCCAGGCACGTGAAGCGGCTGACCCTCGAGCTCGGCGGCAAGAGCGCGAACATCGTGTTCGCCGACGCCGACATCGAGAAAGCCGCGGCCACCGCGCCCTATGCGGTGTTCGACAACGCCGGGCAGGACTGCTGCGCGCGGTCCAGGATCCTCGTGCAGGCCTCCGTGCTGGACAAGTTCATGGCGCTGCTTGAGCCCGCTGTCACGGCCGTTCGCGTCGGCGACCCGGCTGACGCCGGCACCGAGATGGGCCCGCTGATCTCGGCGGCTCACCGCGCCCACGTCGCGACCTATGTACCGGATGGCGCGCCGGTCGCGGTCCGCGGCAGCGCGCCTGCCGGTCCCGGCTTCTGGTACCCGCCGACCGTGCTGGCACCGGTGCCGGCCGACTCCCCCGCCTACACCGAGGAGATCTTCGGGCCCGTGGTCACGGTGACGCCGTTCAGCGACGAGGCCGAGGCGATCACGATGGCCAACGACACGCCGTACGGGCTGTCCGGCTCGATCTGGACGAGCAACGTCGGCCGTGCCATTAGGGTGGCCCGCGGCGTGGAAACCGGGAACCTGTCGGTGAACTCGCATTCATCTGTCCGGTACTGGACGCCGTTCGGCGGGTTCAAGCAGTCGGGCCTCGGCCGCGAGCTGGGGCCGGATGCGGTGGATGCCTTTACCGAAACCAAGAACGTCTTCATCGCGACCGATTAAGGGAACGGGGTCGTTTCGTAATGCAGCGCCTGAACGATCGGGTCGTTGTGGTGACCGGGGCTGGCAGCGGCCTCGGGCTGGCCAGCGCGCGCCGGCTGGCCGCCGAGGGTGCGAAGATCATCGCGGTCGACGTCGACGAGCCGGCCGGCGCCGCCGCGGCCAAGGAGACCAGCGGCGAGTTCGTCGCCGCGGACGTTGCCGACGAGGATCAGGTCAGGGCTCTGTACGACGGCGTGGCTGACCGATACGGCCGGATTGACGTGGCGTTCAATAACGCCGGGATTTCCCCGCCCGACGACGACTCGATCCTGACGACGAGCCTCGATGCCTGGCGCCGGGTCCAGGACGTCAACCTGACGTCGGTGTACTTGTGCTGCAAGTACGTGCTGCCGCACATGCGCGCGGCGGGTCGGGGCTCGATCATCAACACGGCGTCGTTCGTCGCGATCCTGGGCGCGGCGACCTCGCAGATCTCCTATACCGCGTCGAAGGGGGGCGTGCTGGCACTGAGCCGCGAGCTCGGCGTGCAGTTCGCCAGGGAGGGGATCCGGGTGAACGCCCTGTGCCCCGGGCCGATCAATACGCCGCTGCTGCGGGAGTTGTTCGCCAAGGACCCCGAGCGGGCCGCCCGGCGGCTGGTGCACGTGCCGATGGGCAGGTTCGGCGAGCCGGAGGAGATCGCGGCCGCGGTCGCGTTCCTGGCGAGTGACGATTCCTCGTTCATCACGGCCTCGCAATTCGTCGTGGACGGCGGCATCACCGGCGCCTACGTGACACCGTTGTAGTCATGGGCGATCGACCAGTCATCGGGATCAGCTCCTACAGCCAGCAGGCGCGCTGGAGCAGCTGGGACCTGCCCGCGGTGCTGCTGCCGCGCCGGTACACCGACATGGTGGCGTCCGCTGGCGGCCTGCCGGTGCTGCTGCCGCCGTTGCCCGACGTGGCGGACGTGCTGGGCAGGCTCGACGGCCTGGTGCTATCCGGCGGCGGCGACGTCGACCCAGCCAGGTACGGCGCGGGCCGGGCTACGGCTACCGGCGCGGCCAGCCCGGACCGCGACGACGCCGAGCTCGAGCTCTGCCGGCACGCGCTCGCGAGCGGACTTCCGTTGCTGGGCATCTGCCGCGGCCTGCAGGTCATCAACGTCGAGCTGGGCGGGACCCTGCACCAGCACCTGCCGGACCTGGTCGGTCACGACGGCCACTCGCCGGAGTCAGCCGGGTACGGCAGCCACAAGGTCAGCGTGGCGCCGGGCTCGCAGCTGCACGCCGCGCTCGGCCGCACAGAGGCCGCCGTTCCCACCCACCATCACCAGGCGATTGACCGGCCGGGGGCGGGCCTGGTGGCGACCGCCTGGACCGACGATGGCGTCATCGAGGCTGCCGAGTTCGGCCCGGACCGCGCCGTGACCGGCCGCGCGCCATTCATGCTCGCGGTGCAGTGGCACCCCGAGGCCGGCGATGACCTCAGCCTGTTCACCGCGCTGATCGCCGCTGCGCGGCAGCACCGCGCTGCCGGGTAGCCGCGGCGCTAGGCGCCAGCCCGACTGTGACCGTTAGCGTCAAAAATGCGCCCGGTATTGGGCGGTCTGTACCCCGGTAAAGGCCGCACTTGCCGGTGATCGCAGCTCAGCCCGGATGCAGGGCATCCCAGCGGGCCTGGTGGATCGGGTAGATCTCGGCGAGATCGTTCGGCAGCGCCGCCTTGACCGAGCGAGTGCGATCGTCGCAGAGCACTTCCCCGGCGCCGGCCTCGATGCCGGCCAGCGTCTGGTCGACCACGCTCTGCGGGCTGACCTTCGGCAGATCGGCGAACGCCGCGCCCATCTCGGTGTCGATGACGCCAGCGAAGACGCCGGTAACCAGGGTGCCCTGGTGCCGGAGTTCGATCCTGGCCGCGTTGGTGAGCGACCACGCCGCCGACTTGGACGCGCAGTACGAGCTGTTCTGCGGGTTGGCGAACCACGACACGATCGACAGGATGTTGACGAGCGCGCCGCCGCCGTTGGCGGCCAGTACCGGCGCGAAGGCGCGGCACATCCGCAGCGTGCCGAAGTAGTTGGTGTCCATTTCCTCTCGCGCGCTGTGAATGTCGGGTGCGGCCAGCACCGGCGCGAAGCGCATGATCCCCGCGTTGTTGATCAGGATGTCGATATCGGCGCAGCGCGCCGCCGCCGCCGCGACATCGTCGGCGCTGGTGATATCGAGTCTGACCGGCACGACGCCGGGAGCAGCAACCTGGTCAGGATCGCGAGCTCCGCCGTAGACCGTGCCGGCGCCGCGGGCGACCAGGCTGCGGCAGAACACTCGCCCGAGGCCGCGGCCAGCGCCCGTCACCAGTACGCGCGAACCCGCGATCCGTACTGCCATCACAGATCCCGTCTCCCGAAGAACGTGGCCAGGTCCAGCACGCACCGCTGCTCGGGCCCCGGCTCACCGGGATCGTCGATCACACCCGAGCGGGCAAAGCCGGCCTTCTCCAGCGCCCGGATCGACCTGGTGTTGGCGACCTCCGGACTGGCCATCACGTACCGAGCTGCCGGGTGCGCGGGTAGCACGATATCGCGCACATAGCCCCAGATCAGCTGCGGCCCGACGCCCCGACCGGTCAGCTCCGGATCTCCGATCGCGAAGTCGATGCCGGCCTCGTCCCGGTTGGCCAGGTAGTGCTGGAGAAAGCCGACGTCCCGTCCGTCTACTAACGCGACATGCACCCGGACTGGCGACTCCCCTGCTAACCGCGGGGCGTACTTGCGCCGCGCCGCGGCCAGGTCCAGCCGCTCGGGGAACCACCGCACCGCGTGCGGCGCGTGCTGCCAGCCGACAAGAGCCGGGACGTCGGCGGCGGCCAGCGGCCGGAACGCGATGCTGGCCGTAAGGGCCGCCTGCGCCAGCCTGATGCCGGCGGCCACGGTACCGGGCCGGCAGCGCGCCATCGCCGCCGCGGCAGGCAGCCACTCGAACCTGTCGTGCTCCGCGTCTACGAGCAGGACCTGAGTACCGGACGGCACGTCGAGGCCGAACCGGACCCATCGCCCGCTGAGGTCGAGCGGGCGCAGCCGGTCTGCTGCTGGGTGCAGGCCGCTCTCCTCGGCCAGCTCACGCAGCGCGGCCGCCAGCACCGCTTCGCCGGGCTGCCGTGCGCCGGCCGGCGGTGTCCAGGCCCACTCACCGGCGTAATCCGGGCCGTGGTGCGCGCGGTGCAGGACCAGGTACTCCGGCCAGACGCCGTCCGGACCCGGCCGCCGCACCACGATCGTGCACCCGTTCGGCTCGCCCGCCGCGATCGGCAGTCCGTCCCAGGTATAACCGGAAACCGCCGCCACGTAGCGAGTATGACAGCGGCGCCAACTAGCCCAAACCGGATACTGTTCTGCCATGACGGAGACCACGCAGGAGCAGCCCAACGGCGGCGAGCGGCCGGATGCGGACGCTGCGGCGCGCGAGCCCACCGACGACCTGGTCACCACCCGGCACTCGATCACCCTCGCGGACGGTGAGCTGAGCTACACAGCCACCAGCGGGCGCATCGTGCTGCGCCAGGAGGGCAGCACCGAGGACAAGTTCGATGGACCGCAGGCCAAAGCCGAGGTCTTCGTCACCGCGTACACCGCGGATAGCGAAGATCCTGCGAGCCGGCCGGTGACGTTCGCGTTCAATGGCGGACCCGGCTCCTCCAGCGTGTGGCTGCACCTCGGCCTGCTCGGCCCGCGCCGGGTACTCATGGGCGACGTCGGTGCGCTGCTTCCCCCGCCGTACGCTTTGGCCGACAACGCCCAGACCCTGCTCCGCCATAGCGACCTGGTATTCATCGACCCGGTGTCCACCGGCTACTCGCGCGCCGTCAAGGGCGAGAAGCCGAAGGACTTCCACGGCTACGGCGGCGACATCGCATCGGTCGGCGAGGTGATCCGGCTGTGGACCACCCGCAACGGCCGGTGGATGTCGCCCAAGTACCTGTGTGGCGAGTCCTACGGCACGACCCGGGCGGCCGGCCTGACGCGGTACCTGCAGGAGCGGTACGGCATGTACCTGAACGGGGTCGTGCTGATCTCCGCGGTGCTGGACTTCGGCTCGATCATCTTCAGCGGCGGCAACGACGATCCGTACGCGCTGTATCTCCCCACCTACGCAGCCATCGGGCACTACCACGGCAGGCTTGGCGACCAGCCGCTGCGGGACGTGCTCGCCGCGGCGGAGGCCTACGCCGCCGGGGACTATCCGCAACTCCTCGCCCGCGGGGCGCGGCTCACGACCGGCGAGCGAGCCGCGGCGGCCGCCCGGCTGGCGTTGCTGACCGGCCTGTCGGCCGACTATCTCGACCGGGTCAACCTCCGGCCGGAGCACATCAGGTTCCTTACCGAGCTGCTACGTGACCGGCGGCTGGTCGTCGGCCGGATCGACGGCCGGTTCACCGGCTGGGACACCGACTACGGTCGGGACAGCTGGTCGGTCGACCCGTCGATGAGCGCGATCACCGGCCCGTACACCGCGGCCCTCAACCACTACGTGCGGTCCGAGCTCGGCTACTCAAGCGACCTGCCGTACGAGATCCTGACCGACCGGGTGCGCCCGTGGTCGTACGCGGAGTTCGAGAATCAGCACGTCTTCGTGCTGGACAAGCTCGCGGCGGCCATGCGCACGAACCCGCACATGCGGGTGCACGTGGACTGTGGCTACTACGACGCTGCGACCCCGTACTTTGCCGCCGAGCACGCCGTCGCGCACCTGGACATCCCGCCGGAGCTTGCCGAGCGCGTCACCTTCGCCTACTACGAGGCAGGTCACATGATGTACCTGCACGAGCCGAGCAGGCTGGCACAGTCCGAGCAGCTGGCGCGTTTCGTGACGTCCGCATCGGGGTAGCCAGCGAGGCTCGAGGTGCCCGGAAGCCCTAGACTCACCTGCGTGAACAACGCGCCGGCGGTCGAGGTCGACGGCCTGGTGAAGCGTTACCGGGACACCACCGCCGTCGCCGGGCTGTCGCTACGCGCCGATCGCGGCCAGGTCACCGCCATCCTCGGCCCTAACGGCGCCGGCAAGACCACCACGATCGAGATCTGCGAGGGATATCGCCGCGCCGACGGCGGAAGCGTCCGGGTACTCGGCTTCGACCCGGTGTCGGATGCCTCGGAGCTGCGCAGCCGGGTCGGTGTGATGCTGCAGTCCGGCGGCGTGCCGACCAGCGCGCGGGCCGGGGAGTACCTGCGCGTGCAGGCCAGCTTTTACGCGCACCCGCTACAGCCTGCCGCGGTGCTGGCCGCGCTCGGCCTGACCGGCTCGGCGCGGACCCCGTACAAGCACCTCTCCGGCGGCCAGCAGCAGCGTCTCGGGCTGGCTGCGGCCGTGATCGGCCGCCCGGAGCTGGTGTTCCTCGATGAGCCGACGGCCGGCCTCGACCCGCAGGCCAGGCACGCGACCTGGGAGCTGATCGCAGGGCTGAGGACGGCGGGCGCCGCGGTGATCCTCGCCACGCACTACATGGAAGAGGCCGAGCGGCTGGCCGACCAGGTCGTCATCGTGGACCACGGCCGGGTGGTGGCGAGCGGACCACCCGCGGAGCTGACCGGATCGGCCGGTCAGCTGCGGTTCCGCGCTGAGCCGAACCTGGACCTCACCGGCCTCGTCGCCGCGCTGCCCGCCGATGCGCGCGCCAAGGAGTCACCTGCGGGGCACTACCTGGTCGAGGTGACCGGCCGGGTCGACCCGCAGCTGATCGCGCTGGTGACCGCCTGGTGCGCCGAGCACGGCGTGCTGGCCAGAGACCTGCAGATCGAGAGCCGCACCCTGGAGGACCTGTTCCTCGAGCTGACCGGGCGGGATCTGCGGTAGTGACGGACGATGCGCTGCTCCGCCAGGACTGGCCGCCACCCGCGCCCGGGGCCGCGCCGCTGCCCCGGATGGTGCGCACCCAGGCCGGCCTCGAGCTCCGCACGCTGGTCCGCAACGGTGAGCAGTTGCTGCTCACCCTCATCATCCCGGTGCTGCTGCTGGTCGCCTTCGGCCACGCGGATCTGGTCAGCGTCGGGCCAGACCGGATCGGCTTCATCGTGCCAGGCATCCTGGCGCTGACCGTGCTGTCCACGGCGTTCACCAGCCAGGCCATCGCCACCGGATTCGAGCGGCGGTACGGCGTGCTCAAGCGGCTCGGTGCCACGCCGCTCTCGCGCCGCGGGCTGATCGCGGCGAAGACCGTCACCGTACTGGTGGTCGAGGTAGCGCAGGCCGCGATCGTGCTCGCGGTGGGGGCCGCGCTCGGCTGGCGGCCGGTCGCCGACCCAGCGGCCGTGGTCTGGGTTCCGCTGCTGCTGCTCTCCGGCACCGCGGCGTTCAGTGGCCTGGCACTGCTGCTGGCGGGCACGCTGCGGGCCGAGGCGACGCTGGCCGCCGCCAACCTGCTGTACCTGATCATGCTCGGCCTCGGTGCCGTGTTGTTCCCGCTGACCAAGTTCCCCGCTGGTGCGCGACCGGTACTGCGGCTGCTGCCCGCCGACGCGCTCGCGGATGGGCTGCGCTCGGTGCTCGCGCACGCCGGCGGGGTGCCGACCACCGACCTGCTCGTCCTGTGCGTCTGGGCGGCCGCCGCGATCGCGCTGGCGTCCCGTACGTTCCGGTGGGAGTGATCCGCGACGGGTCTGCAAGGACCAGAAGGCTCGCCCCGCTGAGCGTGCCGGGAGTCGAGGCGGGCCAGCACCGCGGCGAGATCCGGGGAGCCGTCCCCCCCAGCCAGCACCGCGGGCCAGCGCCGGCGTCCGTGCTGGTCATCGCTGGCATCGTGTCAGTCCAGCTCGGCGCCGGGCTGGCCGGCCGGCTGTTCGCCGAGCTCGGCCCAGCGGGCGTGACCGGCCTGCGGTTGTGGTGGTCTGCGCTCATCGTGGCGGCCGCGGGCGGCCGACCAGCCATCCGGGCCGTGCGCGCCGTGGTCGCCAGCCGATCCTGGTCCGATCTGCTGGTCGTGCTGGCGTTCGGCGTCGTGCTCGGCGTGATGAACTTCTCGATCTACCAGTCGTTCGCGCGGATACCGCTGGGCGTCGCGGTCACGATCGAGTTCCTCGGCCCGCTCGTCGTCGCAGTGGCCTCGTCACGCCGGCCGCTCGACGCGGCGTGGGTCGTGCTGGCCGGGGCCGGTGTGGTGCTGCTGACCGAGGGCGGTGCCGGGCAGGCGGGCCATGCCAGCGGAGCCGGGCCTGTGCTCGGCCTGAGTACCGAGGCGGCCGGCGTGGCTTTCGCTCTCGCCGCCGCCGCCTGCTGGGCTGGCTACATCTTGCTCAGCCGCGCCACGGGCCGCCGGTTCGGCGGCTCGTCCGGCCTGGTCATCGCC
>JBAUAR010000008.1:0-6857 GCA_049675875.1 Streptosporangiaceae bacterium
GGGCGGCGGCACCGGCCGGATCGCTGACCTCGATCGTCAGCCCTGATACGCCTCCGGAGGCGTGTTGCGGAACTCGCCCGGTCCACGCGGGCCCGGCCCAGCGCCACGACTCCGGTGGGTCAGCCCAGTCCAGCGACACGATCGCGCCCGGAACGTCTTTGGGATGCAAGTGCGTACCGGCGATGTCGGCGTGATCGGCCGTCCAGACCACCCGCACGCCGGCGTCGGCGATCCGGCGGCGCGCCACTGCCAGATCCGGCATCTGGAAGATGGCCATGTAGCCGCTGTCGCCGCCCCGGCGCTCAAGGTAGCGGCCCGCAGTCGTGCCCGCTTGAACCGGGGCCACCACCTCAACGAAGGTGTCGCCCGCGGCGAATACGGCGTTCGTGAGCCCGAAGCGGCCCACGCCCGGGTCGTGGAACGGCTCCGGCCAGCGGAAGGTCTCCTGCAACTGGCTGGCAGTCGCCGCGCAATCGGCGGCGGCGAGCGCGACCTGACGAAGACGCGGCCCGGCGAGCATGCCCGAACTGTACCGCTCAGGTCGGCTCGCATCCCACCGCGATCTGGCGGGCTACGGGCCGCAGCCTGGCTACAGTACCGGGATGACAACCTTCGGCCTGGTCCACGGCGCCTATCACGGCTCGTGGTGCTGGCAGCAGCTGACCGACGTGCTCGAGGCCAGAGGTCACCACGTCGTGACTGTCGACCTGCCGTGCGAGGACCCCTACGCTGGCGCGTCAGAGTACGCCGACGCCGCGATCGAAGCGTTCCGTGACGCGCCCGACGATATGGTCCTGGTCGGCCACTCTCTGGGCGGCCTGACGATCCCCGTCATCGCGACGCGCCGACCGGTGAGCCGGCTGGTATTCGTGTGCGCCATGCTGCCCCGGCCGGGTCGTGCTAACGACGACGTCATGCGGGACGAGCCCGACATGGTCCTTCCGGGGCCCGCCGACGGCGCGTATGCCGGTGCCGACGGATCATCCCGCTGGCACCCGGCCGCCGCGGCCGCCTATTTCTTTGCGGACTGCCCGCCAGAGGTGAGCGCTTGGGCGGCGACGCGGCTTCGCGGCCAATGCTGGCGGATCAGTAGGGAGCGCACGCCCCTGGAAGCGTGGCCCGCTGTGCCCTGCTCGGCCGTCATCGGCTCCCACGATCTGGTGATCAACCCCGACTGGTCGAAGCGGGTGACGCCGAGCGTCCTTGGTGTCAGTCCGATCGAGATCGACGCCGGCCACTCGCCGTTCTTCTCGGCCCCGTTTCTGCTGGCCGACGCAATCACCGGCGACCATCACTGAAATACTGCGATCCGCGCCCCGGTGGGTGCGTTGAGCGCTCACTAATGATCAGCGGCCGAGAACCGTTCCTGGACGTCCGCGGTGACGGTTAGCTGCTGGATGCCGTCGGGCTCGCAGAACTCAGGCTCCGGCGCACGATCGGGAGCGAACGTCAGCGACAGTACGCCGCACCTTTTTGCGCCGAGTGCGGGCTCCTTCTGGTCCGGCAACACGGCCCAGCTCGTGGGCACCCAGACGTGATCGGTGCCGTCGATGCGCAGCTGGCGGGACTGGTGCACGTGGCCGCTGACGAACAGAGCCGGAGGCCGGCCAGCGAACATCCCCGCGAGGCGGTCGCGTGCAGCTGGTGGCCAGAACCGGTACGGCGGAGCGGCGGCAATCTCCGCCTCGGACGCCGTGAGCGGCTTGTGCGCAAGCAGCGCGATCCGCTGGTCCTGGTCGGCACCCTGCAGCTGGTCCTCGAGCCACAACCACTGGCTGGCCTCGGCAGCGAGGCCCGACCCGCCCAGTTGCGCGTTCACCGCGAGCAGTGTCCAGTCGCCGATGACCAGCGACCAGTAATCCGCACCGACCACATCGAGCCAGCGCTGCCGCCGGGCCGCGGTCACCCACCGGCTCTCCAGCACATCAGGCAGCGGGTTGTCGCCGACGTCGTGATTACCGGGAACCGCGGTCCACCGCACGGGCAGTAGATCCAGCTGGCTGCGAGCGTAATCCAGTTCGGCAGGATTGCGGACGCCGTCGAAGCTCAGATCGCCCAGGTGGATCACGAGGTCAGGAGCCGTCTGCTGCACGTAGCGGACAACGGCAGCCCAGTTGTCCTGGGTGCCTTTGACGTCCGGTGAGAGATGACTATCCGACACGAAGATCACGTGCGAAGCTGCCATGCCGGCACGTTACCGGGCGTCTGGCTCTAGGGCCGCAGCGCGTCGGCTGTGCGGCGACCGCCAGCCAAACGCGTCGCGTCGCGTGCCACCCCTCGCCAGCCCGGCCCGAGCGGACCGAAAGCGCGGCGGTGCCAGCGCAGGGGGCGACGCGCAGGAATAGAGATGTCACGAGCCAGCGGCAGGGTGGGTGTTCCGCGCAGCCAGGAAGCGCGCCGGGATCTCACCGCCGCCGTGCACGGCGAGGTCGGCGCCGGTGACGTAGGCCGCGAGCGGCGAGGCGAGGAACAGGCACGCTGATGCGACGTCCGCCGGCACCGCCATTCGGCCCATGGGGATCACCGTGGCCACCGACGCGCCGCGGTCTGCGCCGTAGTGCTCGGCCGCGCTCTCGGTCAGGATGAGGCCGACCGTGATGTGGTTGACCCGTACCTTCGGTGCCCACTCCAGCGCCAGCGACCGGGTGAGCTGCAGCAGGCCCGCCTTGGCCGCCGAATACGCGGCGCTGAGCGGCGCCGCCTGGTGGGCCGACACACTGCCGATGTTGATGATCGCGCCGCCGTCGTCCTGCTGCTGCATGACCGCGTTGGCCGCCTGCGCAACGTAGAACGGCGCCAGCAGGTTGAGCGCCATGACCCGTTCCACGAACCGGGGCGAGACGCTCGCTGCGGCCGCGCTCGGCGCGCCGCCCGCGTTGCTGACCAGCACGTCCAGCCGGCCGAAGTTCTCGACTGCGGCGGAAACAACGGACCCGGCCTGCTCCGCGTCACGGACGTCGGCGGCAGCGAACACGGCCGCACGGCCGGCCGCAGCCGGAAGCTGATCCGGCGGGTTCCGCCCGCAGACCAGCACGTCCGCCCCGGCGGCGAGGAAGGTCTCGGCGATCACCCGGCCGATACCCCGGGTGCCGCCGGTGACAACGACCGCGCGGCCAGTGAAGTCAACGGGCGCGGAGTGGTCGGCAGCGCTGTCCACGTCAGCCGAGGCGCTCGAGTATCGTCACGTTGGCCTGGCCGCCGCCCTCGCACATGACCTGCAGGCCGTACCGGCCGCCGGTGCGCTCGAGCTCGTGCAGCAGCGTGGTCATGAGGCGCGCGCCGGTGGCCCCGAGCGGGTGGCCGAGGGCGATGGCGCCGCCGTTGACGTTCACCCGGTCCAGATCGGCGCCGGTCTCGGCGGCCCAGGCGAGCACCACCGACGCGAACGCCTCGTTGATCTCGACCAGGTCGATGTCGGCGACCGAGAGCCCGGTTCTGGCCAGCGCGTGCGCGGTGGCCGGGATCGGCGCTGTCAGCATCCACACCGGGTCGGCGCCGCGCGCCGACAGGTGGTGGATCCGGGCGCGCGCAGTCAGGCCATGCGCTCGCAGGCCGTTCTCGTTCACGATGAGCAGCGCGGCGGCCGCGTCGGCGATCGAGCTGGACACCGCCGCGGTGAGCCTGCCGCCCTCGGTCAGAGCGGGCAGCGACCTGATCTTCGCCCAGTCCGGCCGGCGCGGTGGCTCGTCGGCCGCCAGTCCAGCGACGGGCAGGATCTCGCGGTCGAACCGCCCTTCGGCAGCTGCCCGCAGCGCGCGCTCGTGCGACGTGACCGCGAACCGCTCCATGTCGTCCCGGCTGATGTCCCACTTCTCGGCGATCATCTCCGCGGACCGGAATTGCGAGATCTCCTGGTCGCCGTAGCGTCGCTGCCAGCCCGCCGAGCCGCGGAACGGGTCGGGGAAGCCCAGCGCCTGGCCTGCGATCATGGCGTACGAGATGGGCACCGCGCTCATGTTCTGCACTCCGCCGGCCACGACGACGTCGGCTGTCCCCGACAGCACAGCCTGGGCAGCGAAGTGCACGGCCTGCTGGGACGAGCCGCACTGCCGGTCCACGGTCGTGCCGGGCACGTGGTCGGGCAGCCCGGCCGCGAGCCACGCGGTCCTGGCGATGTCGCCGGCCTGCGGCCCGACGGTGTCGACGCAGCCGAATATCACGTCCTCGACGGCGGCCGGGTCGATGCCGGTGCGCTCCATCAGTGCCGACAGCACGGCTGCGCCCAGATCGGCCGGGTGGACCGCGGCGAGTCCGCCACCGCGCCTGCCGACGGGAGTCCGGACAGCGTCCGCGATGTAGGCCTCGGCCACGATAGTGACCGTACCAAGCGCTCGATCACATCGCTAGGATCACGCCGCTACAGTGGTGGCCGCACCCACGGAGTGAAGGATCGCGATGGCCGCACCACTCGGCGATTCGCCGGAGTGCCGCAGGGCGGCGGGCTCGCCGCGGGCGCGCACCGTGCCCGAGCTGCTGGTCGCGGCCGCGAACGAGTTCGGCGACCTGGAAGCGCTCGTCGACGGCGCGGTTCGCTGGACCTTCGAAGAACTGGCCGCGGAGGTCCGGGGGTGCGCTGCCGCGATGATCGCGAGCGGGATTGCGCCGGGCGACCGGGTATCGGTGTGGGCGCCCAACGGCCGCCGTTTCGTGGTCGCCGCGCTCGGCGCGGTGTCGGCCGGTGCCGTGCTGGTACCAGTCAGCACCCGCTTCAAGGGGGAGGAGGCGGCCTGGATTCTCGGCAAGAGCGGCGCGCGGCTGCTGCTGGTCGACGACGGCTTCCTCGGCAACGACTACCTCGGCATGCTGCGCGCCGCGGTCACGGGGGACCGCGGGGCCGCGGGGAATCCGCCGGTACCGGGATTGCCGGCGCTGCTCGAGGTCGTCACGCTCGGCGAGCGCACCGCTCCGGCGGCGACGGCGTTCGAGGATTTCCTGCACAGCGGGAACGGGCTTGCCTCCGGGCTGGTCGCGGCTCGGCTGGCCGCGGTCGGCGCGGACGAGGTGGCGGACATGTTCTTCACCTCCGGCACGACCGGGCGGCCGAAGGGCGCGATGACAACGCACGGCCAGAACGTGCGGGTGTATGAAGCCTGGAGCGGCGGGGTGGGACTGCGTCGCGGCGACCGGTACCTGCTGGTCAACCCGTTCTTTCACACCTTCGGCTACAAGGCTGGCCTGCTGGCCTGCCTGATCCGGGGCGCGACCCTCGTGCTGCAGCCGGTTTTCGACGCCGAGCAGGCGCTGACGCTCATCGGCGCCGAGCGCATCACCGTGCTGCCGGGCCCGCCCACGCTCTACGCCTCGCTGCTCGACCACCCCGCTCGCGGCCGGGCCGACCTCGGCACGCTGCGGCTCGCGGTCACCGGGGCAGCGGTGGTGCCGGTCGCGCTGGTGGAGCGGATGCGGTCGGAGTTGTTCCCCGAGGTCGTGATCGCCTATGGCATGACTGAGACGTGCGGTACCGCCACCGTCGGCGATCCGCACGCTGACGCGCAGACCGTCGCCACCACGGTCGGCAGGCCGATCGAGGGGACTGAAGTGGTCGTCGCGGACTCCGACGGCCGCGCGCGGCCCGCCGGGGAGAGCGGTGAGGTGCTCGTGCGCGGCTACAACGTCATGCGCGGTTACTTCGACGACCCGGTCGCGACCGCCGCGGCGATCGACGCCGATGGCTGGCTGCACACCGGGGACGTCGGCGTGCTCCGGGCCGACGGCCTGCTGCGCATCACCGACCGGCTCAAGGACGTCTTCATCGTCGGCGGGTTCAACGTCTACCCCGCCGAGGTCGAGCAGTTGATCGCGCGGCATCCGGCGGTGTCGGAGGCAGCCGTCATCGGCGTGCCCGACGAGCGGCTCGGCGAGGTGTGCCAGGCGTATGTGATCCCGCGCGGGGGAACCGAGGTTGATCCGGCGGAGATCATCGAGTTCTGCCGGGACAGGCTCGCTAACTTCAAGGTTCCGCGCGCCGTGGTGGTCGTCACTGAGCTGCCGAGGAATGCCGCCGGCAAGGTGCTCAAGTACGTGCTCCGGGCCGAGGCGGCCACCGCGACCCGATGACACTGACAACCGGACCGGTGCAATGCCACGCGCACCGGTCCGCGCCTGCACGACTCAGAACTGGACGCTCACGCCGTTGTCGAGGTCGATCTGGCTGGCGGGCGGCGGCGTCACCGAGAACCGGATGCCGAAATCGCTGAACGTGAAGTCGGTCGTGTAGATCGTCTCTCCTGGCCTACCGTGCCTGGAGTGCGCGGCGAACGCAGTTGTCTGGACCAGCCTGCGGATGTGTCGCTGACTGTCCAGGTCCACGGTGCAGGTGATGCTGTCGACGAGGCCCCCGGTACCCGCCGGATGCGAGACGCTGAACCTGTACCGGATCCCGGTCCAGCCCGGGCCGGACACGGATCCCTCATCGAGTACCTTCGCATCCGACCTGAGCAGCGCGAGCAGTGCTTGCGGGTTGAAAGGCCGGTCCGAGTCGAAGTCCCACGCGAGCTGCCCCGCTGCCGACCCGTACGGAGGCTCCGCTGCCGATAGAGGTTCCTCCGTCCAGGCCTTGCCTCCCGTCCCGTATTCCCTGGCTTGGCGAGGGGGAAGTTCCGTGTACGCCTTCCCGCCAACGATGCGGGTCCGCCACCCATAGGACAGCGTCTCCGCACCCAGATTCCGCTTCAGGTCGAGCTCGCCGGTGATGTTCAGCGGCGACTGAATGGTGGGCTGGCCCGGCACCGTGTTGCGCTGAGTTACGAGCAGGTCCATCCGGAAGCTCTCCGCCGCGGCCCGCGACAGCGCGCCGGTCACCGCCGCGAGCGCCGGCGGCGCCCCGGCCACAGTCACGGACAGCAGCACCGCGGCAG
>JBAUAR010000009.1:0-5264 GCA_049675875.1 Streptosporangiaceae bacterium
TCCGCGCCGCGGCGCGCCTGGTAGGCCAGGCGCGCGCTGGCGACCATCGTCTTGGTCGGGGTGCACCCCGTGTTGACGCAGACGCCGCCGACCTGGCCACGCTCGACGAGCGCCACGCTCTTTCCCGCCTTCGCCAGATCGACGGGCAGCAGCCGGCCGCCCTGGCTGGTCCCGATCACGATGACGTCGTAATTCTCGTCGGCCACAGGGCGATCGTTACCCGCTGGCCCTGTCGGCACACCGGGAGTGCGGCCCGCTACGTACCCAGGGTTCTACGCTCGGTCCCATCCTGCTCCTGACGAAAGGAGACACATGCCTGACGACTTTGCGCCGTTCGCACTCGTCGTTCGGTTCACCGTGCGCCCCGGGTCAGAGGAGGCATTCGACCGGCTGACGGAAGAGACCGCCTCCGGCGTCCGCGAGCATGAGTACGACACCCTGATCTACGCCTGTCACACGGTTCAGGGAAATCCGGAGCAGCGGATCTTCTACGAGCTGTACCGCAACAGGTACGCCTTTGAGCGGCATCAGGCGCACGAGCACATCCGCCGGTTTCTGGCTGACCGGACCGCGATGCTGGAATCTGCCGAGGCCGAATTCCTGACCCTGCAGGACGGCAAGACGCCCCCCGGTTTCCAGCTTGACGCCATCGTCGCCGGCACACGGCAGCGGATCCGCGGGCTGCAGGACCGCGGACGCGTGCTGCGCGCGATTCTTGCGGCTCTGGACAATACGGACGCGGTCAAGGCGCTCATCGAGATCAGCGAGTCGCCGCAGGCGGCCCACGCAAGCCTGATGGAACTGCTGAACATCGACCAGGACCAGGCCAGGGCGGTCCTGGACCTCCAGCTGCGGGCACTCTCCCCGCAGCGACGGCAGCAGATCAGCGCGGAGTACGACCAGCAAGAGGGGGAACTAGCCGACCTGGAGTCGATCCTGGCTTCGCCGGAACGGCTGCACGAGCTGGTCGGCACCGAGCGCGGCGCTTATCTGGCCCGGTACGACGAACGCCGCTGGGCCCGGACCAGTGACGACGACTGGCCAGGGCCGCCGCTCGGCGGAGCGGCAGGTAGCGGACCATGAAGCCCCGCCGCCATGGCGGTTAGGAGCTGGCCGCGAGCCGGTCACAGTACCGGACCAGCTCACGGGCGAACAGTCGCGCATAAGAGTGCGTATAGGCGAGCGCGATGCGTCCGGTGCCGGGCAATAGCGGTTCGAGCGACGCTGTCCAGGTGATTGATGTTCCCTGACCGTCCGGCTGCAGGACGATGTCGCCGCGGTAGCTGCGCACGGGAATGCCTTTGCGGGCCACGTACCCCAGGTGAGCTGGCGGCTCAAACTCGACTACTTCCTCGCTGCTGCCGAACGGGCCGACGGCGAAGCGGCGCAGCGCTCCCACGCCGTCAGGCACTGGCGATCCCTCCCGCAGGAGATAGGTGCGTGTCATGAACGACCAGTCTTTCCAGCGGACCGCCTCACCGATCAGCGGCCAGACGGCAGCTCGCGGTGCGGCCGTTACGGCTCGTACCTCGTAGCGCCACCGGCCGTGCTGCGAGGGGTACCGCGTTGATTCTGGCGTCACTCCGCCGCTCCCGCCTGTGCTCGTAGTTCTCGTGGTGTAGGTGGATTCGGCCGGCTGGCTGACGCCGTCGGCTCCGCGACCCGACGTACACCTGAGTATGTAGGGAGAAGTCGGCCGGTCGGCCGATGCCGGCCCGAGGACCGCGAGGCTAGTGTCCGCAGCATGAGCACTCCTGTCCCCGCGGCCAGGGAAGACCACATCGGGTCGACCACTGTGCGGCTATATCTCCTGGGTGGCCTGGCGGCGCTATCCCTCGGCGCCGCGGCCATTCATTTCGCGGTCGTCTTCGAGCACTTCGCGGAATACGCCTTGTACGGCGCCTTTTTCCTCGTGATCTCCTGGGCCCAGATAATATGGCCGGCGGTTCTGCTGTGGCGGCCGTCGCGGCCCTGGCTGCAGCTGGGCATCGCCGGGAACGCCATCGTCATCGCGGTGTACGTGGCGTCGCGCACCGTCGGCCTCCCGTTCGGTCCTGACTTGCATGACCCGGAATCGGTAGGCGCGCTGGACGTGGTGAGCTGCGTGTTTGAATTCGGGCTGATTGTCGGATGCGCCGCGCTGCTGTGGCGTCCGTCCCTGCTGGATCGGCCGATGGCGCGCCGCGGTGCCCTCAGCCGGGTCGCCACGTTCATCGCGATTCCGGCAGCCGTGATCGCAGCCACTACCGCGGTGATGACGCCCGGCTGGGCGGGACCCGAGGGACCCGCGGGCATGGCATCCGGATCGTCATCGGGTGCGTCCTCCCCGTCATCGTCCAGCACGGTGAACCCAGGCATGGGAGACATGGGCAGCACCAACGGTCTCTCAGACATGCAGATGTACGGCTCCACGGCACCGCCGACCGCGGGACAGGTGCTGGCGGCCGCTCAGCTGATCCAGGAGACAGATGCGAGTCTGACGCGCTACACCAACGTCCAGGCCGCGTTCGCGGCGGGCTATACGTACGTGCTCAAGACCAATGGCGAAGAGCACTTGCTGTACGACGGCGATGACCCCAGCTACCAGGGCCTCAACCCGCAGGACCCCTCGTCACTTGTGTACGCGATCGACGTGCCCAACCACGCGCCGATTCTGCTCGGCGCCATGTACATCATGGGTGATCAGCAGCAGAACGGCCCGCAGATCGGCGGCGGACTCACCCGCTGGCACTCGCACCTCGTTACCTGTGTCAACGGCCGCCAGACCATCGCCGCCTTCGGCGTTCAGCTCCGGGATAGCTGCAACGCGGCTACGTGGCAGGACAGGTATACCGCGCAGATGCTCCACGTATGGGTCGTTCCCTATCCTGGCGGCGTCTTCTCCGATGACCTCAGCGCAGCAGCGACCAGCGCCGCGGTCCAGGCCGTGCTCTCGCGGCGCAGTTAGCCGCCCGACTGTCCGAGGAGCTGGAGCACGGCGGCCGCCTCCGGTCCTGCGAATGAGGCGCCGTAGCCGGCGTCCAGCACCACGCAGCCGATCGCGACGTCGAGTGTCGGATCAAAGGCGACCATCCAGCTATTCGGTTGCTGCTGGCCCCCGACGTCCGCGGTGCCAGTCTTGCCGTACACCGCGGAGCCGACGCCGTCGAAGACACCGGCTGCCGTGCCGCCGGCCTGAGTAACGGCCCTCATCAGCTGCCACAGGTACTGGTGCACGCTGCCGGGCAGCGGGGTGGCTGTCAGCTGCACCTGACCGGGCACGACGATCGGCTGCTTGAACGAGCCCGTGTCCACGGTCGCCGCGACAGAGGCCATGGCCAGCGGGGCGGCCTCCAGCTGGCCTTGGCCGAACAGCTCCTGGGCTAGTTCCCCGTTGTAGGCGGCGGACGGGATGCTGTAGTACGGGCCGCCGGGGCCGATGCCGATGTTCCACGGCTGGTTCAGGCCGTAGTACTTCTGCGCCGTCTGGGCGAGCGTCTCGGCGCCGATGCTGGCGTACCAGCGGGCGAAAGCGTTGTTGCAGGAGGCGGCGAAGTCCGTGAGGAACGGCGTGCTGGGCGGTTCGCTGATGCCCTGGTCGTTCGTGAAGGTGTTGCCGTTGATGTCGAGCTGCTGGGGGCACTCGACGGGCTGGCTCGGCGAGCTGACCAGTCCACTGGTAAACAGGGCGGTCGACGTGATGATCTTGTTTGTTGAGCCGGGCGCCACCCGCGCGGTGAGGGCAAAATCGTTGTCCCCGTCGTTGTTAGCTACCGCCAGGATCGCGCCGGTGCTCGGCTGGAGGACCACCATCGAGCTGTCGGGATGGGCTTGCACCGCCGACTCCGCCGCCGCCTCCACGTTCGGTTCGATGGTGGTTTTGACCACGCCGGTAGCGACCGGATGGCGGAGCACGTCAGCCGTGCTGGCGATGGGCGTGTTGGCCGGGTCCACCAGTTCCACCTCGATGCCCGGCGTGCCCTGACCTGCGGGAGCACTGCTTCGGAGCGCCGCGCCGATGTTGTCGATCCCCGGGTCGCTCGAGTTCTGGAGGTTGCCGCCGGCGGCATCAACGACCTCGCTGGCGCCCGGCGCGACCGGAACGCTGACGACTTTCTCACCTGTGGTCAGGTTCGGCGCGACGAGCGCGAGATTCCATCTGACCCACCATCCGCCGTGCTTGGCATAAGCGGTCAGATCCGACGCGTAGGACCAGGTGGCGGTGACTGCCGTGGTCGAAGCGCCGCTCGCCGCGGACGGCCCGGCCGCACCTGAGGCCGGGGTTGCAGGCAGCCCCACCGTGGCGAGCACGGAGAATGTCACGACTCCCCGCGCGGTCGAACTGTGTACCGCGAGGCGCAGCCCGCGAAGGTGCAGGCCGTCGTCGTAGGAGGTCAAAGCCGCGGCGGCGGCAGACGGGTGATCGGTGTAGTCGGCGGCCTTCCGGACCTGCCCGTGCTTCCAGGCAGCCAGGAACGCCTCGGCGGTCTGGCGCGCAGCGAGTGCCGGTTGGGTGGCAGTGGGATGGAACCCGGGCACGGCGGCCTTCCTCGCGCCGAAAACGCCGCTGAGGATCAGTGCAGCGGTCAGGCCTATCACTCCGGCCGCCCCGATCCCGCCCATGACGGCGAGCTTCCGTCGCGACCGCGGCGGCCTGCTGCGATGCCCACTGGGTCCCGGCGGCCGAGCTTCGGGGACACCGGGAGTAGGCCGGTCGCGCCACCAGCCGGGATCGTCCCAGGCCGGCCCTTCGTCGCGCTGGCCAGGCAGCCAGAACGGCTGCTGCTCCGGGGGCGGCTGCACAGGCCAGCGGGAACCGCCGTCTGGCCCGTCGTTCCCGGCTCCCCCGCTCATGCGTTCGTTCCCTTTCGTCACCCGCTGCTCAACCAGGCGATGGTCGCTGACAGAGACGATGCCCACAATCACCTGCCCGGTCAGCAGGGACCGCTGGACAGGGTCAGTGTAGGCCGGAATTACAGCTCAGAAGGCCTCTAAGGCCAATGAACCTCCCCATATCATCACCCAAGGCTGACTGGCCGTGCGAAGGGTCACTGCCGCACCCGCTGTCGGTCCTGCCGGGCCGTCCCTGCGCTAGGTGCTGTAACGGCGGATAGTCCCGGCTGGACGCAGTCCGGGCAGGAAGCTGCCCATGCCGGTGACCCGTGGGTTACCGCTGGCCCGGCGTTCGCCGCCCGGCTGACGGCGGTGACCGGCGTGACGTGCCGGCAGGTGGCCATGTGACGCGCAACCCGACGGTCAGCGGATCGGCCTGCCGGTTGCCGCCA
>JBAUAR010000010.1:0-10072 GCA_049675875.1 Streptosporangiaceae bacterium
CCTCTGGATCGAGGGCGGTGCCGCCAGCTGCCACCCGGCTCAGCGCCTCCACGAACTCGCTGACATCGCCGACCCGGTCTTTGAGCAGGTATCCGACGCCGGCGGCGCCGCTGCCAGATGCCGCGCCCAGAAGGTTAGCCGCGTGGCGGGTCTCGATGTACTGGGAGAAGACCAGCACGCCAGTGCCAGGATGGTCGCGGCGGATGGCGATCGCAGCACGGATGCCCTCGTCGGTGTAGCCGGGCGGCATCCGCACGTCCACGACGGCGGCGTCCGGATGGTGTTCGTCTACCGCGGATTGCAGGTCCTCGGCGTTGCCCACGGCGGCTACCACCACGTGTCCCCGGTCGGCCAGGATCTCGGCGAGGCCCGCCCGGATGATTGCGGAATCTTCCGCGATCACGATGCGCATTGTCGGGCTCCGGTTCGGTCAGGCGTGGGAGGGCAGCTCGATGGTGACGACCGTGGGGCCCCCGGCCGGGCTGGCGACGTGCAGTCTGCCATCGACGGTCTTGACCCGGTCGGCGAGCCCGGCCAGGCCGCGGCCGGCCTCGATGCGGGCGCCCCCGGTGCCATCGTCGCTGACCCGCAGCCTTACCAGGCCGGGATGGTGCGTCGTCTCCAGCGTGACATGCCGCGCGCCGCTGTGCTTGGCCGTGTTGGTGAGCAGCTCTGCCGCGCAGAAGTAGGCAATGACTTCGATCGCAGCGGACGGGCGCTTGGGCAGGTCGAGGACCAGGTCGACCGGGAAGTCGCTGCGGGCGGCGAGGGCGGCGAGGGCGGCGCCGAGGCCCTCGGCGAGGGCCGGCGGATGGATGCCATGGGCCAGGTCGCGGAGCTCGGTGATCGCCTCCATCGCTCCGCGGTGGGCAGCGTCAACGAGCTCGAGGACCCGCTCCAGGTCGCCCTGCCCGCTCTCAGCGATCGCGCTTCCGAGATGGTTCCTGGCGAGCCCCAGCTTCATGACGACGGCAACCATCTGAGCCTGCGCCCCGTCGTGCAGATCCTGTTCGATACGGCGCAGCCGGGCGGCCGCGTCGTCGACGACCAACGCCCGAGATCGTTCCAGCTCACGAACACGCGGGCCGCTCTTCAAATCATCAAGAGCCCGCTTCCACCGTGGCATCAGGTAGGCGAACCAGAGGTTCAGTGCCGCCGGAACGAACAGCAGCGCTCCCCACCACTGCCCGGAAGCGCAGAAGATGGACCCCACGGTCACCGCTGCGATAGCAACAAGCAGACGTGTGATCGCCACGCCCCTGACATGACGCCGGCCAAACTCCGTGGAGACGCTGCGGGCGATCCACGGAGCTGGCCCGGTCGGTGGTTGCATGGTCTCGTCGCCTTGCTGGCGTCCAGGCCGTCCGGTTAGCTTGCGCATCGGGATGCCTCCTGTGATCTTCGGCGCCGGCTACTCCGGCCGCCTGCATCTCGATCCTGACCCCCGGGTGAGCGAGAAATCGACCGTGGGCGCACCCGGATTCTGAAGTACGGCTAGCACGGCCCCTGTCGGGGTGCCAGCACGCGGCCGCGCACTTAACCAGGCACGACGCGGTTGAATCGCCACTCGGGTCGTCCTGCCGGACGACGCATCGCCAGCTGGCGATCGACCGTCGGCGGCAGGGCAGCGGGCACCGCGATGAGAGCAGGCAGATCCGTCGTCACCCGCCCTCTCAATGCCCTCAGCAGCTCTGGCGCTGGCGCCGCGTTCGTCAACCGGGACATCGGACGCTGCTGTAGGCGCCGCCGCCGCGGTCGGCATCGGCGAGCCCCCGCAGATCTGGGTCTTCTGGGGGGGATGCGACCAAGGCATACCGCACTGCGGTCGCATTCATAATCGTGCCGTGCGCCCTAGACGGGCACGACGATGCCGAGTGGCAGTTCGGTCCGTCTGCCGATCGCCGCCCCAGGGCGGCGCGAGTAGTCATGGGAAGAGCCGAAGGGGTCGGCAGTGCGGGGGCGCGCCGGGCGCTGGACGCGCTACGCGATGGCGCCGAAGGCTCTCATCTTGTGATTCTATGATGCCTGAGTGGTCGCATCTTTGATGCTATCCTTGATTCATGCGCACCACCATCCGACTTGACGACGACGTCGCAGCCGCTGCGCAGCGCCTCAGCCGCGAGGCACACATTGGCCTCGGCGAAGCCGTCAACAGGCTCGTTCGCGCCGGGCTGCGACCGGGCCGGTCAAGGCGGCGAACCTTCCAGCAGCGCACCGCCGAACTTGGGCTGCGCGTCGACGTGTCAAATGTGGCGGATGCACTCGAACTGCTTGACGGCGCAGAGCATCCGTAGATGATCGTCGATGCGAACGTGCTGCTGTACGCGGTGGACTCCAGCAGCCCTTTCCACCAGTCTGCTAAGGACTGGCTGGAGAGTTCTCTCAACGAGCCGGCCCGTGTTGGGCTGCCGTGGGCATCGTTGCTGGCGTTCCAGCGCATCTCGACCCACCCGCGTGCGTCGATCAGCCCGCTCAGCCCGAGCCAGGCCTGGTCCTTCGTGGCCGACTGGCTCGACGCCGATGCGACCTGGGTTCCGGTTCCTGGCGAAGGGCATGCGGAGATCCTTCGTAACCTGATTGTCGCGGGCGACCTGCGGGGCAATCTGGTGACTGATGCTCACCTGGCGGCGCTTGCGATCGAGCACGGAGTAGGGGTCTGCTCAACGGACTCTGACTTCGCGAGATTCCCGCAGATCAATTGGCTGAACCCGCTCCATTAGCAGACGACCAGCACTGGGTTTCCACGGCCTTCAGGCGTCTTGGCGGCGGGTTTCCTATGCCGAGACGATGTGCAGGACCGCTCCACGCCGACAGGCCTCCCGCGCCGCCCACAGCAGCGCCGCCAACTGGTCGGCTGAGTTCGCGGCCTGCGGCGGGGGGCCTGCGCTGGGACTCGCCGGGCAAACGCATTCATTCGCCCTCGCTCCTCGCCCACCACGCGTTCGCTGCACGGTTGTTCCGTCGCCACTTAAGCGCGATATTCCGCGCCGGAATACAACCTTATATCGTGGCACGATAGTTTAACGTGGACGCCCAGGTGCACCGGCAGCCAGGGCCGCCCATTCGGCCCGCCAAGAACCGGAGCGGGAGACGCGGTCTGACTCCTTCAACGTTTTTGGGAGCGCGGCCGGGACGGTTGTCCAGCCGCTCGCCGACGCCTATTCGATTCGCGAACGCCTCACCTGGTTCGCGCGGTCACGGATACCCTCATCGGAGCAATAGCCTGTGCCGTCCTTCTTGAGGCACAGCAGGCCGAGCAGCCGGCCGGCATCGTCAACGACAGCCTTGCGCCGTCGCCGCTGTTGGAGCAGCACCGCGGTCGTGGTATCGAGCCGGTCGGTCGGCCTTGCTGTGCGGCCGTCGAGAGTGCCTAGCTCCGCTGCGGGCGTGGCACCGGGCAGGGCGGCGGCGAGATCGGGCCGTTCGATCGTGGTGACAAGCCGCCTGTCCGTGGTGATGATCAGCGCCATGTGCACGTGGTCGTCCTCGAAGAGGGCCCGAATCTCTTGCAACCTGCAGGCAGGGCCGTGCGTCTTAGGGAACCTGACCATGGCATCGGCGACGCGTTTCCCGGTGATGGAGTGGAGCGTGATGAGGGTGCTCCGCTTGCGGTTCCGTTGGTCGCGGAGCAAGCGGAACCACCCAGTGAGAGTTCCGGAACCGGCCGCGTGCTCGGTGATACGCCGGCCTCGCCAGCCCGCCGCGGTACGTTCGTCGATCGAGTGCGCGGGCGCCATGTCCGGGCCGGGCCGGGCGGAGACCCTGGACGGCCGGGACAGGTCAAGCCGCACCATGACCAGCCATCGCGCTCGCCGTCCGTATCCGCTGAGCGCCGCTATAGACATTCATCGACGGCCCTCGCAGGAAGCCGATCAGGGTGAGGCCTGCTTCCTCGGCAAGCTCGACGGCCAGCGAGGACGGAGCGGAGACCGCGGCGAGCACGGGAATGCCTGCCACGACGGCCTTCTGGGCCAGCTCGAACGACGCCCGGCCGCTGACGAGCAGGATGCAGCCTGCCAGTGGCAGGCGGTCGGCCAGCAGCGCCCACCCCACGACCTTGTCGACCGCGTTGTGCCTGCCGACATCCTCGCGGACCGCGACCAATTCACCGTCGGTGGTGAACAGCCCGGCAGCATGCAGTCCTCCGGTGCGGGAGAACACCCGCTGCGCGCCGCGCAGCCGATCGGGGAGCACGGACAGCACCTCCGGCTCAACTCGCGCTGAGTCCCCGGCCAGCGCTGCCTGGGGCAGGACACAGATGTCCCGGATGCTCGCCTTCCCGCACACCCCGCAGGCGCTGGTGGTCAGAAAGCTGCGCCGGGCGCTCCCAGGGACCCTGACGCCTGGAGCCAGGGTCACGTCGACGATGTTGCCGAGTCCATCATGGCCGGCATGGCCGCAGCTGGTTCCGTCGCAGACCGTCATCGCGCTGATGTCGGCGGGCGAGCGGATTACTGCCTCGCTGACCAGGAACCCCGCCGCGAGTTCGATGTCATCGCCGGGCGTGCGCATCGTCATGGACAGCGCGGTGCCGTCGACTCGGATGCCGAGTGGCTGCTCGCCCGCCAGCAAGTCACCCTGGCGCACAAAAGCCCAGTCGCCGTCGCGGAGCGCGATCCGCAGCACCCGCCGTCCCGCCGTCCGCCCGGACACACCTGCCCCTTTCGCGCGGACCGCCGCGCCACAAGCACCCTGCGCAGACGATCTTCTTGCTCTGCCGCACTAAGGTATATCGTAGTACGATATCGCAATACGATAGGACTGCGCGGTTTGCCGGGCAGCCACGCACGGCCGCCAGCGCGAGCGGGATCCCATGCCGCGAACGCTGGAGCGTTGCTCGTCGACAACTGGACTTCGTTGTGAGGTGTCAGCATGGAATTGACGTTTGCACAGTCTGCTTTCCCGCCTCTGGCGCTCGGTTTCTTCGGGCTGGGCACCGGCTACCTGATCTACGGGCCGCAGGAACTACTGGGCTGGCCCAAGCGTGACGAGGAGGGACAGGTCAACCGCGGCACCGGGGTGTGGGGCATCTGGCTGCCCGGCTTCTGCCAGTTCATGACCGGCGTGATCCTGTTTGTCGGGCTGACCTGGTTCCAGGTCTTCCAGAAGTCGGCGCCGCTGTACATGGCCGCACTCGCGTTCTCCGCATACGGCATCCACTGGTTCGCGATCGGGTGGAACCGGTACCGCGGCAACGACCCGCGGACGAACGCCGGCATGACCGTCGCGTTCATGGTGATCTCCGCGATGGGCGCAACGGTGTTCTTCAAAGTGGCGGACTGGCCGGTCGGGCTGCTGTTCCTGGGCCTGTTCGCTATCTACTTCAGCGACTTCTTCGCCGCGATCGGCGTCAAGCTCGGCGAGCGGGCGCTCGGGTTCTTCCACCTGGCCACCGGCTGCTGGCTCATGTACCTGGCCTATGCGGTCGCGGTCGACTTCTCCATCGGATACCACTGGAAAGTTTAGGAAGAGGCTGAGGAGCCCTTATGGCCAAGAAGTCACCAGGCGGCGAGCAGGTCCGGGTCGGCGCGCCGAAGACGTCCGCGGCCGGCATCCCAGCCATCGCTCACTCGGCGCAGTATGCGCTCGAGGAGATGGGGCCGGGCCGCAGCCTGCGGACGCTGCTGAAGTTAAATCAGGACCATGGCTTCGACTGCCCTAGCTGCGCCTGGCCCGACCCGGATCCCGCGCATCGCAAGACTGCGGAGTTCTGCGAGAACGGAGCCAAGGCCGTCGCATGGGAGGCTACGCGCAAGCGCGCCGACGCGGCGTTCTTCGCCGCGCACCCGGTCGCCGAGCTGCGCGAGCAGGATGACCACTGGCTCGAGAGCAACGGGCGGCTGACCGAGCCGGTGTACCTGGCGCCTGGCGCTGCCCACTACGTCCCCATCAGCTGGGACGACGCGTTCCAGCTCACTGCCGACCGGCTCCGCTCGATGGACGACCCGAATCAGGCCGTGTTCTACACCAGCGGCCGGGCCAGCAACGAGGCTGCCTTCGCCTACCAGCTGCTAGCCCGGCGGCTCGGCACCAACAATCTGCCCGACTGCTCGAACATGTGCCACGAGTCCAGCGGCGCCGCCCTGGCCGCCACGATTGGCGTCGGCAAAGGCGTCGTTACGCTCTCCGACATCGAAGACCACGCCGACCTCATGCTGATAGCTGGCCAGAACCCCGGCACGAACCATCCGCGGATGCTGACCGCGCTGGAAAAGGCCAAGCGACGCGGCGCGCGGATCATCGCCATCAACCCGCTGCCCGAGGCCGGCTTTGCCCGGTTCCGCAACCCGCAGACTCCGCGCGGGCTGGCCGGCCTGGGCACGATGCTGGCTGACCGGCTGCTGCAGGTCCGCGTCAACGGCGACCTCGCCTTGTTCAGCGGGCTGAACCGGGCGCTGCTTGAGCGCGAGGACGCCAGGCCCGGCCGGGTCTTCGACCACGACTTCATCGACAACTACTGCGACGGATTCCATGAAGCGGTCGCAGCCTGGCGCGGCCTGGACTGGCCGACTATCGAGAAGCAGAGCGGCCTGTCCCGCGCCCAGATCGAGGAATGCGCGTCCGACGTCATCGCGGCAAAGAGCGTGATCGTCTGCTGGGCGATGGGACTCACCCAGCACCGCAACGCCGTCGCCACGATCCGGGAGATCGTCAACTTCCTGCTGCTGCGCGGCAACATCGGCCGTCCGGGTGCCGGGCCCTCGCCCATCCGCGGGCACAGCAACGTCCAGGGTGACCGCACGATGGGCATCTGGGAGAAGATGCCGGACGCCTTCCTGGACAAGCTGAGCGCCGAGTTCAGCTTCAGCCCGGCCCGCGAGCACGGCTGGGACACGGTGGACTCGATCCGCGCCATGCGCGACGAGAAGGTACGAGTGTTCTTCGCGCTCGGCGGCAACTTTGTAGCCGCCACTCCCGACACCGACGTCACCGCCGCGGCAATGGCGAACTGCGCCCTGACCGTGCACGTCGCAACCAAGCTGAACCGCTCGCACCTGTACCACGGCACGGAGGCGCTCCTGCTGCCATGCCTTGGCCGCACCGAGCGTGACGTGCAGTCAGCAGGCGAGCAGTTCGTCACCGTTGAGGACTCGATGTCCATGGTGCATGCATCGCGCGGCCGGCTCATCCCGGCATCAGATCAGCTGCGCAGCGAGATCGCGATCGTCACGGGCCTGGCGCGCGTGCTGTTCGGCGACGACATCTACTGGCGGGAGATGGGCGACGACTACCGGATCATCCGCAAGCACATCGAGCACGTCGTTCCCGGCTTCCACGCATACGAGGAACGGGTAACCCAGCCCGGCGGCTTCATGCTGCCCCGCGGCCCGCATGACTCGCGCACGTTCCCGACCGCCACCGGCAAGGCTCGGTTCACCGTCAACCCACCCGGCGCCGTCGAAGTGCCCGACGGACACCTGCTGCTGCAGACGATCCGCTCGCACGACCAGTTCAACACGACGGTGTACGGGCTCGACGACCGCTACCGCGGCATCAAAGGCGGACGGCGCGTCGTCTTCGTCAACACTGACGACCTGCGCGAGCGGGGACTCAGCGATGGTGACCTGGTCGACATCGTCAGCGTATGGAACGACGGCGAGCGGCGCGCCAAGAGTTTTCGCGCCGTCGGCTACCCGACGCCGCGCGGATGCGCGGCCGCCTACTTCCCCGAGGCGAACGTCCTGGTCCCACTTGACTCAACAGCCGAGGTCAGCAACACCCCGACCTCCAAGTCGATCGTCGTGCGGCTCGAAGCGGCGTCCTGACCGGCCAGGCGCGGCCGCTACGCGGCGAGCAAGCCGCGATCAAGGTACTCCTGCTTCGCCCCGTAGAGGCAGAACCTGCCGAAGGCCCGGAGTTGCCCGGCCCCGATGGCTTGACAAGAGCAAGCGAGAACGGCTCGCCGACGGGACGGGCGCCGGTGCCATCTTCCCGATCATGGCCGTGGAGTCGGCAGTTCTGCCAACGCAGGCGTGACCGCCAGGGGATCTCGGCGCAGTCACGCCCCGGCAGGCATGCTCGCGCCCGCGGAATAGGCCCGCGCACCCAGGCTGGACAGGATGCGGATGGCTGGCGCTGATGCAGCTAATCGCCGTCGCCACGCTGCCACGAGCCCGGTCCGCAGGCGAGCCGAGCTGTCCGATGAGGCTGCGGTAGGCGTCAGCACGGCGAGCAGAGCATCGGCGGGCGGAGCGCCATGCCGACGGCGGCGCACTCGGCGGACCAGGCTAGTCACCAAGGGTTACCGTCTCCGCTGCCGGATCGCCGGTCCGCGTGCATGCAGCGGCTCCGACTTCGCAGCCTATGGTGTGCAGATCGTCGTTGTTCTGGGCGTGCCCTATCAGAAAGTTCTGTTCCGGGGGATGTTGGGACTGTGGGCTGGCTGCGAGCGAACCTGGCCTGACCGGCGGTTGCTGGACGCGGTGACGCGGATGGCTGGCGCCCACGCTGTCCATGTCATGGATGAGGTGCTCCCCGGGGGAGTCGGGTTCGGCGTTTGTGGTTGCCGCCGGCGATGACCAGCTGGTCGTCAAGCTGGTCCCGGGCGGCAGAAACGCGCTGGGCAACCAGCGGCGGCTTGTCCGCCTGGTCAGCGGCCTGCGCCGGCGAGGCTACCCAGTGCCCGAATACGTCGGCGCCGGGGAGTCCGGCGGCACCATCTTCACCGTGCAGCGGCGCCTGCCCGGCCAGGGCCTGCACCGGCCGGGCTTGCCGCCCGAACCCGTGCTGTTCGCCGCGGTGCTCCCCGATCTCCTCGCGGCCATCGAACTGCAGCGCGACGCCGGCGACCTGGCCCGCCCGCCCTGGCCGGCCTGGCTGACCGACACGATCGAAGCCGGCGGTCAGGACTACTGCCTGCACGCCACCATGCGCCAGGCCGGCGATACCGCCGCGCTGCTGGGCCGCCTGCAGGCGCTGGCCCGCCGGAACCAGCGGGCAGAGCCCCGCAGCCGCGACATCGTGCACTTCGACCTGAACCCCGCGAACATCCTGCAGGCCGGTGGGCGGCTGTCCGGCGTAGTCGACTGGAACATCCCGTTCGACGGTGCCGGGCGGGGCGATCGCGGCTTCGACGTCGCGACCTTGCTCTATTACAGCTACGACATCGAGCAGACCCGGCAGGCGCTGTGGGACCACGCACTGAAACTCAGCGGCCTATCGTGGACCACGGTGTACCTGTGCCACCTGTGCCTGCGGCAGGTGGAATGGTCGCGCCGGCACCTCCCGGGCAGCGTCGACGACACGCGCTTCACAGCCATCGCCCAAGCCGTGCTCGATGACTGCCAAGCCCGTGGCGCGTGACGAACCACGGCCCGGAGGCGAAGCAGCAGATCGATGCAGCTCAGTTTTCTCAGTCTCGGACCTTCTCCGGGTGGGCTCTTCGGATGCCAATCCGACGATGATTCCAGGGTTGGAAGGTTCGGATGCTGCACGATCCGGTGACTACGCCGTGAGGCGATCCGCTTCGGCCAGCAACAGTTCGCCAAAGGGCTGAAAGCCAATACTGCATGCGTAGACGCCGCTGACGACTCGGTGGATGGTTCCCCATTCCCAGATGGCGGTGGCATCCACGCCCGTGCGAGAAGCCAGCTGCTCAGTCCGCGCCCAGAGGTCATCGCCGAGGTCCGGGTTGCAACGCAGGATGGTGCCGAGATCGCACGCCGGTTCGGCCCGCAGCCCGGCTGGATCGATGAGCTTGTAGCTGCCGTCACTCGCCTGCAGGGCGTTCATCTCGTGGATATCACCGTGGATGAGAACCGCCGACCGATCGTTGTGGGCAAGGCGACGACGATTCATGCAATCCAGCGCGTCCGCCACAGTGGCCCGCGAACACGGTCGCCCCCCTGCTCCCATAGTCTTGGCAGCCGATCGGCGTACTGCTCAGCCAACTCCGCACCGGTTGGAAGGTCAATGTCGGGACCGATCGGACGCCACAGGCGAACTGCCACTTCGCACAACAAGTTGTGGCGGCTGACAGGGTCGGCCACGATGTCGTACATCGGAGCCCCAAGGCGCTCCAGCAGAAGGGCCTGTCGACTCACGTCTTCGCCCAACAGCTTGGCGCATCCCC
>JBAUAR010000011.1:0-68358 GCA_049675875.1 Streptosporangiaceae bacterium
CCTGCTCGGGCGGACGAACGGGCTTATACGCGGCGGCCACGGCGACGGGCGGCCGTCGCTGGCACGCGACGTCCACCTGGCCGAGGCGATCCTGGCGCTCTCGGGCACCACCAACGGCCAGGTCGCCGTCCAGGGCTGGCGGGACCTGGAGCGGCGCACCGGAGTGGAACTAGCCGACCTCGCCGCCGACCGCGCCGGGGAGCGGATCAGCTTCGCCGACACGCAGGTGCAGCCCCGCGCGGTCATCACCTCGCCGGAGTGGTCGGGCAGCGAGACCGGCGGGCGGCGCTACTCGCCGTTCGTCGTCAATGTCGAGCGCAAGAAGCCGTGGCACACGCTCACCGGTCGGATGCATTTCTTCCTCGACCATGACTGGATCGCCGAGTACGGCGAGTGCCTGCCCACCTACCGGCCGCCGCTGAACTATGCCCGTCACTTCGGCGACCAGGGCCTGCGGGAGCCGGGGCGCCCGGAAATCACCGTCCGCTACCTGACACCGCACTCCAAGTGGTCCATCCACTCGGAGTACCAGGACAACCTGCACATGCTCCGGCTGTTCCGCGGCGGCCCGGTGATCTGGATGAGCACCGGCGACGCGGCGAAGATCGGGGTCGCCGACAACGACTGGATCGAGGCGTACAACCGCAACGGCGTCGTGGCATGCCGGGCAGTAGTGACACACCGGATGCCCGAGGGGACAGTATTCATGTATCACGCGAAGGACCGGCACCTGATGACCCCGAAGTCAGAGGTCTCCGGCTGGCACGGCGGCGGCGACAACTCGCTCACCCGCCTGGTGATCAAGCCCACGCACATGATCGGCGGGTACGCCCAGCTGTCCTACGGGTTCAACTACTACGGCCCGACCGGCAACCAGCGCGACGAGATCACGGTGATCCGCCGCCGCTCCCAGCAGGTGCAGTACTGATGCCGGGCCGGGCTGCGGTGACACGGCGGAAGGCGGCGGGCAGCTGATGCGGATCATGACGCAGGTCGCGATGGTGATGAACCTCGACAAGTGCATCGGCTGCCACACCTGCTCGGTGACGTGCAAGCAGGTCTGGACGAACCGCCCCGGCACCGAGTACGTGTACTTCAACAATGTCGAGACCAAGCCGGGTGTCGGATACCCGCGGCGGTATGAGGACCAGGAGCAGTGGCACGGCGGCTGGACCCTGGACCGCCGGGGCCGGCTGCAGCTCAAGGCGGGCGGCCGGGTGCGCAAGCTCGCCTCGATCTTCTACAACCCGGACCTGCCCACCATCGATGACTACGGCGACCCGTGGACCTACGACTACCAGACGCTCATCCAGGCCCCGCCGGGCACCCGAAACCCCAGCGCGCACTCGATCTCCGCGCTGACCGGCAAGGATATGGACGTCAAATGGGGCAGCAACTTTGACGACGACCTGGCCGGCGCCCCTGAGCATGCCACCGGCGACCCGAACCTGGCCGGGCTCGAGGACCGGGTCAAGATGGAGTTCGAGCAGGTCTTCATGTTCTACCTGCCGCGCATCTGCGAGCACTGCCTCAACCCGTCCTGCGTCGCGTCCTGCCCGTCCGGCGCGATGTACAAGCGGGAAGAAGACGGGATAGTGCTGGTCGACCAGGACCGCTGCCGCGGCTGGCGGATGTGCGTGTCCGGCTGCCCCTACAAGAAGGTGTACTTCAATCACCGAACCGGCAAGGCCGAGAAGTGCACGCTGTGCTTCCCGCGCATCGAGTCCGGCCAGCCGACGATCTGCGCGGAGACCTGCGTGGGCCGGCTGCGCTACCTGGGCCTGTTCCTCTACGACGCGGACAAGGTGCTCGAGGCCGCGACCACCGCCGACGAGCAGGATCTCTACGAGGCGCAGCTGGCGGTCTTCCTCGACCCGCACGACCCGCAGGTGCGGGCCGAAGCCAGTAAGGCCGGCATTCCCGCCGACTGGATAGCGGCGGCGCAGCGCTCCCCGGTATACGAGCTGGCTGTGCGGCACCGGGTCGCCCTGCCGCTGCACCCGGAGTACCGGACCCTGCCGATGGTGTGGTACATCCCGCCGCTGTCACCGGTCGCCGACGTCGTCCATGCCGCAGGCTACGACCCCGGCAACCCCGACCAGGTCTTCGCCACCATCGACTCACTGCGGATCCCTATCGAGTACCTGGCCAGCCTGTTCACCGCGGGCAAGGCCGATACGGTGCGCGCCGTATTGCGCAAGCTTGCCGTCGTGCGCGCGATCATGCGGGCAGGGCAGCTCGGGCTGAGCCTCGATGAGAACCTGCCCGCCTCGGTCGGCGCAAGCGTCGAGGACCTGGAGGACCTCTACCGGCTGCTCGCGATCGCCAAATACGAGGACCGATACGTTATCCCGCCCGCGCACGCCGAGGACGCCGGAGCTCTGATGGGCCAGCACGAGCAGCTGTTCTGCAGCCTGGACACCGACGGCGGCCCCGGCATGGGCGGTACCGGGCCGCATGGCATCCAGAGCTACCAGCCAGGCACCCCGCCCGGCCAGGATCACAGCTTCCGGGCCGGCGACGGCCGGACTCACTTCAACCTGCTCGGCTGGAACGGGCAAGACAGCGCGCCCGGCCTCTTCCCCGACCGGGGCACCTCGTGAGTGCCAGCCAGAACCCAATCAGCCCGTACAAGCTGGCCTCGGTGCTGCTGCAGTACCCGACGACGGCGCTGTTCGACGGGATGAGCGAACTCGACACGGCCGCCGCGCAGGCCTCCCCGCGAGCTACCCGGGAAGCGTTTGCCCGGTTCCTGGGCTGGCTGCGCGCGACGCCGCCGACCCAGGTAGGCCAGCACTACGTCGAGACTTTCGACCTGCGCCGCCGCTGCGCGTTGTACCTGAGCTACTACCGGTATGGCGACACCCGCAAGCGCGGCATGTCGATGCTCACCTTCAAGACCGCCTACCGGGCCGCCGGCCTGAACCCCAGTGAGGACGAGCTACCCGACTACCTGCCCATGGTGCTCGACTTCGCCGCGCTCAGCCCCGGCGGCGAAAGCCTGCTGCGCGCGCACCGGGCCGACCTCGAACTGCTGCGGCGCGGCCTTGAGCAGGCGGCCACGCCCTATGTTGATGTTGTCGCCGCCGTATGCGCGATGCTGCCCAGGCTAGGACGTCGCGAAGCCGGACTCGTGCACGCCGCGTGGCAAGCCGGCCCGCCACGCGAGGAGGTCGGGCTAGAGCCGTTTGCCCCGCCTGAGTACCTGACAGGTTACGGAACCCAGACGTGAATGCCACCGCCGCCCAGGTGTTCTGGTGGGTCGCCCTGCCCTACCTCGCGCTCGGGGTGTTCGCCGTCGGGCACGTGTGGCGGTGGCGTTACGACCAGTTCGGCTGGACCAGCCGCTCCACGCAACTGCAGGAGCGGCGCATGCTGAAGTGGGGGTCGCCGCTGTTCCACTACGGCACCTTCGCCGCCATCGGCGGCCACGTGATCGGCGTGCTCATCCCGGAACGATGGACCAAGGCGATCGGCATCCCCGAGAACGCCTACCGCTGGTTCTCCGCCGGGGCCGGGACACTGGCCGCGGTGCTCGTCATCGGCGGCGTAATCGTGCTGGCCTCCAGGCGGCTGCTGGTGCCGCGGGTCCGAGCCACCACCGCCCCGATCGACTACGTCACCCTGATCCTGCTGCTGATCGTGATCCTCACCGGCATCGCACCCACGATCGGGATCAACCTGCTCGGCCACGGATACGACTACCGCACCACCGTGGCGCCGTGGTTCCGCGGCCTGTTCATCGGCTCCCCGGACGTGCAGTCGATCGCGCACGCGCCATTCATCTACCAACTGCACGCGACCGCCGCATGGATGATCTGGGGCCTGTGGCCGTTCAGCCGGCTCGTGCACGCCTGGAGTTACCCCCTGTGGTACCTGTGGCGGCCCTACATCGTCTACCGCAGCCGCCGCCCCGCCCCGCCCTCCGAACCCGGAACCGGCGGCCGCAAATGGCGCAAAATCGGTGCCCCGTACTAGGCCGCCGAGCGTTCCAGGTCGTCCGGACGCTCAATCCCAGATGCAGCTGCTCAAACGCTAGCAAGCCGATGACGCGAGATTGCCGACAGATCCAGTCACCGTCCGCGACAGCGAGCGGTTCGCCAAACCGCCATTAGAGCCCGCTCCCTGTCCGCCATATGTCCGTGACCGGACGACTGGCCGAACACGCCACCGCATAAAGCGATGGAAGGTGATGAACACTCAGGCGGCGAAACGAGGCCTCCATCAAGCGGGTACGGCACGTCCTGGACAGGTCTACAACGTGGACCGCGCCTAGCTCCGTGGCCCGCAGACGCCTATCCAGCCGAGCAGACAGGAGTCAGACCGAATGTATTGCGCATCGTCGGCTCTGGACGTGATCGCCGGTAGCGCCTGTCCTTTGCAGCGATCCCCGGGGACCACCTGGGGACCACACGCTGTGCATGTAAGTGAACAATCCGCAGGTGGCGTCACGTCTTGCTCAGCAGTCTGAATGGTTCTGACCAGGCAAAACGCCTAACCCACTCTTCTGGGGGTCAAGGGGTCGCGGGTTCAAATCCCGCCGTCCCGACTGGTAGGAAGCTCGCGGAGGCTCATGACAAGGCCGAGGGGGGCCAAACGCGCTAGCCTGGTTCCGTGGTGGCTAGCTCTCGACGGCGTAGCCACGGAGACGACTCCGTCTACTTCGACGCATCCAAGAACCGCTGGATCGGCGCGACCTCGTTAGGGCATCGGCCGACGGCCAGCGCAGGATCCGGGATAAGGCCGACGACCGGGCGGGCGCTAAGCGACAGATGGCGGAGATTGCTTACGCAACTGCCACCCGTTACTAAGCGGCCGGCAATGGGCTGGGGTGGGTCTCCCCCGGCTAGGTGCCATTAACGCGGGTGCCGCGGCGGGGGTCAACCTGGAGCACCTGGAGCGCTCAGCGCGAGGGCGAACGACACTAGCGCTGGCCTCTTCGGCAGACCAGGCACGGACTTCGGCTGGTTCCCATGTAGGGCATGCCCGGCCGTCCCGTGGGCTGCGGTGCGGACGATCGGGGGACCGCCGGTCTTGAGCGTTCTTTCAGCTTGCTCTCAGACTTTGTCCCTAAGGTCGGCGCCTATGACTGATAACGCCACGAATAAGGGCAAGGTCGGGTCCGGGTCCGGGTCCGCGCTCGTCGCCTTCGACTCCCCGGACGACCAATCCGATCGTCCGGAAGAGCTGACCGAGATCGACGATCTTCCGGAAGAGTCCACTGAGATCGACGACGACGACTCGGGCGGGGACGGCGTTCTGGGCACGGGCGCGGTGAGCGGAGGTTTCGGCTTCGCCGGCCTGGCCCTCGCGATCGTCTCCCTTACAACGAACTGGACCAGCGGCGTCGTGGTCAGTCACGCCCAGTACAGCGAAGAAATGACTGCCCCGAGCTCCGGTCTGACGGCTCAGCAGCAGCTGAACATGCTTGCAAACGGCTGGCACACCCAGGGCTGGTGGGCGCTCGTGTTCGCCGCGGCGGCGGTGCTCGTCGGCGCCGGTGCGCTGCTCTTGCCGAGGATCCTGCGCAGCGGGGGCACCCCGGGCTGGGCCAAGGCCTCCGCGACCAGCGCGATCATCGTGGGTCTGGTCGGCGCGCTCCTCGCGGTCCTCATCATTATCGGGGTGTTCGGCGGGAACCTGACCGCCCCTGCCGGCGCGCACTGAGCCGGGCTCGCTCCCTACGCAGGTCAACACCGATGCTTGCTCGGATCAATGGTTGCGCTCGGATCGCGGGCGTTCGCGTCAGCCTGATTCCCGTGGAGACGGGTGCCCGGAAGCTCCCCCATCTTGTGGCTTACGACTACGGGAGTGGTGGTCTGCGGGCGTGATGCGCGCACGGTCAGCGGCGGAGGTTGCTGGCATCTACCCGGAGCTGGCGATCGTTGCGTGCTGGCAGACCACGATCGTGGTTAGCGCCGCTGCGGGGATGTTCCGGATAGCTGCCTCCGGAACGAGCGCCCGCAGCACACAGCGCAAGGACGAACGACGTTGACGCCGTGAAGGCCCGGCATATTCTCGGCTGGCCGGGCAGCGCAGGTGCAGCCGTTACTGCGGCGAGCCGAAGAGAGATTCTCCGTCGCTGCCGCCGAGCCGGAAGCTGATCCGGGTCCAGGTCCTCGCGCAGCTGACGGGTGTTGTAGGCGCGATGGCCGACGAAGTCTTCCAGCGACGCGCCTAGGCGGCCGGGGTCTTGCTTGAGCCAGTCGGCGAGGAACTGCAGCATCTCCGCCAGCTCAGCGGAAGCCGGCCGGGAGGAACTAGGCCTGGGCTGGCCGGTCAGAGCTTCAGAGCCAGGGCCACGAGGATGATGAACACGACCAGAACGACGATGCCCCGCAACGCGAACGTCCGGGTCTCGCGCCGCATGCCCCGGATCTGCGTGCGGCGGGACCGGATGCCCAGCCGGGCCTGATTAGCGCGGGTGGCATGCCAGACCAACAGCCCGACGGCGATCGCGATGAGAATGGTCAAGACAGGAACCGATCTGGTGGATGGGACCGGGTGGGTCTAGCTCACCGCGAGGTGCTGAGGCGTGTCAACTGATGCTGCGGCTTGACTACTCATCCGGACTGACCGGCGCCGTTCGTGTGGCGCTCCGCTCCGACCCGGACCAGCTGCTGGCGTTCTACGACTACCCGGCCGAGCACTGGGTGGTGAACCTGCGTATTACCAACCCGATCGAATCTACCTTCGCCGCAAGCAGCAGACCGCCATCGGCGCGATGGCCTTTCCACTGTTCTTCGTGGTCGCGTTCTCGCTGTACTACATCAGTCGATATAGGGCTCTAGCGACGCGACGCGTGCTGATCGAGCGCGGCGGCGTTATCCGTCGCTCTCGCGACGATCGGCCGCATGACCGGCGTTGCTGGTGCCGCGCGCCTGCTCGAGCGGGACGGAGAGCTCGCGGACCTCGTTGGCCTGCTGGCGCGGTCGCATGCGGGCCGGGATGCCGCGGCCGTCATCGATGGGCCGCCCGGAACCGGGAAGACCGCCCGGCTTGACGCGCTGATGGGTACGCCGCCAGGCGCGGCGTCCGGTGCTTCGCGCACGCGGGCGGGTGCTGGAGGCCGGCATGGCGTTCGCTGTGCTGTAGTCCGGCGTCACCTGGGCCCGGAGTGCGAGCGCCGGGTTCTGTGAACTGAACGCGCCAGGCGCTGATAGGGCGGTGCGAATGATCAATGCCATTTACCCACAGTGAACGTTGGACCCCAAAGACTCAGCGGCCAGAAGAGGACAGAGATGAAATACTGCGCCCAGCTATGGATTCCGGATATGGTCCCCGGCGACCCAGGCAAATGCGGAGATGCAGTGTTGACGAACACGCCGATAAGGATGTAGACGCCGATAAGAATGCCGGTCCAACTGAAGAGAGTCTTTATGAAGCCCACATCAGCTCACCCTCTCCCCGTGACGCTGAGCCTCGATCGCAAGTGACCGCCGCGCAAGGCGAAGCCTCGTAACGAACGCGACCGACCGATCCTCATTTCTCAGTCCAAGACATAACATGGCACTTACCTCAGGGTAGTTCATAGGTCGTTATCTGCAAGCTCGACACTCAGGCGGCCATTGAGCGATTCCGACGGCGTGTCACGTTCATGGGCTGCGATGATGGCTACTCCTCGCAGGGCCAGGGCTCCTCTTCGGCCGGAGCAGGTTCACCAAGTTCGCGGCGGTGTAAGGCCGTCACATGTCTCGCCTCGCTCGTCTGGTATCCGCATCGACGGCGCCGTAACTGTAAGGGGACTGGCTGGCAGCCCGGCTCGATGTTCCCTGGGGCGACCGGCCTACCAGCTCCCGTCACCCATGGGCAGCCCTGGGCACCGGGCCCGATCAGCGTCAGCGGATGCCATGCGAGGGCCCGGTGGCCAGATCAACAAACACGGGACATCTGCATGCGTCCTATCGCTGACCGGGCGTCTGGTACAAACTCGGCACGTGTCAATGCTGACTGAACTCGGAAACGTGATCGAGGTGCTCAATTTACGCGATCGCAGCATGCCCCTCACTGATCAATTTCGTGATTGCGGACAATGTCCGCAGACTCGGCCGGGCGAAAGAATCCGATGACGGGCGCATACACCTTGCGCGGGCTGCTGGATGCCCGAAGGTGGGACAGGTGTGTAAGAGCACACGGTCAAGGTCAGGCTGGGTTCGGTCAGCAGCAGCACGTGCGCGGAGTCACGCACCGAGGCCCGAGACTGGCTCACGTCGAGGGCCTCTACCGGCATCTCGTCACCGTCGCCCGGTAGGTTCTTCCTAGACATAAGCAAAATATCCACTGATAGTGTGGGCACCAAACGGGAAAAAAAACTGGTCGTCATCACTGCGGCGATCGGTACGGCAGTCGCCTCGCCCGTCGGCGCCTCGCCTGCGCACCCCACATCCCCCCAGCCGCAGCGACCGCCGGAGCCCGCGCCGTACCGGGCGCGCTCCCTGCCGGCGGCCTGAAGCTCGGCACGGTTCCGGGCCGGTGACCATCGTCTGCGCGTCAGGCGCTTCTGATCCGGTCCAGGATCTGCGGGTTTACCAACTCGTCGGGAACCGTCTCAGGACCGGTTATGAACGCAACCAGTAGGCGGAAGACCTCCGGGTCCATGCTGGCCATCTTCTCGGCGACGAACGCGCGTCGGGCCATGCGGTTGCCGGCATCCTCGGCGTAGGTTACCGAGACGACATCGGCAATCAGCCTGAGCCTGCGCATTCGCTCGGCTCGCTCCTGTCCATACGACGCGAAGTCGGCTGGCTGGCGGGCGCCGTCGAGGATCAGATCACGGACCATCCGCACGTCGCGCATAGCGATCGACAGGCCCTGGCCGATGATCGGGTCGTTGTGGCCCGCGGCGTCGCCGACCAGCACTGTGTGCTCAGCGAAAGGCGTGTCGGTCCATGTGTCATCGCCCGGGTAGGTGACACACGGCCCGGCCGGTGTCCCCGCTGCCACCATCTCGGACAGCGGATAGCAGCCCGGCTGCCAGGCAGCCAGGAACTGCGCGGCGGCGTCGGGACCGGCGAAGCGGCGCTGACCGGACCGGCCGACGCCCACATACAGCCGGGCGCGACCGCGACCCTGGTGAAACATCAGCAGGATCCGGTCGCCCTCCATGACCATAATGTCGTGCTCGTCTGAGATCTCGGCCAGCCCGTCCACGAGCAGCCCAGCGAGGTAGTTGACCGGATCGTCACGCTGCAACGTGATGCCGGCCTGGCGGCGGACCGTGGACGAACGGCCGTCTGCCCCGACTACCAGGCGGGCACGCACCTCAGCCTCGCAGCCGACTACGTAGCTGACCGAGACATCCGATCCGGCGCTCAGCTTGACGTCATGCACGCCCCGGACCACCGTGGCGCCGGCGGCCGTCGCCGCGTCGGCAATCGCCTGGCAGGCGTCAGGGTGACGCATGTTGAGCGTGCCCGGGACCCCTTCAAGCATCATCGACATCGGCAGCACTGTCGGGTCGTCGAGCCCCTCGACGTACTGCAGCCACGCCGGAGCCACATGCGCCCCAGCGTCAAGCAGAACCTGCTCGACACCCACGTTCCGGGCTTCCATCACCCCCCAGGGGAGCATCGTTTCGCCCCGGACGCGGTCCTCGTACTCGACGGTCGACTCGAGGACCACCACGCTCCGCCCGGCCGACGCCAGGGCATATGCCAACGAGGAACCCGCGATACCACCGCCCACGATCACCACGTCCGAAACGTCCACAACCAAACCCCCCTGTGACACGGTCGCTCGTCTTAACAGTTCGTGCCCGAACTAGTCATTCAGTCATTGGACCCGGCGCGCCTTGCTTTGGCAACGGTCGTCGCAGCACCATTGCGGGCCAGCGCAGCTCTCGGCCCAGGATCTGGGGTTCCTGGGGACCATCTGGGGACCACACGCTATGCGTGCGAGTGAACAAACTGCCGGTAGCGTCACGTGGTGTTCGGCAGTCTGAACGATTCTGACCAGGCAAAACGCCTAAACCCCTGTTCTGGGGGTCAAGGGCTCGCGGGTTCAAATCCCGCCGTCTCGACGCAGGTTAGAAGGCTGATTCGAAATCCAGATCAGTCTCCTGGCAACTTCTGGGGACCAAGATCGCAGATACTTCTCATCTGGCGCTTCTTGACGGCCAGTCAAGTGCGGCCGCGCTAGCAGTTCCGGCACCGCCGGTGCTCCGTAGCCAAGCGCCTCCGCGGCAGGCCTGGACCGGCCACTCGAGGCCAGCGGCCCGGCGGCCGCGGCTGCAACCCGCACCGCAGGCGTGTGGCACTACGACCGCACACGGTTGACCACCTAGCGCTGCCATCAGCCGGCAGAGCTATTCGGTCTTGCTAAGTACCGGTAACTAGCGTTACTATCTACCTGTAGCTAGTAAGACTGAGTAGCTGTGGGAGGAGGTATTCATGGCCAAGCTGGTGACGGAGATGCTCAAGGGGACGCTCGAGGGCATTGTCCTCGCGATCTTGTCCGGACGGCCCGCGTACGGCTACGAGATCACGGCGTGGCTGCGGGAGCAGGGGTTCTCCGAGATCGCCGAAGGAACCGTCTACGCGCTGCTCATCAGGGTCGAGCAGCGCGGCCTGGTCGACGTGGAGAAGGTCCCCTCCGAGAAGGGGCCGCCGCGCAAGGTCTACTCCCTCAACGCTAACGGACGCCAATACCTAGACGAATTCTGGAGGACGTGGAGCTTCCTGGCACTCCGACTGGAGCAGCTCCGCGAGGAAGGCAAGTGATGGCACCGAAGTGGATCGAGCTGGTCACCGGATCGCTCGAGCAGAAGAAGCAGTACCGGCAGTACAGGGCACGCATCGACGCTCTGCCCGAGCCGTACGGCACCGCGGCGAAGGCGCTGCAGCGGTACTTCATGTATAACGCGGGCGTCACGGACGGCGAGACCGCGCTCAAGATGTTCGGCGACTTCGCCGACCTCTGGGAGCGCGCAGCCGCCGACGGCACGCCTGTGCGAGCGATCGTCGGCGACGACCCAGTCGAGTTCGCCGACACATTCGCGCAGGCCTACACCGGAAAGAGATGGATCGACAAGGAACGCGCCCGGCTGACCCAGGCGATTGAGGACGCGGAGCGAAAGGAACAGGAATGAGCACCGATGCTGCCATCCAGGTTCGGGGTCTGGAGAAGTCCTACAAGGACTTGCGCGTGCTGCGCGGCGTGGACTTCGACGTGGCGCGGGGCAGCATCTTCGCCCTGCTCGGCTCCAACGGCGCCGGCAAGACCACGACCGTGAACATCCTCTCCACACTGCTCAAGGGCGACGCGGGCACGGCCAGCGTCAACGGCTTCGACGTCGCCGCGCAGGCTGCCGACGTGCGAGAGTCCATCAGCCTCACCGGGCAGTTCGCGGCCGTGGACGAGGTCCTCACCGGGCGGGAGAACCTGGTGCTGGTGGCCCGGCTTCGGCACCTGAAGGGCGCCGGCCAGATCGCGGACCGCCTGCTGGCCCGCTTCCAGCTCACCGACGCGGCGCAGCGCAGGGTAGCGACATATTCCGGCGGCATGCGCCGCCGCCTGGACATCGCCATGAGCCTCATCGGCAACCCGCCGGTGATCTTCCTGGACGAGCCGACAAGCGGTCTCGACCCGCAGTCGCGCCTCGAAGTGTGGAACAGCGTCAGGGAACTCGCCGGGCAGGGCACGACAGTGCTGCTCTGCACGCAGCACCTGGACGAGGCCGAACAGCTCGCCGACCGGATCGCCGTCCTGCACCAGGGGAAGATCATCGTGAACGGCACCCTCGCCGAGCTGAAGCAGCTCTTCCCGCCCGCCCAGGTCGAGTACGTCGAGAAGCAGCCGAGTCTCGAAGACATCTTCCTCGCCATCACCGGCAGTGACAGCAACGCCGGCATGGTCAGCGCCCGCGGCACGGACAACTAAGGAATAACTATGAACAGGCACTTTTTCGGCGACACCGCCGTCTTGCTAGGCCGCACTCTGCGTCACATCACGCGCAGCCCGGACACCATCATCACCACCGCGATCATGCCGATCGCCCTCATGCTGCTGTTCGTCTACGTGCTCGGCGGCGCCATCAAGCACGGGTCGGGCTCTTACGTGACCTACCTACTGCCCGGAATCCTGCTCATCACGATTGCCTCGGGCATCTCCTACACCGCAGTCCGGCTCTTCATGGATATGCAAGGCGGAATCTTCGCGCGCTTCCAGTCCATGCCGATCGCGCGGTCGTCCGTGCTGTGGTCGCACGTGCTGACTTCGCTGGTCGCCAACCTCATCTCGCTCGTCGTCGTCGTACTCATCGCCGTCGCGATGGGCTTCCGCTCAGGAGCGGGGGCGCTAGCGTGGCTCGCGGTCGCCGGCATCCTCGTCATCTTCACCTCGGCTTTGACGTGGATCGCCGTCATTCCCGGCCTATCCGCTAAGACCGTGGACGGCGCAGGCGCCTTCGCTTATCCGCTCATCTTCCTGCCATTCATCAGCTCGGCATTCGTGCCCACCCGCACCATGCCCGGCCCGCTGCGCGCCTTCGCCGACAACCAGCCCGTTACCTCCGTTGTCAACACCATCCGCGATCTGCTCGCCCAGCAGCCAGTCAGCACCAGCATTTGGACCGCCCTCGCCTGGTGCCTCGGCACCCTCGTCGTCGCCTACACCCTCGCCATGACCACCTACCACCGCAAGACCGCCTGAGGACGTGCCTGCTCGGGCCAATCACTCCTCAACGCCACCCCGTCGACGCCCAGCACGCCGGATGTCGGCACCAGCGAGGTCGGGGTGGGGTTCCACGCCAAATCGCCGACCGCACGCGGGTCGAACTGGAGCACCGGCACATCGACCGGCACGGCCCTGGCCCGGAAGCGGTCACTGACGGTATCGATGGCTCGCAGGGCTGGCCCCTGTACCTCGACCGCTATGCCGCCCTGGTCAAGGAAGAGCGCTGACATGTCGGCAATCACTGCTGGGGACCATCTGGGGACCACACGCAAGCGCCTGACGGGGATTCCCGGCGGGACACGTGCCGTACGTCACCGCCAAACCGGCTCATCGCCCCGGGCAGCACTGCGTCATCCGGCGGGGGTGATGTGCCAGGGGCGCGTGGCAGCGACTGTGAGTTGGTTGGGCCAGGCATCGGACGAACACAGACGAGCACAGGGGAGAAAGGATGACAACTCAGGGCACGAACGGACGCTATCCGGACATCAGTGATCATGGTCTCATCGGTGACCTTCAGACGGCGGCGCTGGTGACGAGCGATGGCACTATCGACTTCTTCTGCTGCCCGCGATTCGACTCACCGAGCATCTTCGCGTCGCTGCTGGATCACGACAACGGCGGTTACTTCCGGATCTCGCCTGTCGGCGGCAACTACGTGTCGAAGCAGCTCTACTTCCCCGACACCGCGATGCTCATCACGCGCTTCATGACGCCAGACGGCGTCGGCGAGGTGCTGGACTTCATGCCAGTCATCCAGGACGCCGTGCCCACCGACCGGCAGCGCCTGGTCCGACACCTGCGGGTGGCGCGCGGCACGATGCAGTTCGATGTGGAGATCCAGCCCCGGTTCAACTACGGCCGCTCCAGCCACACCGTGGAGCTGTCCGAAAACGGCGCGGTCTTCCGTGCGGCCGACGGCACGGAGCTGACGGTCCACACGGCCACCGAGCGCGGTCCGGCGGAAGCCGCGGGCGCCGTGCAGCAGGTCGGTGACGGACTGCACACCACGATCACAATGCGTGAGGGCGAGAGCGGCGCCGGAGTGGTGCTCGAGTCCATGGGCGGCCAGCCCCAGCGCCTGCCGCGCGCTGAGCTCGAGCGCCTGGCAGACGACACCGCCATGTACTGGAAGGCGTGGCTGAAGCGCTCCACCTACACCGGACGCTGGCGGGAGATAGTGACCCGGTCAGCGATGACGCTCAAGCTGCTCACGTACCACCCGACCGGCGCACCGGTCGCAGCGGCCACCTTCGGCCTGCCGGAACAGGCCGGCGGCGAGCGGAACTGGGACTACCGGTTCACGTGGATCCGGGACGGGTCGCTGTCCATGCACGCGCTGGCGAACCTCGGGTACCGGGAGGAGGCCGGCCGGTTCGGTGCCTGGATACGCGACCGTGCCGTCCAGGACGCCGCGGCCAACGGCACAGGACCTTTGAAGATCATGTACCGGGTCGACGGTTCGTCGGACCTGACCGAGGAGACGCTCGACCACTTCGACGGCTGGCGCGGCTCCCGGCCGGTGCGCGTCGGCAATGGCGCAGCTGATCAGCTGCAGCTAGACATCTACGGCGAGGCGGGGGACGCGATCCTGACCGGCGACGACCACGGGCTGCCGATCGCGCACCGGGGCTGGCTCGCCCTCACGAGCATCGTCGACTGGGTCAGCGACAACTGGGACCAGCCCGACGCAGGTGTCTGGGAGACTCGCGGCGGGCCCAAGAACTTCACCTACGGCCGGTTCCAGTGCTGGGTCGCACTGGATCGAGCCATCAAGCTGGCCGCGCGGCACGGCTGGCCGGCCAACGTCGCGAAATGGACCGTCGAGCGCGATCGGATCTTCAGCCAGATCATGAAGCGCGGCTGGAACACCAAGGTCAACGCTTTCACCCAGCACTACGACACCGACGTGCTCGACTCCATACTCCTGTTTATGCCGCTCGAGGGCTTCATCGCCCCGACCGACCCGATGTGGCTGTCTACGCTGGACGCGATGGACCGCGAACTCGTCTCCGACAGCCTCGTGTACCGGTACAACCCGGCCGCTTCGCCGGACGGGCTGCACGGCAGCGAGGGCACGTTCTCTCTCTGCACCTTCCTGTATGTAGACGCGCTCGCGCGGGCCGGGCGCCTCGACGACGCGGTCCTGACGTTCGAGAAGATGGGCACCTACGGGAACCACCTCGGCCTGTTCTCTGAGGAGATCGACTCCACCGGTGGCCAGCTCGGCAACTTCCCGCAGGCCTTCACGCACCTCGCACTCATCAACGCAGCCATCACGCTCAACCGTGAGCTTGACATACGCGATGGCAAGGTGGAGCCGGTCCTAGCGTCCGCCGTCGCCAGGTAGCGGCGTCGGCTGCTCAGACAATGGGAGGTGCTGGCACGAGGTGCCAGCGCCTCCCCCATCGTGCTCGCGCGGCGCAAGAGAGCGATCGGCGTTACTCAGGTCTCCAGACTGTCAGGGGACTCCCGCGTGGCACTGCATCGCCATCACCGAGCCGGGATGATGCAGGGTCGGCGTCCGTGCCCAGCTGACAGTGTCAGGGTCCGTGTCACTGGCGTGCGGCAGAGGGAAGGAAGCCTGCGGGCGCTGCCGCGACCGCGCGAGGAAGCAACACACCGACCCGATGGCAGCGTGTGCGGCGGGAAAGGATAGACGGATGGCAGGGACCTCTGGCCTTGAGCCCGCCCGGCTGCCCGGCAGGAGCATCGGAACCCGCGAGCCCGGATCTGCTGCGAGCGACTGCCCAGGGCCGCAGGCATTCGCCGGAGGCATGGCGCCGCTACCGGTCAGGCAGGTATGAACGCTGCGTTCTTCGGGCTGGCCGGCCTCGCGGCGCTGAATCCGAAGCTGCTCATCATCGACCTGATCCTGGCCACGAACCGGCAGCCCAGGCTGATGTTCGCGTGTTTCCTGCTTGGCGGGATGGGCCTGGCCATAACGGTCGGACTGCTGGATGTGTTCATGCTGCACATCGATGCCATCAAGACCCAGAATCAATCCGGCGGCGGGCTCGACCTGGCCCTCGGAATACCGGTGCTTGCCGTCGGCGCGCTGCTGGCGACCAATCACCTGCACATCCACCGGGGTCGGCCCCATCCGCCGCCCAAGAAGCCGCCATCAAAGCTGGAAAGCTGGGTGCTACGGACTTTGCACGAGCCCCGGTACGGGCTCGCCGTCATCATCGGCCTGGCCGCCGGCATCCCGGGTGTCTCTTATCTCCTCGCCCTGCACCACCTCGTCGCCAGCAAGACGCCTGCCGCCATAGCGGTGGTCGCGGTGCTGGTATTCATCACCATCAACTTCGCGCTCGTGATCGTCCCGTTCGCGTTCCTGGGGGCCCGCCCCCAGCGCACCGAAAACGCGATCAGGCGGTTCAAGGACTGGATCGTCAGCCACGAGCGGCAGATCGCGGCCGTCGTCGCCCTGTTCGCAGGCGCATACATGGTGATCAGCGGCACCCTGCGGCTGCTGAGCTGACCTGCCAGCCGCTGCTCGGTCGGGCTCTTCGGCAACGCAGGTCGTTCGTCGTCGGGCCCGACGAGTGACCACAGAGGCCCGCGGCGAGGGCGCACGTTCCAATGATGCATGCTTGCTTTGGCTGTCGGGGGAACGGGCATGCGGCTTGCGGGGAAGGGGTCATCATCAGCAGCTTGGCCCACGGCTTGATCGCGGAGACGTCGGTGGGGCTGAACGCGGTTGCTGTCCAAAACGACAGCGACAGGTAGTCGGCGAACTTCGGCACCCAGTCGGCTGGCGAGTAGCTGGTGTGCTGCATCTCCGCGAACACGAACGCCGGGTTCGCGTCCGGATGCTCAGCGCGGGCGGCGGCGCCGCCACGATCCAGATCCCAGTACCACAGCCCGAACGCAATCACGTTCGTGGCCCAGATCACCCCGCCGGTGGCCAGCAGCCCGGCGGCGTTGGCCGCGAAGAGCTTGTTGACGGTGATGATCTCGCCAACGAGGCGGCCGGCAGCGAACAGATTCGCCAGCGTCAGCAGGGCGATGACGACGCCGGTCGTAACGCGCAGCCAGGGCTTCTGGCGGTCGATGCGACCAGGATCCCCGAAGATCAGGGCAGCCAGCAACCCGAGCAGCACCACGGGGAGAACCCAAGCGGGGTTCACCCGGTACTCGCTAGGCAGCACCACGTGCAGGCCGACGACAACGACAATCGCCAGCGCCACCGGCCACCAGTTCTCACCACGTTCAGCAGCCGGCGGCGCCGTCACTGGGGGCGGATCGGCTGGGTCCTGGCCGCATGCCATACGTCCATTGTGGCCAGCCAGCCAGCTAATCAACCGGGCGAGCCCGCCTGCTGTCCCGGTCCGAGGAAATCGAGCAAGGCAAGGCCGTCCCCGAAGGCATCGCCGACACCGACGCGCAGCCGCGAATGGCCACTGACCGCGTTCACCATGTCGGGCGACGGCGCAAGCCATGGCCGGCAACAGAGCGCAGCGGCCCCGATCGCGATCATGCTTATGCCGGAGCTGCCGGTCTCGCCCCGGCTTTGTGCGCACGTTTGCGGCTGGCGAGCAGGTACTTGACGGCTTCCATGGTAAAGAAGGCGGTGATGACGGCGATCAGGATGGGTGCGGTCTGCAGCGCCCCCACCTGGGTCAAGAACGCGGCCATCAACACCATCGAGAACGGCGCCGGCGCGAGTGCCCCCGGGACGGCGGCGAGCAGGCAGGTGAACGCCAGTCCCAGCGGCACGCTCGGGATGGCCTGGTGGACGATGACTCCGGCGGTTCCGCCGATGAACAACGACGGGAAGATCGGCCCGCCGACGAAGCCGCTGCCCTGGCTGACGGCGAAGGTGAGCATCTTGGCGATCAGGATGGCGACAAGCAGGCCCAAGCCCAGGGTCGCCGCATCGTTGAGGATGGATTTGAGCTGATCGCTACCCGAGAACATTGTCAGCGGCAGTGCCACGCCGACGATCCCGAACGCCACGCCGCCCAGCGTTGATTTCGCGATAGCGGGGACCTTCAGCTGGGCGAACAGGCGCGCCGCCGCCATCATGAACCCAGCCAGCAGCATCACCACCAGGGCCGCGAATAGGCCCAGCGGAACCCCCGCGAGCAGCTGCCAGTCCTCGAACTTGTAGGACGGCACCTTGTAGTCGTCCAGGAACACCGCGCCGGCGATGGCGAAGTAGATGCCGAATGAGACGCTCGACGCCACGACCTCCGCGGCCAGGGCCTTGGCGAAACGCTGTCCGCCAGGCCGGGCGACCTCCAGGATCAGCAGCACGACAATCACAGTGCTGGAGAAGAGCCCGCCATAGGCGCCGGCGAAGCCCGCCAGGGCGTTCACCTGAGAGTCCTCTTTAGCGAGCGCCCTGCGCTGGGCGATCCAGCTGCCCGCCCCACCCCCCATAGAGCCCAGCGCCTTTTCCGGGCCCAGGCTGGCGCCTCCGATCAGGGACACCGTCGAGACTGCCACGATCCCCGGAACTATTCCCGGATTGACCCGTTCTGTTTGCAGGTCCGCGAACAAGCCAGGAACTTCCCATGGCAGGCGCATCAGGCGACGGAGTAGCCCGACTGCGATACCGGCCGCCGCGGCAACCGCCACCCACCACCAGTGCCCGCCGAACCAGCCCGGATGGGAATCGGAATACCACTTGCCCCCGAACTTGATTACTCCGATGAACACCAGGCCGGCGAGGGCGCCGAACACCCCGAGGGCGACCGCGTAACCCATCAGGGCCCAGAACTCCCCCTTCTGAGTGACCGGCGGGGTAGCGTCCGGTCCAGCGGAGGCGCTCACGACGCGAACCCCAGCGAGGCTGAACTCGCACGCCGCCACAGCCGCCGCCAACAGGCCGAACCATCGCGGTCAGCTACCAGACACTTCGAAGAGCTCAGACTCGGCATGCCGCCTCCACCCTCCTGGGGCGCCGTTTTCGCTGACATACCGGTCCCAGCCGAGCGTCCAGGCCTGCCCGTCGCAAGCCGTGCCAGCACCGCGAGGGAAAGGACCGCAACCTGGTATTCCCGCCCGGCCGCCTGTCGAAAGCTCCCCGACAGGAGCGGGAGCCACGCATTGCCGGGCAGAGAACTACATCCGCGCCAGGCAGCTAGATATCGACCGTGTAGGGAATGGTGCCGTTCTTGGCTGCTGCCTGGAAGTCGGAGAAGTCTTGTTCGTTCTGGTCTGCATAGAGCTCCGCGAATTCGGCGATCGCATGGTCGAACGCCGCGGACCGACCGAGGTAGGACGCCTGGGCTATGCGGTCACCGGACCGGGCATGTGCCCTGGCCAGCGTCCAGCCGCAGATGCCGGCGTACGCACCCATCCCCGACGGACTCATCCGGTCGATCGGGACGGAGGACTTCCAGTCTTTGAGCTGGCGTACATAGAAGTCCCGCTCAACCTCATCGGGGCCGGTGGTGCGAGTCCAGCCGAGAACGATGTCGCTCTCAGCCTGCATCAGGTGCTGCCCGGCCACGACCCGCTCGCCCTGGTTTGCGTACTGGCTCCGCCCGCAGAAGTCAGCCAGCACGGACTCCTGCGCCTCCTTGGCCTGCAAGAACAGCGGCTCGGTCCCCTCGGCTTGCATCAGCGCAATCCACGCGCGGGTGCCGACGCTGCCGACCCCGACCACCTTGCGAGCCACCTGGACCAGCCGGAACTGATCGAGCAGATGCCGCCGGTCGGACTCCAGGGTGCGCTTGTACTTGCCGAGAACGCTCTGAATCTCCTGGTAGATCGCGCTGGCTTGGATGTCTGCGTAGAGCTCTTCGACTGGCACGATCGTCGGCGGGTCACTGATGATCCGGCGCTGTCCGTCGGTCACGGTGGTGAGCTTGCTCAGCGCCTGCGTACTGTCCCGTGTGTGCGCCTTTGTGACCATTGCCTCGGTGCGCTTGACGCGCGTCGGCTTGAGCTGCGACTTGACGTCGCTGAGAGCGCTTTCGACGTCCAGGTGCTCGTACCACACGTCCAGGAAGGACAGCTTCGCGAACCGCCCCATCGCCGTCCGGTAGGCCTTTGCCGCCGCCAGGACAATCTTGCGCCGCGCCTTGCGACGGAAGCCGTTCCCCCGGCCGGCCACCGCCGGGTGGCTGGCACGATCATCCTGCTGCTGGGCCTGGGCGTGGCCGCCACGTCGCTGGCGAAGTCCGCCGATGCGATCAGCTACGCCGTGAGGCGCACTAGCGAGTTCCGCTAGTCGGGAACGCCACCTTGGCCGGAGCTGACGAAAAGCCCAGCCTGACTGCAGTCGTGTGCGGGTGCTGGCGGGTGCCCGCAGACGGCGGCGCTTGAACGCGGCGGGCGGGTGCCTGGTTGCCGCAGCAGGGCACGGTTCTTAAAGTTAGCTGGCGTGACAGCGGGTCGGACGCCGTGGATTGACGTGCATGCCCACCCAGGCCGTTGCTTCCTGGCCGGCCTGGAGGCCGGTGACCCACTAGCGGCCCGGCTGGGCGGCGAGGACACCGCCGCTGCGCTCTCAGCTGCCCGCGCGGCGGGGATGGCCGCGGTGACCCTGTCGACGGTAGCCGATCTTCGGGTTCTGGCGCCCGATCCGGTGCGGGGCCTGCGGGTCAGCCGCCCGTTCCGGCCCGGCGAGGCCTATGCGGATCACCGGCGCCAGTTGGCCGGCATCACCCAGATCCTCGCCGGGCTCGACGCGCGGCCGGCAGTCACCGCGGCAGAGATCGAGACCGCCTGGGCGAGCGGGCGGACCGCTGCGCTGCTGTCCTGCGAAGGCGGCGACTTCCTCGAGGGCAAGCTGGAGCCACTAGCCGAGGTGCGGGCGCTCGGCGCGTCCTCACTGACCCTGGTGCACTACCGCGTCAATGACATCGGTGATGTGCAGACCGAACCGCCAGTGCACGGCGGGCTGACCGCCTTCGGCCGCGAGGTGGTGGCGGAATGCAACCACCTCGGCATCATCATCGACTGCGCGCACGCCACCTTCGCCACCACCGCCGCTGTCCTGGAGACCTCCCGCCAGCCCGTCATGATCTCGCACAGCCACCTCGACCACCAAGACAGCCACCATCCCCGGCTGCTCAGCCCGGCACACGCCGCGGCTGTCGCCGACGTCGGCGGCCTTATCGGAGCCTGGCCAGCCGGCATCACCGCCACCAGCCTCGCCGACTTCGCCGACGAGATCACCCGCCTGACCGACCTCGTCGGCCCCGACCACGTCGCCATCGGCACCGACATGGACGCCAACTATAAGCCGGTTCTTGCCAGCTACGCCGACTTCACCGCCCTCCCCGAACTGCTGGCCAGCCGCGGCCTCACCGACGCCGACACGGGCAAGGTTCTTGGCGGCAACATGCTCGACCTGCTGCGCACCGTCGTGGCACACGCCGACTGACCCAGCCGCAACGCGCACTCCCCCGACAGATCCGAGCGTTGTCACCATCCGATCGGAACGCACAAGCATCGGAAGCGTTGACCGCGGTTCTCGATCGGAGCCCGTGAGGGCCAGTTTATGTTGCCCTGGGGTGTCTCGGGATGATCCGGTCTGGATGGCCGCGTTACACAGGTTGCAGCGGTAGCGACGGCCGGTGGTGGCTGGCCGGGCGTGACCCGCACGCCCCAGATGGGCGTGCTCGTGATCTTCGATGCGCCGGGCAGCAGCCGGGCGATCAGTCCCGAAGAAGAGGATGTCCGCGCACACGTCGGCTCATCCGGGATACCGCAGCCGGCCGGGTCGACCGAGGGAACCGCATTGTCTTCTGCGACACATCTCCGTACGCGGATCATAGCCGCGGGAGGCGTCGTCGTCCTCCTGCTGGTCGCCGCAATCTGGACCGCACTCGCGAACACAAGCGCTGGGGCCATCCCGCGCTCCGGGCGTGCGTACTCGACGAGCCGGCTCGACGAACTGCTCGCACAGCTCGGCTACCTGCCGCTGACCTGGACGCCGTCAGCCGGGCAGAAGGTCCCGGCCGACAAGGACGCGGCCGGCCAGCTGGCCGCGGCCTACGACGCGCCGAAGGGCCAGTTCACCTGGAAGTCCGGCTATCCAGCCGAACTGCGGCGCCTCTGGCGGGACGGCACAACCGACGGCCTGATCCTCCAGGGCGCGGTCATGGCGTTCGAGCAGCAGCACGGCCTGAAGGTCGACGGTATCGCCGGGCCCAAGGTCTGGGATGCCCTGCTCACGGCTGTGGCCGCTCATGACGTGAATAAGAACGGCTATGCCTACGCGATCGCCACCGAAGCCGACCCGGAGACGCTGACGATCTGGCACGACGGCCAGCAGGCGCTGCAGACGGACGCCGACACCGGCATCGCGGCCTCGCCGACGACGATCGGTACGTCGCCGGTCTACCTGAAGCACTTCTACCAGGACATGAAAGGGACGAATCCGAACGGAACCCCGTACTCCAGTCCGGTGTACTACATCTCCTACTTCCGCGGCAACCTGGCCGTGCACTGGTACCCGCGGGCCTCGTACGGTTTCCCGCAGAGCCTGGGCTGCGTCGAGCTGCCCTGGAGCGCCGCCAAAACCGCCTGGCAGTACCTGTCCTATGGCAACCTCGTCACGGTCCAGCCGGGCTCGCAGACTCCCAGCACGAGCCCGGTCGACCCGACCACCTAGTGGTCACGCCGGGCGTGTCCTACCGGCCGTATCAATGACGTGTGATGTCAGGCGCTGCGATGGTCCCCGTAGGTGACGACGGCGCGGTGGCCTAACGCCACCATGGCGTGCGGCGCACGATCGCCAGCCGTTCGGCCGGGCCCACCACATCGGTTGCGTGTTCGTCCAGCTGGTCGAGGTGATGACCGACCCACAGCGCATCCGCCCGCGCCGCTTCCCGGACGCGGCGCGGCGACAGAGGGCCGCTGACCGGCGGGGCCGCTGGCGGTTCTACCGGGTCTGCCATCGGCGCGTGCCGGCTCGGCGGTCTGGCGACTTCAGCCGCGAGATCCTCGTAGAACCCGAGGATGCCGCCGAGCTGCCGGCCGAGTGCGGCGTGCACGCTGACGTCGTCGGAGTGCCGCTGGGCCCTGGTCGGCAGGCTGGCTATCGAATGCGCGGTGAGTCGCAGCCGCATCGCGGCCATCACCAGGGCCCACAGGTCGCTCTTCGCGACCCGCTTGGTGCCCTGCTCGGTCATGTAGCCACGGAGCGCGTCATCCAGCCGGAGGCTGGCCGCGATCGCGACATTCGCGCGGTCAGGCCGGTGCTGCTGCTCGCCCAGCGCCCAGCTGACCGCCTCACCGAGGTAACGGGCGCCGCAGCGGAAGCCGTCGGAGAGATTGTCGCCGACGACCGACGCGATGCCCCGTGGCCAGAACAGGTAGCCGACCACGAGGCTGACGCCGCAGCCGATGGCGACGTCTTCCACCCGCAGCAAGCCCACCCTCCAGCCCGCCGGGACGAGCAGGTTGAACAGCACGACGACGGTGATGGTGAAGGCGGCCTGCCCAGCGGCGAACGGCGCGGTGCCCGGCGTGTACGCGGCAACGAGGACGGCGAGCGGGAACGCGATCCACAGCGCGACCGGGTTAGTGCCGATCGCCAGCAGGAGCGCGGCGCCGATCACGAAGCCGGCGATTGTCCCCGCCAGCGCGCGCATGGCCGTGGATCCGGTGGCGGCCGCACTGGTCCGGAGCACCGACAGGGTGCCGAGCACGACCCAGAAGGCGTGCTGCACGTCGGTAAGTTTCGCGGCGGCCACGGCAGCGGCGAGCGCGCCGGCGCCGCGGGCGCTGTTACGGAACCAGACCGACCGCAGGCTGGCGTCCGTGGCGATGACGGTGGCTGCCCGGTCTGGCAGGCCCAGCCGGGCAAGCCAGCGGCCTAGCCCGCGGTCCGCCTGCGTGGTGCTTTCCGGGCTGGCCGACGGTGGGGGCGGGTGCGCGGCACCGGGCTGGCCGGTGCCACCCGGGGCAATAAGCCACCGCCGCAGGCCAGCGACCTGGGCAATCGTCGCTTGCCGGGCGGCCACCATCGCCTCGCCGACCGCCGCCGACGTCGCGACGCCGATCGTTTGCGCATGGAACGCGGCGTCCGCCCTGCGCGCCGCGGTAGCCCGGTCGTCGGCGAAGCTGTTCAGGAGCTCCGCGCTCGCCAGCCTGGCGCGCCAGATCCGCTCGAGGTCGGCGTCAGAATCTCGCCCGGACATCAGCGCAGCGACCGCCCGCAGCGCGTGTGCGCACTCACTGAGCAGTGCCCGGTCAGTGGCAGCCGCGGCAGCCAAGTCGAGATGCCCGTCGGCCGCGTCGCCGATCAGCGAGGTGCACCATTCAAGCAGGTGAATCAGGCTGGCCAGGCCCTGGTAGGCCGACGCCAGCCCGACGGGCCGGTACGGGGTGGCGACGAAGGTGTTCATCAACTCGTCCGTGGCCGCTTTCGCCGCCTCGGCGTCGGCAGCGGTCACAGTGCCGTCGACGGCTCGTTCGAGCTGGCGCGCGAGTGCGGCCGCTGACTTCGCCGCTAGAGCCTGCAACTTGTCGCCGGGCGAGCGGGTTGACAGCAGGAGGACGGCTGCGGTGCTGGCCACCGAGGCCAGCCACCAGCCTTCGAGCCGGTCCGGGAGCACGCTGACCGATCCGGTTGACGCGATTGGCAGGATGAAAGCGAGCAGGCAGGCGGTCACGCCCGAGGCAGCATTCGGGCCGGCCGAGCCGCCGAAGAAGATGGCGAACGCAACCGGGAGGGTCACCAGCGCCGCAAGCCACGTCGAGCCGCTGGCCAGGGTGCCCAGGATCACCGCCACGCTGCCCGCCAGGGCAAGGCCCAGGTGCGCGAGCGCCTTGTCCCGCGGGCTGCCGCCGAACCAGGTCAGAACCAGCGTGCCGAAGCCACCGAACACCGCGAACACGGCCATCTGCTCGTTGTGCAGCACCCTGAATGTCAGCGCCAGCAAGCACGGGATGACGATCGTAGCCCGCAGCGCGCGCACCGCAGCCGGGACCGACCACAAGACCCACCACCACGGAGCGCCCGGCTGGCTCGGCGCCGGGACCGAGGCAGTCGGCCCCTGCACACCGGTCGTGGCGGAAGCAGCGCTGTGAGTCATGTGCGTCTCACTCTGTCAAAGTCGCGTGTTCAGCACGCGCCCGGCCGTCATGGCCCCCGCAGCCAGGCCAACGCGCGTTGCGCGAGGCCAAGCCGTACAACGCCTTCTCGAACGACGAGCACTAAGTAGGCATCAGGCGTTGAGGAAGGATTCGACGACAGCTGCGAATTGCGTTGTACGCCTTGGCCTGGTTCGCCGGGAACAGAACGGTCTCCACTTGCTGCGGCCCGAGCCTGGTGAGGGCCGCGGTTGTGGCCGACGGCACTACGGCACCCGTTCCGGGGAATGTCGCGCACAGCACGAGGCGGATCACCTGGCATGGGCCAAGGACCGCCAGCCCCTGGGCGATCATGCCTCCCATCGACCAGCCGAGCACGGCCGGCCCGGACAGGTGCAAGGTGTCGATGAGCGCGCCAGTCTGCCTGGCCATGGCTTCGATGGATAGGGGCATGTTCCGGCGTTGACACGTGATCAAGGTCAGGTCACGGAGCGACCTACACTCAACCCAATGCCCCCGGAGCCGCTGTCCGCAGATTACTTCGACGACTGGTACGCAAACCAGGCCGGAACGCCGACCGTCGCTGAGATCATGAACCGGCACATGGGCTTCCCGCCAGGCACGCGAGCCGGAACGGTCCCCGCCGAGGCGATCTCGGAGATGACCGACGAGCTCTGGCTCAGGCCCGGGAACACAGTGCTTGACCTGGCCTGCGGCCGAGGTGCCTATGGTCTGCTAGTCGCACAGCAAGCCGGGACTCCCCTCATCGGCGTGGACTTCTCCGCGCAGGCCCTGACTGAGGCACGGGAGCAGGCCGCGCGAATGGGCGTGGGCAACACCAGTTTCCGCACCGGTGAACTCACGGCGACCGGCCTGCCCGATGCCAGCGTCGAGGCCGTGCTGTGCACCGACGCCATCCAGTTCCCCGATGAGCCGGCCGTCGCCTACGACGAGATCCGCAGGGTCCTCAAGCCCGCTGGCCGGGTGGTGCTGACTTGCTGGGAGCCGATCGACCGCGCCGACGAGCGGCTGTTCCCCCGACTGCGCCGGGCTGACCTTGGCGGCGGCCTCCGCCAGGCGGGTTTCACGGACGTGGAGGTCCGGGACCGCCCGCCCTGGCTGGCACGCGAGCACGCGTTGTGGGCGGAGGCCGCCGCGCTCGACCCTGGCGATGACCCCGCCTTGCAGTCCCTCCATGAGGAGGGCGTCAGGTCGTTGCAGTGGGCCGACTTGCTCCGCCGCGTGCTGGCCGTCGCAACCAACCCGAGGTAAGACCTATACGAACAGCTCTAAGGCCAGCCATGGGAAGTGGTGCCGGCGTCGACAACGGCAGCCTGTTCTATCCCGACAAGGCGCTCGCGGTCGTTGCTTCCCTATGGGTGCTGGGGCCCAAAGCCTTAGTATTCCTCTGTCTCTGACCTGGGGCGACGTGAGGAAGGCGGCGGGCGGGTTGCGTATGCGAGTGGTTGTGATCATGGGCCGGGGAGTTGGGTCGATGCGTGAACAGGTACCCAGGTGGGTCAGAGCTTCCTGGGTGGACATCGCCCTGGTGGTCTTCATCGTGCTCAACCTGCTCGCCATGCGCTTGTTCGTCGAGTGGCAGACCGTTCCGTTCCTGGTCATCTGGGTCAGCCTGGCTGCGATCTACGGCTTCCGCCTCTGGCACATGGGATCCGCGCTGCTCACGGCCGCTGCGCTCACGCTGCTGACTGGGGGCCTGATCGGCTGGCAGGTGCTGCGGGGTAAGCAGGATCTCGACTATCTCGCCGAGGTGCCCCTGCTCGCCCTGATGTTCGTGATCATGGTTTGGCATTCGCGGCGCCGGCTGGTAGCGGTCGAGGAGATCCAGCGGGTCTCCGAGCACAACCTCCGCCTGCTGGAGCAGCAGCGTCAGTTTCTCCAGGATGCCTCGCATGAGCTGGGCACGCCGCTCACCATTGCCCTCGGCCACGCCGAGCTCATCGAGCGCGCGGCAACGGACCAGGAGATCGCGCGCGACGCCCAGGTTGCTGTGAGCGAGCTGCAACGCATGCGACGGCTCACCAACCGGATGCTGATCCTGGCGTCGGCCGAGCGGCCCGAGCTCCTGACCACGGATTCGGTGGAGATCAGCGAGTTCCTGCACGAGACCTTCGACCGGTGGGCGCACGTCCACCGGCGCTGGTCACTGGGCGAGGTACCGGACGCCACGATCGATGCGGACCGCGACCGGCTCACCCTCGCCCTGGATGCGCTCATCGAGAATGCGATTTCCCACACCGCCGACGAGGGCAGCATTGAGCTCAGCGCGCGGTGCGAGGGCGACAGCGTCATTATCGCCGTCGCGGACTCGGGCACGGGTATCGCAGCGGCCGACGTCGGGCGGATCTTCGGGCGCTTCGCGCGCGTGGACTCGGGCCGTAACCGGGCTGCCGGAGGGTTCGGGCTCGGGCTGGCTCTGGTTCAGGCGATTGCCGAGGCTCATGGCGGCTCGGTTCGGGTAGACAGCACGGTCGGCCGCGGATCGGTGTTCGAGTTGCGGTTGCCTGCCGCGACGTCAGCGATGCGCGCATCACAGCCCTTGAGCATCCGAGCGCACGGGTAGCGGCACTCCATAGCCGTCGATCGGGCGCTCGGGCGGCTCGTTAGTCATTGGCACGAGTAGCCACCCGGAACCAAGAGAAGCCCGGTGAGGCACCATCTTGGTAACCGGGCTTCTTTATGTATGGGTGGCCAGGTCGATCCCCGTATGGTCAAGGCAGCGCTGGCGCACCGACGCGTGCCTGCGTAGCGTAGCTAGCCTCGGCCTTTCGCGTGGTTAATGGCTGAGGTTAGGACTGAGCGTCGGCGCTCGACGCGATGCGATGCGGGAAGCGGTGCACCTCCTGCGGCCAGCCGACCGCGACCGCGATCCGGCCGGCCCAATACCGTGCCTCAGCATCACCGGGCACATCGACGACCGCGAAACCGCCGAGGTGCTCCTTGGTCTCGGTGAACGGCCCGTCGGTGAACACCGGCGAGCCGGTGCCGGCGTCGACGCTGCACACGACGGTCGACGCGTCCAGGCCGCCGTCGCTGAACACGAAGGCACCGGCGGCCGTCATCTCCTCGATCAGAGCCATGCCGGCCGCGCCCCGCTCGCGCAGCTCCTCCAGCGTGAGGTCGGGCACCCACTCGTCATTGAAGGCGATCAGGTACAGCGCCATCACACGCTCCTCTGCTCACAGGCAGCCCGGACGGCTGCCGCTCACCTTCTTCACGAACGCACTCGCGCCCATCGACACCCCGGCCAGACCTTCTTCCAAGCCTCGCGCATCGCGATCGGGCGTACCACATGCGACCGACCCTGCCGCCCGAAACGCACGCTCTAGCTGCACGGGCGTGCTGCGGCGTCGGCTGCGCGTCAGCGCGCCGGACGGTGGCGGGAACATCCTGACCGGGAGACGCGTTAAGCGAAGGAGACGATATATCGCGTCGCCTTTCGAGCGGGCCGGGGCCCGTGACGGGCTGCGCGCGTTGCGAGGTGAGCGTGAAGACCGGTCGGGATGCGGAGCGGACGCCGGACAGGTCGGCCAAGGCCGTCATTGCCCTGACGCTGCTCGCGCTGCTGCTGGTAGCGGCCATGCCGGTGGCCCTGCTGGCCGCAGTGATCATGATGGTGCTGGGGCACTTGATCATCGGGCTCGCGCTGCTCGGCGGCTCGGTCGCCGCCGCCGCCGTGGCGGTCGCACTCGCCGGCATTACCGGGATGCAGCACCTGCGCAAGTTGCTCTCCAGGGCCAGCTTGCACGTCGTCCAACTGGACCGCAGCCAGTACACCGACGTCGCAGAGCCGAACGGCAGCGATTACGCCGACGTGGTGCAGCTGGACCGCGGCGAGTACACCGATGTTCGCTGAGTTCGCGGCACCTTGCGTACCTGGTATTTCGGGCCAAGCGTCGGCAAGACGACACGCTGCCTGGTCTGCGCGGCTGTGCCCTTCCTAGCAGGTGCCGACCTTAGCGATCGCTTTGGTTCAGTGAATCGACGGACGCGGTCCGGGTAACCACCATGGCCGTGAGTCCCGCTCTGTCAGACCACGCGGTAACACTGCCGGTATGACATTCACGACTCGGATGCTCACGCCGGAGACCTGGGACGACTTCGCCGCGCTCGTCGAGGCCAACAACGGCGTCTGGGGTGGCTGCTGGTGCATTGGATTCCACCCAGAGGGCGTGGGCCACGGACGCGAAGGAAACCGTGAGCTGAAGCGTCGGCACGTCACGCGCGGAACGGTCCACCAGGTGCTCGTCTACGACGGTGAGCGCTGCATCGGCTGGTGCCAGTTCGGACCACCCGCCGAGGTGGCTACCATCAACAACCCCAAGGCCTATGAAAGGGACCTAATCGAGTTGCCGGACTGGCGGATCGGCTGCATCTTCACCAACGCGAAGGACCGCGGCAAGGGCGTCGCTGCCGCCGCGGTCGCGGCGGCACTCGACGAGATCAAGCGGGCCGGCGGCGGTGTCGTCGAGGCATATCCGGAGCAGACCGAGGACCGGCCTCCGCAGCGCGGCGCCTATCTGCACACAGGACCGGAGGAGTTGTATGCGCACTACGGCTTCACGCGGGTACGGAAGATCGCGAAGTGGCGGTGGGTCATGCGCACCAAGATCTGACTAGCGCGACCCGTCCAGGATGTCTGCCCGATCATGGGCTTCCACGAGACTCTTCGAAAATCTGTCTAGTGGCGGCAACCGCATCGGAGCCAGCCACGAGCGGCCTGGCTCCTGCTGCCAGCGTTACGGCCTGCGCATCCTCGGCCCGGAGTAATTCCGGGTGAGTGCCCGAGCGCAGGCTGGCGGTTACCTGCCAGCCTCCGCCTGGCACGGGCCCGGCGCTCAGCTGGCCGCCATGAGCCCTGACCCGTTCGGTCATCCCGAGCAGCCCGGCACCGCCGCAGCCGTCAAGTTCGAGGGGCGCGGATCTGGGCGGCCCGTTGATGATGTCGACGTTCAGCCCGGTGGTTGTCACCTCCAGGGTCACCGCTACGGGTGCGCCCGGGGCGTGCTTCATGGAGTTGGTAAGCCCTTCCTGAATCATGTGCAGTGCATCGGCGGCCAGGGCAGGCGAGAGCACGTGGTGTCCGGCGCTGCAGACGGTGACATCGGTTCCGGTCGCCCTGACCGCGTCAGCCAGGTGATCGGCGAGCTCGACCAGTGAGTCAGGCGAAGTGCCGTCGCGGCCAAGCAGCGCCGCCCCCCGAGTAATCTCCTCCTCGGCCCGGTCAGCCGCCGTCAGGATTTCGGCGAACGTGGCCGCCATCGACTCTTGCCGCGTCAGGCTGCGCACCTGGCCGGCCCTGGCCTGGATTACCACAGCTGTCAGCCAGTGGGCCACGGTGTCATGGAGTTCTCGTGCTAGGTGAACCCGCTCGTAGCGAACGGCCTCGTCCGCGTACCGCGATCGTTCCGCCTCAAGCAGCTTTCCCGCCTCAGCCAGCTCCGCAGCCAGCCGGCGCCGTGAGCGGACGAACTCTCCGGCCGCCCAGGGGCCGAACGTGACCATCAGCAAGAGCGGGTTGAAGACGGGATTCACGATCTCGGCCGTAGCCGCCAGCAGCGCTGGTCCCGCGATCGTGCGCCGCCATGGCCAGCCGCACGGCAGGCACCAGCCATCCGGAAATCAGGGCGAGCAGAAGTGCTGAAACGGCAGTCATAGGTCAATCCCGTCTTCATGTCGGATTGTCTTTACCGATGCTGCACGCAGAAAGCTGCCGTCTCATCAGCCCCGCGGAGGAACACAGATGGCGGGCTACAACCTGAGGAGGAGAAGCGGCGACGTGTGTATGCGCGCCCGGCGGGATACGACAGCGGTCCTAAGCCCCCCAGGCCGTGACGTTCAGGGCGGAGAAGCACTGCCGAGGCGGCGCCGGTTGTACGTGATTAAGCGTTTGGGCGATCAGTGACCGGCCGTGCGGAGCGCGGCTGCACTGGCTCGCCGCAGGCTTGGCACACGACCTGGGCCACCAGACGGTAGCCGCAAGCGTGCTCGAGCACCAGGGGAACACCACCGTCGTCGGCGAGGTGCTCATCGCCCCAGCGCATCAGCGTCAGGATGACCGGGTACAGCTCCTGGCCGACCGTCGTCAGCCGGTACTCATACCGCGCAGGGTGCTCGCTGTACTGCCGCCGCTCCAGGATCCCGGCACCGACCAGGGACCGCAGGCGTGCAGCGAGCGTGTCCCGCGGCGCCCCGATGCGGCGCACCATCTCGTCGAAGCGACGGTTACCCAAGAACACCTCGCGCAGGGCAAGCAGGGCCCACTTCTCTCCAACGATCTCCAGCGTCCGGGCCACCGAGCATGCCCGCGGCTGGACTGCTACTGCCGTCATAGCCGCAGCATACCAGGTTAGTCCGAAAACTGGACGGACGTGGCCCAGGCGCTGTATGGTGAGTCCAGATTTCGGACGAACCCAGGGGTTGATCATGAGAATCCGTGCCGCCGGGACCGCCGTCCAGGTCCGCCACGACCCGGATCAGGCCAGCGAGGGCCAGTCCGAGGAGGCCCGCCAGACTGCGAGGCAGGTGACGGCTATCGTCGGCGTCCTGGCCCTGGCGGTCTTCATGTCCAGTCTCGACCTGTTCATAGTGAACCTGGCGTTCCCGTACATAGGCCGCCAATACCACGGCACCAGTCTCGCCTCACTGTCCTGGGTGCTGAACGCATACACGATCGTGTTCGCGGCCGTGCTGATCCCCGCCGGCCGCTGGGCGGACCGGGTCGGCCGCCGCCGTATCTTCATCGCCGGCTTGATCGGCTTCACGGTCGGGTCGGCGGCATGTGGCCTGTCCCCTGGCGTGCCTGAGCTGATCGCCGCGCGGGTCATCCAGGCCGGCGGCGCCGGCCTGATGGTGCCCGCCTCGCTCTCGCTCTTGCTGGCCAACGTGCCCGCATCCGGACGGGCCAGGGCGATCGGGACCTGGTCGGCGTTCGGCGCACTTGGCGCCGCGCTCGGACCGGTGATCGGAGGCAGCCTCGTCCAGCTCAGCTGGCGCTGGGTGTTCTGGATCAACATCCCGGTCGGCCTGCTCGCTGTGCTGCTGGCCGCACGGGTCGTACCGGAGAGCAAGGAACGGCACGCCCGAGGCAGGCCGGACCTGGCCGGCGCCATACTTCTGGCCGCCGCCGTCGGCCTCATCGCGTTTGCCCTGGTGAAGGCACCCACGTGGGGATGGGCCTCGGCCGGGTTCATCGACCTGCTCGCCGCGTCGGTGGTGTGCGGCGCGATCATGACATGGCGTTCCCACCGGCATCACTCGCCGGTGATCGAGCTCGGCCTGCTGCGGTCTCGCACCTTCAGCGGCACGTTCGCCGCATCGATCCTGTACTACGCAGCGTTCGGGGCGTTCGTGCTGAACTCGGTCGAGTTCCTCACTGTCGTCTGGCATTACTCCGCGATCCGGGCGGGCCTGGCAATCGGTCCCGGCCCGCTGATGGTGCTGCCGTTCGCCCGTGCAGTGGCGCCTCGCCTGGCGGCCCGGCTCGGCGGCCCGGGCCGCGTCGCCGCGATCGGCTGCCTGGTCAACGCCGGTGCCATGGCGCTGTGGCTTACCCAGATCCAGACGCAGCCGGCGTACCTCACGCACCTGCTGCCGGCCCAGCTGCTTGGCGGCGCCGGAGTGGGCCTGACGATCCCGTCGCTGCTCGCTGCCGGCAGTCTGTCGCTCACCCCGGATCGGTTCGGAACGGGCAGCGGAGTACTCAACATGGCTCGTCAGGTCGGCACGGTCCTCGGCGTGGCGGCACTCGTAGCCATCCTGACGCATGTCGGCCCGGAGCCAGTCACGACCTTCCGGCACGCCGTCGTCCTGGTCATCGGATTCTTCGCGGGGGCAGGCCTGGTCACCGCGATTCTGCTGACTGGCGCTTTCCGCCCGGCGGCACCAGCCGCCGCCGCTTCGGACCCGCGCGAATGAACCACGAGCCAGTTCCGGAGCGGCTAGTCGCTCATCTCCGTGATCGCCACGGCATCGACCCGGTCCGGCCGCCGAGCACGAGCGTTTCGAGCAGCTCCGCGACCAGGTGCGCTCGGCCGACGACGGTCACGGCCTTCCGGAGGACTTGCTCCACGGAAACCTCCTCCACGCCCCGGATCACGCCGTGCTGAGCGAACGAGGGCCGGTCGCGATCAACTGGAAGGCGTCCGGGCGCGGTCCGCGCCTCGCCGACTTCCACCGCAGCAGCAGTCCGTGCCGCGTTCCGCCGGTAGGTCATCGGTCCGGCGAGGGAACGACGGTGGTTCACCGCCGCCGCGACAAGGTGCTTCTCCCCCGCCCGGCGTCATCCTGCGGTCTTGCGGCCAGCCGGTTATCCGGCGGGCTTGCGGGCCAGCCAGACCGTACGGCTGGTGCGAACCGTCAGGTCGTCGCGGACGGACAAGGCCGGGAGCAGGGCATCGAGTTCCGCGACGTCACCGGCACTGAGCTGGTCCGCCAGGCCGTTCCGGGCGCGGCAGACCGTAACCATGGCGTAGCGGGTGACGGAGGCGGCCATCGGCGAGTCCGGCGGCGGCTGCAGCGCGATCACGAAGCGGCGTTCGGACTCGACCGCGAACCCGGCTTCGGCGAAACGGGCAGGCCAGTCCTCATGCATGTGCAGGCCGGCCTCGTCACGACCTCGCGCCATGGCGGTGTGGATCCGCTCCTCGAGCGCCGAGCCCGCCGGGTCGCTGAGAAAACGCGGGAACGACTCCATCTCGGTGACCGCGAGCAGTCCCCCCGGACGCAGCATCTGGTAGATCTGCGCGACCGCCCGTGCCGGATCGCCCATGTGGTGCAGCGAGTTGGCGGCCCACACCAGGTCAGCGGGCTTCAGGCCAGCAGGCCATGCCTGATCGAGGTCGGCTTGGACGGTGCGGATCCGGTCGGCCAGCCCGGACGAGCGGGCCTTGTCCTGGATCTGCTTCAGCATCTCCTTGTCGACGTCCAGCGCGATCACCTCGGCGTCCGGCAACTGCCTGGCCAGCGTCAGGGTGGCGGTGCCTGTGCCAGCACCCACGTCGATGACGCGGGCTCGTTCCGTGAGGTTTGCCGAGGCCCACTCGGCTACCTCCCGGTGGTACTCGCTGAGGACCTCCGCGTCGAGGTCGAGCAGGTCAGCCATGTGTTCGTGTGCCATGTGTCGAAGGTACCGCTGTCTTGCCGCTACGGCATATGCTCTTGCGTATGAAGCAAGACGCTGATCTGGACGCTCTTGTCCGGCAGCGCATCCGGGGTCTGCGTACGTCGCTGGGCTGGTCCCTGGACGAGCTGGCGGCCCGGAGCTACTTGAGCGCGTCCACGCTGAGCCGGATCGAGACCGGTCACCGGCGGATTGCCCTGGATCAGCTCACGCCGATCGCACGGGCCCTCGGCACCACGCTTGACCAGCTGGTGGAGTCCGACGATGACGCCGACGTGGTAATCAGGCCGCTCCGGGATGAGGCGCGGGGCATGACGACCTGGCTGCTGTCGCGGACCGGTGCGCCGCGCGGCATGACGATCGCGAAGCTGCGCGTAACCAGGAAGGTGCCCGCCAGGCTGCGCGTCCACCCGGGCCGGGACTGGTTCACCGTCCTGTCCGGCACCATCGTGCTACGACTGGGCGAGCGGACCATCCTCGTCCGGGCCGGCGAGGCGGCGGAGTTCTCCACGATGGAGCCGCATGCGTTCGGCGCGCAGGAGGAAGCCGCGGAGATACTGTGCATCCTCGACCACGACGGCACCCGCACCCATCTGGGGCCGGGCGGCCACTCCCCCGCTACCAGCTCCGAGGAGGCCTGACCTGCCCCATGGCGACCTGAACGTCATCGGGAGATCGGCACCAGCCCATGCCCGGCGGAGAGGCGAGCGCAGCGATGACGTCCCAGTAGGCGACGAAGCAGGCAGGTCTGCACGCCTCGGCTTCCCAGGGAATCTCAGGAGGGCAGCGGCACTACCACGATCGGCGTGGTGGTTGGCGCCGCCGTACCGCCGGCGGGCTCTACGGTCATGGCGAGCTTGTCGCCAGGTACCAGCCCGGTGGCCTGAATTTCAGCAGCCCTTTCAGGAGTTGGCATGCTTATCCCTTCCGGAGCCAACGCCCCGTGATCTGGGTGCGGCCGTGATTCACCCCGGTACTTCGTGGCAAGTGCGTCAACGGATTGGATGTCGGCTGCGTTATCTCGGGCGGCTGCGAGCTGAAGGTGCGCTGCGCGTTGCGACAAGTCGCTGATCGGCGTTGCTTCGGATACTGGGTCAGAGCGCGGTGACCGCACGGCCCGACCACTTCACGCCACCGCTTCGGTGAACTCCCCGACCGCGTTGAGGTATGCCGCCACGTCCTCTGGTGTGTGCGTCACCGAGACCGTGGGCCCGAGCCACCAGCCTGACTCCCAGACGCCACGGTTGGCGAGGAACAGCCGGATGAGCGCACGCAGGCCGGGGTCATCGCAGTCCCGCGCGCCGCGGGCATCCCGCGGAGGCTGCGGGCTGAAGAAGTAGTAGGCGTGTGAACCGTGCGTGTTGACCGACCACGGAAGCCCGGCCCGGTCGATGAGTGCCCGCAAACCTGCCGCGAGCTTCTCACCCAGCCTCGCCGTGGTCATGAATGCCTCCCGCGACAGGACCTCGGTCAGGGCGGCGCGGGCAGCGGCCATCGACAGCGCGTTAGCGAACAGCGTGCCTCCCGTAGCCACCTCGTCGTAGGCGATCCCGGACACAGCCGCTCCGCCCGCCGGCGGACGCAGCGCCACAGCCACGTCGTCCGTCATCCCGTAGGCGCCCAGCGGCACCCCGCCGGCGATCGACTTGCCGACCGTCAGGAAGTCCGGTTCGAGGCCCCACTCGGTGGTAAGCCCGCCGTGCGCGGTAACGAGCGTGTGAGTCTCATCGATCGCGAGCAGCGTCCCGTTGCGGCGGGTCAGCTCCCGCAAACCATCGTGGAAACCAGGATCGGGCAGGAGGAACCCTGCATTAGTCATCGCTGGCTCTGTCAGCAGCAGCGCCACGTCGCCAGGCGCGAGGGCACGCTCGACGGCATCCAGATCATTGAATGGCACGATTCGAAGATTGGCCGCTACCTCGACTGGCAAGCCGGTGTACTCCGGCAGAACCCTGCCATCTTCGAGGACGCCCAGCGTTGGCTCAAGGTGACCGTGGTACTTGCCGTCGAACACGACGACCCTCTCACGGCCGGTCCGGACCCGCGCGACCCGTACGACCTCCGCGTTCGCCTGCGTCGCAGACAGCGTGAACTGCCACTTGTCCATCCCATACCGCTGTGCAAGCGCCTCAGCCACGACCAGTGCGTCCTCGGACGGCAGGAGGAACTGGCTCCCTGCCGCGATCCGCTCACAGACGGCACGGACGACTGGTGCGGGGGCGTGTCCGCAGAAGGCGCTCATGTCCGCGATGTACATGTCCACATACTCGTGACCGTCAAGGTCCCAGAACCGAGACCCCGCCCCGTGCGACACCCATACCGGCGGATGATCGTATAGCTCATCCATCCACGACATCGGAACCCCACGGGGCATCGTCCACGCGGCGCGAGAGGTCGCCTCCACCGAACGTGGACGGTCGTCCCGGAACCTTTTCCCTTCGGTGGCAGAAAGTGCCTCAATCTTGGCCTGATCCACCCAGGACCCCCTGCAAGGCTGCCCCGTCATCGGTCACAGTATGCGCCTTCCACCGAAGACGCATGGCAGGCCGTGGCTGCCACCTGCGGCCGTTCTGCTTCGGCTACTCGTCAGCGCAGACCGCGCCCTCAGGCGCCGGACCGGTAGTCAAGGTCAGAGGAGAAGGCGGCGTTTCGTCGTCCTCTCACCTCCCAGCGCAGCGCTGGGTCCGTTGACTGCAGCACGTCACCGTGAAGCTCGGTACCGGGGTGATCGAGGCCGGGGATACCACACTGGACGTCGCCTGGATCGGAGGCGTCGCCTTCGGCCTCCACCGACAGATAGCCGACCACGCCGATGCGCTTGCGGGCCGCGATGTGCTCAAGGGCGATGCGGGCTCGACGCACGGCGTGCACCTCGCCGATAGCTGGACCGTACTGCCGTGCGACCGTTCCGCCGGCGCGGCCGAGGAAGATGTCGGCGAGCGCGGCGCCCGTTGGAGGTCCTTCCCGTTGTCGTCGACGTAGAGAACGACTTCCCAGGGAGTGCTCGGCTGCACGCGGTCGAGGAAGCGGATGGACATGACGACCCGCAGGCTGGAAAGGTCGACACCGTCGGCGTGTCCGTCGTGGATATGCCACGACAACGCGCCGAAGCACTCCCCGAAACTGGAGGGCCCGCCGGGACGGCCGCCCACGCTTCGGCATGGGCAGATGGCCTCGCAGTTGCATCCCTCGAAATAGGACCCGCGGATACGCCAGTCCACCACCGGGCTTAACACTGACACCGCCATCTCCTTCAGAGACCGGATCGTCTCGTGGCACCGTGTGAATCCCCGTGTGATCTGCCAATCGCGGTCCGAAGGACCTGCTCTGGATCGTCGACGTGGACTCCCCGCCACGCCACGTGCTGGTCGGGTCTCACCAGAACAAGTCCGGCGTCGAAATGAGCGGCGCAGTCGGATGCGTCCACCTCGACAGCGGCCATCGGCACGCCGAGAGCCGCCGCGGCTTGAGCGAGGGCCTGACCCGCGGCCAGCGAAAGGTCTCCGACCAGCGAGAACTCTCGTCCGAGCCGGTCGTACAGGGACTCGCCGTCCAGGCGGAAGTGGGGCAGGCGACCGCCGGGTGCAGCGTTCGGGGTGTAGGTGCCGTGAGCTGCTGGCGCTGCCGATCTCGCGCCGACGATGACGGGCGAGTTGTCGTAGCGGTAGCCCAGGGTGAGGCCCAGGCTGTGGAACTCGCTGTCTTTCGTACGCCGGATGGCGTCAGCGGCAGGCTGTCGGGTCGCCTCGAACTGCTGGTCACTGTCGGCTTGCAAGACGGCCGCCAGTTCGGGCGCCAGGTTCGACATATTGCGCACGGCCTCGTCGATAGTCTGCCGGGCCACGGGTCTTCGTTCCAGCTCGTATGTATCGAGAAGATCAGGCGGCGCCCACCGGTTGATGACTGCGGCGAGTTTCCAGCCAAGGTTGACGGCGTCACCGATGCCGGTATTGAATCCGTGCCCACCCCATGGCGGGTTCTGGTGGGCTGCGTCGCCGGCGATAAACAGCCGGCCGTTCCGCCAGAGGCCGGCGAGCGCGATGCGCGCCTGCCAGGCGTCTGTGGAGAGAATCTCGACCGCTACGTCGGTTCCGACCAGGTTGCGGACTATCTCCCGTGGGTCGGCCTGCTGCGTCCCGGGGTCGACACCGTTCGCGCTGCACCACCACCTGTCGGCGAGGTCAAACCGCCCTACCAAGCCGGGCTGGGATGCGGAGAGGACCCAGTAGTGCACGGCCGGTCCGTGCGGTACGTGGTCGGCCAGGCCGGGCGCCCGGAAGACGATGCTGAAGTTGGGCCGACCTCCGTCGACGACGTCGTAGTCCGACTGCAGAGCGTCCCTGACGACGCTTCGCGCACCTTCGCAGCCGATGACCCAGTCGGCGGCGACGCGGCGGCTGGCGCCGGTCCGGTCGACGACATCGACCCAGGTTCCATCTTCGCCCTGGCCGGCGGCCACTCCCTGTACCCCGAGCGCCAGCCCGGCCAGATCGGAGGTGGTCAGCGTCTCGCGCAGGACTTCTTCGACGACTGGCTGGGCCACTTGCTGCCCGGCTTCGGCGACCAGCTCCGAGCCAGTCAGGTCGAGGCCGAAGCAGCCGGTGATGCGGGTGATCTCCCGGCCCGTCAGCGCCGTGCAGAACACGGCGGTGTCCGACCAATCGACCGGCAGCCCGGCGCGACGGCGGATCTGCCCGGCGATGCCCCAGCGGCGGAAGTGCTCCATCGTCCGCGCGGAGGTCGTCTTGGCTCTCGGCCGCAGGTGCGAGACGTCCGGTCGGCGCTCGAGTACCAGACTCTCCACACCGTGGTGGGCTAACTCGACGGCGCAGGACAGGCCGACCGGTCCGCCGCCGACGATCAGGACGGGGGTGTGTCCGGGGAGCGTCTCAACGGCCGGCACGAAGATCGTCGTCCTCGGCTCGGTCCGCCAGCACCGACGTCGCCCACTCAGCAATGGTCCGGGCATAGAGCTGCGGATCGGCCTGGTGCAGGGCGTGGGGTTGCTGAGGGAACGAGCGATACTCGAATGACTGGCCAGCACCGGTAACAAGCTGGCGCACGTGCTCGACCTGCTCATCGGAGATGGCGCCAATCAGGTTGCCGGTGTCGGCGTCGATCATCCGGAAGTGGTGGGTGAACAGGACGGGCACCCTGGCCGCGGCGATCATGCGAGCGTGGTCGCAGTTGGCGGCGACGGTGCCCGTCCAGAAGGCGCGCGCCCACTCCGGGTCATATTCACGCAGGTTCTGGGGCGGCCCGGTGGCTGCGCCGTTCCCGCGGCCCGCGACGAGCCCCGCTACCCAGCCCGGCAGTTCGCTCGGCGCCGCGCGCAGGAGACCATCCCAGTCACCAATCGACCATTGATCGCCGAGCCACTTTGCGTAGAGCGCCCAGAGCGGCCCCACACACTGGCGCATGCCGTGGCCGTAGGCGGGGGTCAGCTCGGAGGAGAACAACGGCGGGTCCTCCCATGCTGCGGCGATGACCTGGCCCGGTCGGGCGTAGGCGGAGAGCCACGCCGCGAGGACCCCGCCTGACGACAGTCCGCTGACCACGGTGGGCCGGCGGATGACCGTATCGATGAAGCGGACCAGGTCGTTACCCATGTTGTCGAGGCTGTATCGACCAGGCGTCCAGCTCGAGCGGCCCTGCCCGCGCAAGTCGACGGCATAACAGCAGAACCGTTCGGCCAGTAGCGGCAGAGCCGACTCGTAACCCCACCACGATTCGGTCTGGCCCGGGATGAGGAGCAGTGGAGGTAGCGATGGGTCGCCGGCAGTGGCGTAGTTGAGGCGGACCTCGCCCAGGTCCACGAGCTGTTCGGGGTGCGCATGGGCGACGAATATGTCTGCCCGACCGGCCGCTTCGAGCCTGCTAAGCGCTGACGGCGTCCGGTCCGGTGGCGTTGCGCCGGGTTGAGTCATTGGTTGGCTCCTTGGCGGGACACGTAACGTCCGACACTGCGATGGTGCCACTGGCTTACGTCAGCTGACGGGACTGAAGGAAGATCCCGAGTACCCGACGAAGGATGGCGACGGTCTGCGCGGGCATCCAGCGAGCTTTCAGAGATCCTCCAGGAAGTGTGGCTACCGTTCAGTACATGGATGAGTTCCGAGCCCGCCGCGTGGTCGATTCGGTCCAGGACCGTCGCGTCAACGCTCACCTGTTTCGTGGGGGCCCTGGCCAGCGGATCGCACGCGAAGATCGGCGCAAGGAGAACGGGACCATGACACCGCAGCAGAAAGCATTGATAGCAGAGCTTCGGGTTGCCGACTACCCGGCCACCTGGAAGCTGAGCGCGAGGGCGGCTGACGACAAGCTGGTGGCCAGCGGCACTCAGATGTAAACGTCAGCGCGCGCTTGATCTGGTGCCTGCAGACGGTCTCAGCCCGGCCGCCGGGATCCGCGCCGACCTGGCGCCAGTCACATTGTCCGAGGGGCTGCTTAGCATGCAATCCGAGAGGATCCCCATGGGAGGAGGTCGTTATGACCAGCAATGTGAACTACTTTGAGATTGGCTCACCGGACCCGGCGGCGTCGCAGGCGTTCTATGGCGGCCTGTTCGGCTGGGAGGTCGGCAAGCCGTCGGTGCCGGGCCGGTACAGCATGATCGACAAAGATCGCGGCGGCTTGTGGGATACCTCGCAGACGGGGGCCGGCAGCTGGGCGATCTTCTACGTCCAGGTCGATGACGTGCCCACGGCGGTCGACCGAGCGCAAGGCCTCGGCGCGACCGTGGTCGTACCACTGGTCGACAACGGGGCGATCGAGTTTGCGCATCTGAGCGATCCCATGGGGAACCGCTTCGGCGTCTGGTGCCCCAAGCCCGCCCGCTGAGAGCCTGCGCCGGTCATAGCAGCGCCCAGAACTACTTCGTCGAACGTGGCGACGTACGCATCTGCTCGTTGCTAGTGCATGCGTCTTAAGGCCGCCTCGCGCCACATCTGGACGTCGGCGTGCTCGGCGATGGCAAGCGCGTGCTGGTAGTGGGCCTCCGAGCTGGGGAGGCCGAGGTAGCGGGCGAGGTCGCCCAGGATCTGGGCCACGGGCCCGAGTGTTATCAGCATCGTGTCGGCCCCCGCGGGCCGGCCGGCGTAAGGGAGCAGCGCCTGGTAAGCGAATTCGGCGTGTTCGCGGTCAGCAAGAGCGATGGCAAGCAGGCCACGGATGCCGGTCAGGAACAGCCAGCGGCGGTCCGGGCGAATCGGGTGGAGGGGGCTGGCCACGCGCGCCTCGGCGGCGCGGCCCGTTGCGGCGAGCCCGAGCGCGTGCAGTTCAGGAAGCAGGCTAGGCGTCCGCGGGTCATCGCATAGCTCGGCCGTGATCTCCGCCATCCGGTCCTGCATGATCAGCACGGCTGACCGGCCGAGGATCGCCAGCACGGCCCCGTGCTGCGGCCCCAGCCCGAGACGGTCCATTTCCGCGCCGGCCTGCCGGTAGAACTCCGCAGCAGCCGGGTCTCCGCGCAGCGCTGCGCGTGTCGCGCGGTAGATGCTTACGGCGGCGGCGACGGTCGGGAGGTCGTAGCGGTCGGCGATGCCCGCGGCCTGGTCGGCGTGCTGGTCCGCCGCGGCGAAGTCCGCGGCGCCGCAACTAGCAGCCATGAGCATCATGTGGGCGAGTGCCTCGGCGGTCACTGGCTTGGCGGGTAGCGAAAGCAGCTCGGCGCCGATACGCAGCCGCTCATCCAGCCCGTCGTGCCGGAAGCTCAGGCACTGGACCCAGCGGCCGCCAAAGGCCATGGTCAGCAGGAAGGGGTCACCGAGGCGCCGGGCCATCGCTATGGATTCTGCGGCGGCCTGATCGCCGCGCTCGGAGTCGCCGTCCGCGAGTTCGAAGGCCAGCGTGACGAGCAGGCGACAGCTCAGCGGGTGATCGCCCGGTGGCAGCTGGGTCAGCGTCTGCTCGACCGTGCCGACAAGCTCATCGTCGGTTTCGCCGTATTCACGGAAGAACCAGGCCCGCGGCACGTCGAACGCGGTGATGACGCGGGCAACCAGGACCGGGTCACCGAGTTGCAGCGCAGCGCGGATTGCATCGCGCCGATAGGAGCGGGCGCTGGTCAAGTGCCCGGCCTGAGAAAGTGCGCCGACCAGACCGAGCACCAGCTCAAGCCGGTCTCGGGCGGGGGTGTCGCTAGCCTGGCCGAGGGACGCGATGGCCTGCTCCCACAGCCGGACGGCCTCAGGGAAGGCGAAGTGCTGCTCTGCCTGCTCAGCTGCGAGTCGACTGTACCGGGCTGTGCGCACCGGGTCGGTGCCTGCCGCGGCGAGATGGTAGGCGAGGGCGGCGACGTCGCCTGGACGGTGCGCTTCGATGGCCTCAGCCGAACGGGCATGCAGCCGAGACCGCCGCAACCTGGACAGGTCCTGGTACAGCGTGTCGCGAACCAGCGCGTGCGCGAATCGGACCTGGCCTGGTCTCGGCTCGATCACCAGGCCGGTGAGCAGCCCCGCCTCGACGGCGTCGACGAGCACGTCATCGTGGGTACCGGCAACGGAGCCGAGCACGTCGAAGTCGGTCTCTATGCCGAGGACCGCCGCCTGCCGAAGAATCGTCTGGGCGCTGGCCGGCAGCCTGGCGATCCGCCGGAGTAGAACGTCCCGGATTCCGGCGGGCACTTCAGACGATGCGGCGAGTTCACCTTCGGAGTCGAGCAGCCTCGCCGTTTCCTTAATGAAGAACGGGTTGCCGCCGGTGCGCTCGGTGATGACTCGTACCGTTGCTTCGTCGACAGGGCGGGCGCATGTTGCCCTGATCAGTTCACCCGCTGCCACCGGGTCCAGTCCGATCAGCGCGAGCCGTACGGGTTCCCGGGTTGCCATCGCTGCGAGCAGGTCACGGAGCCGCTCGTTGACCTCGGCGGGACGGTAGCTAGCCAGCACGAGCATTCTGGCCGTGACATGTTCCGCCGTGAGGTCGGCGAGGATCGCCAGGGTCTCACCATCCGCGCGGTGCAGGTCGTCGAGTACTACCAGCAGCGGCGCGGTGCGGCTGACGTCCTGAAGGTAGGAGCGGACGGCTCGGTGCAGCCTGAACCGGGCGGCGGGCACGTCTGCGTCGCCGGTCGGCGTGTCGGTCAGCAGGATGGCCAGGCCCTGCGGATCGGTAGGCGGAGCCGTGCGCTCCAGCTGCCGGAGGACCTCGGCCCATGGCCAGCCCGCGGGTGCGCCCTCGTCTTCCGGGCAGCGCCCGGTGGTTACTGACCAGCCCTCGGCGGCTAGCTGCCGGCTCACCCGGTCTGCTAGCACGGTCTTGCCTGCGCCAGCCTCGCCAGTTACCAGCACGATCCGCATCCGGCCCGCCGCCGCCGCCAGCGCGGACTTGCTTACCTGCTCCAGCTCATAGGCGCGGCCGACATACAGGCTCGTCCCGGCAAACGCCAGCTCGCTGATCTCGGGTGCATACCCGGCCGCGCCGAACAGCCGCGGCGGCGCGGCGGCGACTGCCGACAGCTGCGGGGCCTGGGCCAGAATGCCTTCCTCAAGCTCGCGCAGGGCCTTGCCGGGGTCGACGCCGAGGTCTTCGGCTAGCCGAGCCCGGACCCGGCGCAGCGCCCCCAGAGCCTCGCCCTGGCGGCCCGACTGGTAGAGCGCCAGCGCGAGCAGCCGCCATGCCTCCTCGCGCAGCGGATGCTCGGCGGTGAGGCGGCTCAGGTCGGCGATGGTCTGCGCCGCGTGGCCCAGCCCCAGCGCTGCATTCGCCCGAATTTCCATGGCCGTCAGGCGCATTTCGCCCAGCCGCGATGCTTCCAGGTCGGCCCACGACAGGCCCGCGAACTCCTGGAAGGCGGCACCGCGCCAGGCCGCCAGCGCCGACGACAGCCGGGCGTGCGTGGCGGCGGGATCGTTCAGCGCTGAGGCTTGCTGGACCTCTTCCTCGAACGACCACGCATCAACCAGGTCACGGTCCAGCCGAACCGCATAACCCGGCGGGGAGGTAACCAGCACGCGTGCTGAGGCGCGGGCAGGACGACCGGGCTCAAGTGCCCGGCGCAGGTGAGAGACATAGGACTGCAACGCGGCGATCGCTCTGGGGGGTGCCTCATCGGCATACAGATCTTCTATGAGCCGGTCAGCGGAGACCGCCCGGCCGTGCTCGGCAATCAGCCGGGCCAGCACGCATCGCTGCCTCGGCCCACCCAGGTCTGCCGGAGCACCTTCGACGGTGACCTCCAGCGGGCCGAGCACCTGGACGGCGATCATGGCAACCTCGCAGCGAGAGCGAATCAGCCCCACCCTGACGCGTCCGCAACCTGGCCGCAAGTCCGCCGCAAGTCGGCCACCAGCACGCTGGGCGATGCTCGGGGCGTGACCACCAGATCGCCATTCGTCCGCAGCACCCGGCCGACGCGGGAGCCCGACCTGACGGGCATCGTCGTCATCCACCGGGCGATGCGCCAAGACATGCAGCGGCTCGCCGCCCGCCTGGCCGAGATTACGGACCGGGGCGCACCGTACGTCCAATCGCGCGCCATCAGCCGGTACGCCACTGCGCTGTTCGCCGAGATCTGCCGGCATCAGGCCAACCAGGACCACATCCTCTGGCCCGCCCTCACCACCGCTGCCGGACAAGCCGTCGACCTGATCCCGCTGACCGACGACCATCGCGATATCGAGGCAGCGATCGGCAGCACTAGTCGGGCCTTGGCTGCCATCGGCGCAAACCCCGACGCAGTTGCCAGGCTGCTCGCTTCGGTTACTCGACTGCGCACCATGCTCGACGAGCACATCGCCGACGAAGAACAGCAGATCTTGTCGGCCATGACTCGCTACCTGCCCGCCACTGTCTACCGGCGATGCGAGATGCAGGCCCAGCGGAAGGCTTCGCTGACCAGCCTCCGGTTCTCCGCGTCATGGCTGGCGCGCTACGCCCGGCCAGCTGAGCTGCGCCAGATCCGGGCTAGCTACGGCTGGCCAGCCCGCATCTTGCTCAGTGCCGCGAGCTACCACTACGCCCGGCTGGAACGACAGGCGTTCGGCGCCAGCCTGGCTTGCTATCCGGATCTGCAACGTGCATGATTACCCGTTTCGCTGGCCACGAGGAGAACAGATGACTGGCAGAACTGACGGACTCATTGACCATCGGGGGTGGTCCGGCATGACGACGGCTTCCGAGGCGACGCGAGTTGTCCCGGCGCTCTCGGTGCACGGGCTGAGCAAGCGCTTCGGTCACAGGGTCGCGTTCGAGAACGTCTCCTTCGAGATCAGCCAGGGGGAAGTGTTCGGCTTCCTCGGGCCCAACGGTGCCGGAAAGACCACGACCGTGCGGACGCTCGGTACTCTCATAGCCCCGACGTCAGGCTCGGCGACGGTTGCCGGAATTCCGCTCACGCCAGAGAACGGGGTCCAGATCCGCCGGCGGATCGCGATCATGCCCGAGTCGCCGGGCCTGTATCTGCGGCTGACCGTGGCCGAGAACCTCGACTGCTTCGCCGCCCTGTACGAGATATCCAACCCGGCCGAGCGGATTGATCGTGCGCTGCGCGCAGTCAGCCTGGCCGACCGGGCCAGCGATGTCTGCGGTTCGCTGTCTAAGGGGCTGCGACAGCGGGTCGCGCTAGCGCGGGCGCTGCTGTCCGACCCGGAGGTGCTGTTCCTGGACGAGCCGACCTCCGGGCTGGACCCGGTCGCCACCCGCGAGGTCCATGAACTAATCGACGGGCTCCGCCAGCGCGGCGTAACGATCTTCCTGACCACCCACCGACTGGAGGAAGCTGAGCGGCTCTGCGACCGAGTCGCGATCCTCAACACCACCCTCCGCACGATCGGCCGGCCCGACGAGCTGCGTGACCAGCTATTCGCCAAGACGATCTCGGTCAAGACCCGCATGCCGCTGGCTGACCCCGCAGGCGTCCTTTCCGGACTGCCCGCCGTCGACGGCTGGCACCAGGATGGACCTGCCGCGTATGTGCTGGCCGTGTCCGACCCCGCGGCCGCCGCCCCAGCGGCCACCCGCGCGCTGGTCGCAGCCGGAGCCGACGTGCTGTCGATCAGCCAATCGCAGCACTCGCTCGAAGACATCTACCTGCAGCTCATCAGCCAGGACGAGGAGGCGCACCGCCGATGAACATCAGCAGCAGCCGGGTGCGGGCTATCTACCACAAGGAACTCCGCGAGTACCGGCGCAATCGCTCCGTCGTCGCCGCAATGGCGATTTTCCCGCTGCTGTTTCTCATCCAGCCCATGATCACGGTCTTCACTCTGCCCGCCCTGTCAGCAGGCCAGATCGCGCATCACCATGAGCTGCTCTACCTGCTGGCCATCCCAGCGCTCGTGCCCGCGACCCTCGCCGCCTATGCCGTGGTCGGCGAGCGCCAGCAGGGCACGCTGGAGCCCGTGCTCGCCACCCCTGTCCGCCGCGAAGAGTTCCTGCTCGGCAAGGCCCTCGCCGTGCTGGCGCCGTCAGTCGCGATCTCTTACGCCGTGTTCGCCCTGTTCGCAGTTTCTGTGGAGGTGTTCGCCCAGCCGGGAGTCGGCTCGGCCCTGCTGGCGGGCCCGGACGTCCTCGCCCAGTTGATCTTCACCCCGCTGATTGCCGGCTGGTCGATCTGGATTGGCATCGCGCTATCCACCCGGGTCAGCGAGGTCCGCGTTGCCCAGCAGCTCGGCCTGCTCGCCAACTTGCCATCGATCGCCGTTACGACGCTCATCGCGGTCAACATCATCCACCCGACTCTGGCCCTAGCCGTCGGCTGCGCACTGCTGCTGCTGGTCTTCAACCGGCTGGGGTGGAGAGTCGCTTCAGCGCTGTTCGACCGAGAGCGCCTCATACTCAGCACCCGCTGATCGGCCACGTGATCCTGGCATGTTCGAGGAACGGGCTGGTCGGCGGGCGGAGGCTGGCGTGCCCGACTGGGCCGGTCTACGATCTTTGCACCGCAGTGGTCTTCAGTCCGTTGCCGTGCACCCGTGGGCAGCTGCCCCGAGTGACGCGGACTGGCTGGTGACCTGCTCGCCTGTTCCCGCGCAAGGGGAAACTCGATGCCGCTCTACATGTACCAGGCCTCCTATACCGCCAAGTCAATGGCGGACCAGCTCAAGGCGCCGGAAGACCCGGTGGAAGTGATCCGGCCGGCCCTAGAGGAGCTGGGAGCCAGGATCGTCGTGGCGGGCTTTCCGTTTGGCGAGTATGACGTGCTCGTCGTGTATGAGGCACCTGATGACATGACCGCTGCCAGCGTCGCGATGGCAGTTGCCGCGGCCGGCGAGGTCAGGACCGGCAAGACTACGCGGCTGCTCAGCGGGCAGGAATGGCTCGAGTCTTTGCGCAAACGGAGGATTGTCACCACCCGGAAAGCACCCCAGCCGCACGACAGTCGATAGCCGATGACCCGGCAGCGCTGGTGACGGGGCTCGGCGGGACCGCCGCACGGGTGTACGGAATCTAGCCATGGTGCAACGCCAGTTTCCCAGGCCGAACGAGGTCCGTGAGCTCCTGCGGTTCAAGCGGCTCGAGCTGGATGCGAAGAAGCGCCGCCTGGAGTCGGCACTCACGATCAACGACCTGCGCGCGATCGCGAAGCGGCGCACTCCGAGGGCCGTATTCGACTACGCAGACGGTGCCGCGGAAGAGGAGATCTCGATCGCACGCGCCCGGCAGGCATTCCGGGATGTCGAGTTCCACCCCTCGATCTTGCGCGGCGCCGCTGAGGTTGACACCAGCTGCGAGATCTTCGGCGGCCCGTCGGCCTTGCCGTTTGGCATCGCCCCTACTGGCTTCACGCGCCTCATGCAGACGGAGGGCGAGGTCGCGGGTGCCTCCGCGGCGGGCTCGGCTGGGATCCCGTTCTCCCTCTCGACCCTCGGTACCACCTCGATCGAGGACGTCAAAGCCGCCAACCCGCTCGGTCGCAACTGGTTCCAGCTCTACGTCATGCGCGACCGGGACATCTCATACGGGCTGGCCAGGCGGGCGGCCGCCGCAGGCTTCGACACGCTCCTGTTTACGGTTGACACCCCGGTGGCGGGGGCGCGGCTGCGCGACAATCGCAACGGGTTCTCCATCCCTCCGAAGCTGACGCTCGGCACCGTCGCCAACGCCATTCCGCGGCCGCGGTGGTGGATCGACTTCCTGACGACCCCGAAGCTTGAATTCGCCTCGCTGACATCGACCGGCGGAACCGTCGGCGAGCTGGTCGATGCTGCGATGGACCCGACGATCAGCTTTGCGGACCTCGACGCTGTTCGCTCGCTGTGGCCAGGCAAGATAGTTGTCAAAGGAGTCCAGAATCTCCAGGACGCCAAGAAGCTCGCCGACCTCGGGGTGACCGGGATTGTGCTCTCCAACCACGGCGGCCGGCAGCTCGACCGAGCACCGGTGCCGTTCCAGCTCCTGCCTACGGTGGCACGCGAGGTCGGCAAGGACCTAGAGATAGCGATCGACACCGGGATCTTGTCCGGGGCCGACATCATCGCCTCGGTCGCCCTCGGCGCGAAGTTCGTCCTGGTCGGCCGCGCTTACCTGTACGGCCTCATGGCCGGCGGCCGCGAGGGGGTCGACCGCGCGATCGCAATCCTCCGCGACCAGACCGAACGGACCATGAAGCTGCTCGGCGTGACGACCCTCACCGAGCTGACCACGAGCCACGTCACCCAGCTTGCGCGACTGCGCCCACTGCCGACGCCCCCGCTCGACTGACGCTCCCACCCGGGTCGGTGCCGGGTGAGCGGCCACGTGGTGGTCGCTTACGTCGGCAGCTCCGTCCCCGCCTGCTCTGCTGCCATGTACGCGGCATACCAGTCAGGCCAGTTCGCGTCGGCCGTTCCGAGGCGCTTCTCATGCTCACCGTGCGCGGCCGACGCGCGTCGCATCGCGTTCGCCAGGTCCGTCGTGGATGCGAAGGCCGTCTCCGCGGCGTCGATCCGGCCGGGCAGCCGCGCCGTGACCTCCTGCAGCAGCCAGCCGTTGCCATCCGGGTCGCTGAACGTGGCGAAGGAGCCGTAGCTGGCGTGATCAGGCGCGGGACCGCTCGCGCGGCCGCTCGTACCGTCGGGCTGAAACTGGGCTCCCGGCGTCCCGGCGTGGAACACCTTACTGACCTGGGCTCCGTAGCCGGTGAGCTCGCCACGCGCAGCTTCGATATCGGAAACGATCAGGTACAGGCCCTGGGCCGAGCCAGGCACGGCCGACGTGACCTTTGCGCCGAACTGGATCGAGCTTCCCGAGCCGGGCGGGGTGAACTGGACGATCCGGACGCCGTTATCGAAGGGAAAGTCGGCATCGAGCCGCCACCCGAGTCTCCCGTAGAACTGCTTCGCGCGGTCGACGTCCGAGACGGGGATGATGACCACCTCGAGCTTCATGTCCACGATGTCGGCTCCTGTCCGTTTGATGGCTACGGCCTGTGTCAATGCTGCGGTCTGGCAATTGTCGCTGACCTGTTTACTGTGGGAGAGCCGCTCTAGCGCGGACGCCTTCCCCCCGCACGGTGGGCGAACTCTGCTCGCATCTGCTCCACGCGAACACGTCTGACCGATCATGAGAGGAAGCCGCCATGGACGGTTTGTCGATCGGCGAGTATGCGCTGCTCTCGGACTGTCGCTCCGCGGCTCTCGTCAGCCGGGACGGCTCGGTGGACTGGCTCTGCTTCCCCCGCTTCGACGGGCCGTCGGTGTTCTGCCGCATCCTTGACCAGGCCGGCGGCCATTTCGCGATCCGGCCCGCAGCCGAGTTCCAAGTCAGCCGCCGGTACGTGGACCAGACGCTAGTACTGGAGACCACCTTTACCACCGCAGGTGGCACCGCGGTACTCACTGATGCCCTCGCGATGGGCCGCGACGAGCGTGGCCACCACTTGGGGGCCGACTCGCCAGGTACGCTGCTGCGCTCGCTGGCCTGCACCCGCGGTGAGGTCGAAGCGGAGATCAGCTACGCGCCCCGGCCGGAGTACGGGCTCATCCGCTCCGCCTTGGTTCCTGTCCCCGGCGGGCTCGCTGCCAGGGGCGGCGCCAGCCGCCTGCTCTTGTCCACGTCGATCAGCTTCGCCGTGGCTGACGCCACCGCGACCGCCACTATCCGGCTGGGCGCCGGGCAGTCTGCCGTGTTTGCGCTCGGGCACGAGGACATGGTCGGCCCGCCACTGGCCCCGTGGACCGCGGCGGAGATCACCGGCCGGCTGGACGACACACAGGAGGGCTGGCGGTCCTGGTCAGCGATTCACCAGAATTACGAGGGGCCGTGGCGTGAGCTGGTGCGTCATTCAGGGCGCGTGCTGCAGGCCATGACGTTCGCGCCGACGGGAGCGATCGTGGCGGCGCCGACCACCTCGCTGCCGGAAACTATCGGCGGTGAGCGGAACTGGGACTACCGCTACACCTGGGTGCGCGACGCCAGCCTGACCATGGAGGCCCTGTGGGTGGCGGCTTGCCCAGACGAGGCGAACAAGTTCTTCGCTTTCCTGGCCAATGCGGCCGCCTCCGGGCCGCAGCGCGGCGCGGACCTGCCGATCATGTTCGGCATTGGCGGCGAGCGGGACCTGTCCGAGCGGGAGCTGCCACATCTGGCAGGCTGGCGAGGCAGCCGGCCGGTCCGGGTCGGCAACGGCGCATGGCTGCAGCGGCAGCTCGACGTGTACGGTGAACTGCTCCGCGCTGCGCAGCGGCTGGTCGACCAGCTCGGCGAACTGGACCCGGTAACCAGGCGGTTCCTGGTCACGGCCGCCGACACCGCCGCTACCCGCTGGCGGGAGAAGGACCAGGGGATCTGGGAGATCCGGGGCGAGCCGCAGGACTTCCTGTATTCGAAGCTCATGTGCTGGGCCGCGGTGGACTGCGCGATCGCCTTGGCCAGCCATCTCGGCGCCGAAGACCGGCTGGCTGACTGGGGAGCTGCCCGTGACGAGATCCGGGCGGCCATCCTTACCAGCGGCTGGAATGAGCGGGCCGGTGCCTTCACGCAGGCGTTCGGCAGCGAGGACCTTGACGCGTCGAGCCTGATGCTGACCATCACCGGATTCCTGCCGGGCGATGACCCGCGGATGAAGGCAACGATCGATGCCATCGCCCGGCGGCTGACAGACGAGCGCGGGCTGGTGTACCGGTACCTAGCCAGCGACGGTCTGCCGGGTCAGGAGGGCACGTTCCTGCTGTGCACCTTCTGGCTCGCGCAGGCGCAGGCGCTCGCCGGAGATGTTGATGCGGCCACAGCGTCCTTCGAGCGTGCCGCCGCCGCCATCAACGATGTCGGCCTGCTCGCCGAGGAGGTCGACCCCCGCAATGGCGAGATGATCGGCAACTTTCCACAGGCGTTCAGTCACATCGGCCTGATTAACGCCGCCTGGGCTATCACGCAAGCCCAGCAGTCCGCCGGCCGGAGCTGATCGTTCGTGCCGCCAGTCGGCTCTCGCCGCCGCGCTGTTGGGAATGTCGCACACCGATGCGAAAACGACGGCCGGGCTGATCAAGTTCAACACGTTCACGCACACCGCGACCACGCCCTACTACTTCACCCAGTGGCAGAACGGAAAGCTCGTCCAGGTGCAGCCACTCGCCCGTGGCGTCACCATCCAGTTGCCTACGGCGGGACTCAGCTAGCAGTCTGCTGCGGTCAGCGTGACTCGACCACCAGGAGACTTCGCCATGGGGCAGCCCCTCATCACCGACGAGAATGGCATCCGCTGGATCACCCTGGACCGCCCGGAGATCCGCAACGCCCTGTACGTCCAGGACCTCACCCGCATCACCGAGGCTGTCACCGGCATCGGTGACAGCGTCAAGGCAATCATTGTGACCGGCAGCGGGGAACGCGCCTTCTCGGCGGGGATGCACATCAGCACCTTCGCGGACGCCGCGCCCGAAGATGGCCGGGCGATCATCTCCAGCGTCCGCGACTGCATCGGCGCGATACGGCGAGTGCCGGTGCCGACAGTGGCGATGATCAACGGCTATTGCATCGGCGCTGGGTTCGAGATGGCACTCGCCTGCGACCTGCGAGTCGCTCACCCAGACGTCCGCCTCGGGCTGCCCGAAGTCAGACTCGGCATCCCTTCGGTAGTCGAGGCGGCACTGCTGCAGCAGTATGTCGGCCTGTCCAGGGCCAGGGAAATCATCCTCACCGGAGCCCTGTACCCGGTCACCGAGTTCGCCGCCCAGGGCCTGATCAACCGCACCGTCGAGCCGGCCCAGTTGCGCGCGGCCACACTCGAACTGCTCGGCTCGGTCACCGCATGCACCCGTGAAGTCATCGCCGCGCAGAAAGGCCTGTTCGAGACCTGGCTCAACCACGGCCTGCAGAACAGCATCGACACCAGCGTCGACGTCTTCGCCGACATCTTCCGTGCGCCGGCCACCGCTGTGGCCATCGCGCACTACCAGCAATCCCGTGCGCGGGCCTGAGCACCGTCAGGTCATGCTGCCGGTAGCGCCCGCCGGCCCGGCCGCGCGGGATCCGGCAGCGAGGAATGCGGTTCCGAAGAACAACTCGGTCCAGCAGACGTCGGTCAGGTCTTCCTGCATGGCTGCGCGAATCGCCTCCCACGGACGGCGCATGATCCACTGATCGATCGAGGCGAAGGGCCGCACCATGGCGGTTCCGAGCTGCGCTAGCCACCCTGGCGTGTTGCCGGGAAGCTTGAGATCCAGCACGACCCAGTGTCCGCCGCCAGAAAGGGCCGCGGCGCCGTGGGCGATCACCGCTGCACACTCAGGCACCTGTGACATGGCGTAGGTGGACAGGATCGCGTCGACCTGGGTCGGGAATTCGAAGTCGACCGCGTCGGCTTGCACGAGGCTGATATTGCTCCAGCCGTTCGTCGCTATCCGATCCTGGGCACGGGCGAGCATCGCGTCGGTCAGATCGACGCCGACGATCCGGCCGCTCGGACCGATCGCCTCCTCGAGCAGCGGGAAGTTCAGACCTGTGCCGCAGGCGATGTCGATGACGCTGTCACCCGCGCGCAGGCCGAGCGCTTGTACGGCCTGGAGGCGTTGTGCCCGCTGGGGATAACCGGGCGCGGGGTAGAGCCGGGAGGTGATGTCGTAATGCTTCGCCTTCTTGCGGTATGTCTCGATCAGGTGCTCGCGCGTACCGTCAAGCTGGCTCACGGTGTGCTCCTCGATCTCGGCACCTTCGCGGTAGGACCGCGCGCGATCCATCTAGGACTCCGCGCTTACCCGGCTAGCGGACTCGACCGCAGCCTTGATCGCCACCATCTCCTGATCGCTTACGCGCTGAACTCTGCCTTTGAGGGTGCGCGGGACCGCGCGCATGATGCCCCCAAGGTCGACCTCAATCCACATCATGGCGTCGGTCCGCCCGTCATCCACTGGCTCGAGTTCCATTGCCCAGCGTGCCGCGGAAGTGCCCATCGGCCCGGCGAACGCCACGTAGCGGGGCGCCTCGACAGCGGTCACCTGCTGGCTCCGGCCGCGAGTCAGCCCGAGTATTCCCTTCGCCCGCTGCTCCACCCGGGAGCCCGGCTGGAGCGCAGCTCCGCCGCGAACCCGGCATTCGAGAACCGTTGGCGCCCACTCCGGCCAGCGTCCGACGTCACAGACGTACGCCCACACGTCACGGACGCTGCTGGCGATTGTTATGCGGCTCTCGGTTCTGAATGTCATCGAGCGCACTTTGTCTTGATCACTTTTCAGCTGCATCAGGTCTCCAGCGACGCTCGAGTTAGCGTGAGCCACACCTGCGAGGCCACGTTTGGTTTCACGAGCCGAGGCGGCGGGTGGTTCACGCCCGACCGCTGGTCTCTTCAGGCTGGTTGTTCACCCCGACCGGCACAGGCTTACTGCGCCGGTGGGCGGTCAGTGCGTTCGCTATCTCGTGTGTGGTGTGTTCCCAGCCGCACAGGCTCGACCGCCGGTTTCGTGCGGCGACTCGCAGCCGGTGTCGGTGGCGCTCGTCGCCCAGCCAGTCCCCGATCGCGGCGGCGAGGGCAGCCGGATCGCCGGACGGAATCAGTTGACCGGGGCGGGTGCCATCGGCGTTGGAGCCGAGCGCCTCGGGCAGCCCACCGACCGCGGCGGCTATGACGGGCAGGCCGTGGGCGAGGGCTTCGGTTACTGCCATGCCGTAGGTCTCCGAGCGGGACGGCGCGATGAGCAGGTCGGCAGTGGTGTACGCGTGGCTGAGCGCCGCGCCGGTCAGGACCCCGGTGAGCCGAACGCGGTCGCCGAAGCCGAGCCGAGTGATACGGGCTCGCAATTGGCCGGCGAAGTCCGGGTCGCGGTCGAGCGCTCCGGCCAGCACGCATTGCCAGTCCAGGTCACGCACCTCGGCGAGTGCCTCGACGAGGAGGTCCTGCCCCTTGTGGCGACCGAGAGTTCCGACGCAGATCAGCTGACCGCGGACGGGCCGGGCGGGGGCAGCGACCCGATCGACGCCCGGCCGGGCGACGTGCACCCGGCAGGCCGGGATCTCGTATCGGGTCAGGACCTGCTGGCGGGTCCAGTCGCTGGTAACGATCACGCCCGTGGCGCCGCGTAGCACGACTCGCTCGGAGCGCTCCGCGCTGGCGTCGTGGCGGATGCCGAGGGCGGTGGCCAGGGGCATGTGCAGGAGCACTGTCATGCGTATCCGGCCGGCGTGTGGCAGCAGCTGCGCTGCGGTCGGCGAGGCGATCAGTCCGTCGATCAGGGTGATCTCCCCGTCGGGGATGGCGGAGACGATCCGGGTCAGGTCGGCTCGGGCGTCCGAGTCGGGTACCGGCCACGCCGCGCCGACGGTCGCGACCAGCACCTCCCAGCCGGCCTCGGCCAGTCCCGCGCAGACCCGCCGGTCGTAGATGTTGCCGCCGGTGGGCTGACCGGGATTGTCGAAACCCTCGGGGACTACTACGTGGACCCGCACGATGCTCCCGCCGTCGAGAGCGGCTGCCGCACGGAGCCAGCCGCCAGCCTCCGGCCGATCTGAACTACACCCGCCGCCGATCCGTCATACCTGACACAGCATGGTACGGAGAAGTGGTGGGCACGGTTCGACGGGATCAGCGAGCACCAACCTTGACGGCACTAGAGCAGGCACGGGCGGCCGCCTTCCCCGCGGGCGAGTATGTGGGCCAGGAGAGCTTCATGCGGGCGGCCGAGGTCCGCACGCTGGCGCACCGCGCCGGGGTCGGCCGCGGCGTCTCCGTGCTCGACTTGTGCTGCGGGGTGGCCGGCCCAGGTCGGATGATCACGGCGGAGTCGGGCTGCCGCTACCTGGGCGTTGATCACTCCGCCCCCGCGCTGGCCATCGCCCGGCAGCTGGCCTCGAACCTGACCTGCCGATTCGAGCAGGCTCACATCCCGCCGCTGCCCGAGGGCCGCTTTGAAGTAGTACTCCTGCTGGAGACGATGTTGGCGTTTCCCGACAAGGAAGCCTTGGCGGACGGGGTGGCGCGCGTGCTGGAAGTGGGCGGGCGGTTCGCCTTCACGGTCGAGGAAGGCCGGCCGCTGACCGAGCAGGAGCGAGCCCTGATGCCCGGCGCCGATACGGTCTGGCCCATTCAGCTGGCGAAATTGACAGCTGTGCTGCGCGAAGCGGGGCTGACCGTTACCTGGCGGCGTGAGGACAGCTCCTCCCATCAGGCAACGGCCGCAGCGCTGCTTCGCTGTTATCGAGCTGACTCACTCCGGATCGCCGGCCAGATCGGGGCGCGGGCCACCGCCGACCTGATCACTTCGCACCAGCTCTGGAGCGACTGGATGGACAGCGGGCGGGTGCGCAAGTTCGCGATGGTAGCCGAGAAGCAATGACCGGCCTCGATGCCGCGTCGGCAACGTCCGGCTATGCCCGCTACCTGGCCGCGAAGACGACCGTGGATGACCAGGCGCTCAACCGGCAGGTGCTGGCCGAGCTGGGCCACCTGATGCCCGCGGGTGCGCCGCGGGTGCTCGAGGTGGGCGCCGGCCTCGGGACGATGGTGGCACGGCTGCTGGACTGGGGAGTCGTCGGCGCCGGCGAGTACGTCCTGCTCGATGCGGATCGGCAGCTGCTGGACTGCTCGCGGCGGTGGCTCTGCGATTGGGCGGCCACGCGGGGTGTGCGCTGCGACCTGCTGCCGGATGGCCTGCGGCTGGGTGACCTGCGGGTACGCCTGGTGCACGCCGAGCTCGCGGGGTACCTGGAGGCCGGTCACGCGGAGCTGGCTGAGGTGCTGATCGCCAACGCCGTCCTGGACCTCGTGGACGTGCCGGCCGTGCTGCCCGGATTGCTACGGCTCCTTGTTCCCGGCGGCCTCTACTGGTTCACGATCAACTACGACGGCGAGAGCATCTTCGCCCCCGGCCACCTGCATGACGACCAGGTCATGCGGGCCTACCACCGCGACATGGACGAGCGCATCCGCTACGGCCGGCCAGCGGGCGAAAGCCGCACGGGCCGCCGCCTGTTTCACCACCTGCGGGATGCGCGGGCGCCCGCGCTGGCGGCGGGGTCGTCGGACTGGGTCGTGTACCCGGCCCCGGATGGGAACTACCCGGCCGACGAGGCTTACTTTCTGGGCAGCATCCTTACTACGATCCGGGACGCATTGCGGAGTCGCCCGGACCGGGTGGAACCGGCGGACCTGGCCGACTGGCTGGCCGTGCGCCATCGCCAGCTGGCTGCAGGCGAGCTGGTCTACATCGCTCACCAGCTTGACTTCGTGGGCCGCTCGCCCGGCTAGCTCTCTGCCGCCGCACGGCGACGGACAGCAAGCCGACGGAGAACAGCACCGCGAACGTCAATGTCTCGGATGTCAGCGACGCAAATCAGGATCTAGTCGCAGCGCTGCGATGCATGCCGCGGGCTCTCCGCTCAGGCTGCGCACCAGGACGGCGCTGCCCTCGCCGGACACCGGAATGTCGATGTCGCGCTGGCCGGCCGGCAGCACGACGTCCCTGACGGCTCTTCCGAGCTCAAGCTGCAACGTAGTCGCGGGGCCGGAGTACGAGAGCCGGATGATCCAGGCGTAACGGAAGACGTGCGCACTGAGCGGTATCCTCGTCGCCGCCGACCGTACCGGCCAGCATGTCCGTGAGCGGGCAGGCCGGACGCTCGACGCGCCGACGTCGAGCGCCGGACGCAGTCTCCCCCGGCTGTCGAACATCATCAGGTTCGTGACGGCCCCGCTGGGAGCCGTCACGAAGCGGATCCCGGCACGTTCCGGCGCGAGCGGTCCGAGTACGCGTGACGTCTGCGTTACCGATCCCCGAAACCCGGCATACATCACGTACCAGGGAGTGGGCGCCGACAGAATCACGGTGCCGGGTCTCGCGCTAGCCAGCGCCGACCGGGCAGTGTCGATGTACGAGCGCGTCCTCGCGCTGGATGTGCTGCTGAGGTACGTGACCCCGGACCAGATCGAGCCCACCAGGAACGCTCCGGTCAGGGCGAACGCGCTCACCGCTAGTGGCCCCGAGCGCGGCCGTCTGATGCGGTAGGGATCCTGCTCGCCAATGACAGGCCAGAACGCAAGCCCGACACAGACAACGAGGACGGGTGCGGAATCGGCCAGGTAGTACGTGTCGGCGCCCAGCAGGCTGGCGGGTAGCTCGGTCAACCGCGAGATCGCGACCGGTCCGAAGTCAGCCAGCAGCAGCCATCCGGCCAGGATTAGCCAGGACCGCGGCGCATGCCGCCGGTACCACAGGCTCGCGCCGACGATGAGTCCAGCCAGCACCCAGGTGGCCTGGGTTAGTCCGGGAGTCTCGGCCGCGAAGCCGTAGTCGCCACCGGGCACGAACCAGTGCCACGGTCCGCCGACTGCGGCCGGAACGAAGCTGACCCGGAGCATGGTCGCAGCCAGCGACAGCACGCTCGAGACGTCTCTCGGGTTGATCGGCTGCTGGGATGATCTCTGCAGCTTGATCAGGAAGATGAGCACATACGCGGCGGTCAGCACTCCATAGATCGTCCAGGCTCGCCGGAAGCTCCGGAGGGTATGCCTGGCCGCAGCCGGCCAGCGGCCAGGCACAAGATATGCCGACGTCAGGGCGAAGAGCAGCAACGGCACCAGGACGCCCTGCACGTCGAAGAGCAGACCGACACCGAGCCAGATGGCTGCGGCGACGACATGACCGACACGACCAGAGCGGAGGTACCTGAGGTGGGAACAGGCTGCCGCCAGCATCGTCAACTGCAACGGCAGCCAGTCCGTCACAGTGGTCCAGAACGACAGCCCGGCCAGCGTCAGCGGCGTGAACAGGAAGATGGTCAGCGGGATCAGGATCGCCGGGCGGCTACCGAACAGGATGAGGAGCAGCCGCAGCACCAGCACGCCTGCCGCCGCCAGCGCCGCGATGGTCACGATGGCGGCGAGCAGCCAGTCGTACGGCGACAGCCGGGTCAGCAGCCAGAACACGACCAGGCCGCCAGGCCGCAGATGGCCGCCACTGAAGCTGAACAAGTAGTTCAGGCTCAGCCCGTGCGACAGCGCACGATCCAGCAGCAGGAAGTCATCCTGCCGGAAATAGAAGCGCGAGATCAGGTACGCCTTCCAGGACAACTGGGCCACGATCAGCGCGACGGCCGCGAAGATGACGGGATTCCGGCGGACCCACCCGGCTGAGCCAGTGGCGGCACGCTGAACTGCCGCCGCAGGTAGCTGCCCTAGATCCGGCACGGCCTGTAGCCTGCCACGGCCGCCAGCGCGCGCATCTTTGGGGCGGCGGGGGTCGTGGCAGGTGGCTGATACTGGCGGTCGTCTGTCATCGGCCCTCGAGCCCTAGGTCTGCGGGACCGGCGAGCGGGCCAGCGCGCAGGCGCGGCTCGGCGACGCGTTCACGTCCCCGCGAAACCAGATCGTGCCCGCCGCGCCGGGCCTTGGTGGCGAGGTAAGCGGCGTTGGCCCCGGTAAGGTGCAGCGCGGTCGGCACTTGCCTGGCGATCGTGATGCCCAGGCGGGCCAGCTGAGCGCTCTTGTCCGGGTTATTGCTCAGCAGCCGGATGCGGCTGGCGCCCAGCGCGTGCAGCATCTGGGCCGCGCTGGTGTAGTCGCGCTCGTCGGCTAGGTGGCCAAGCGCGAGATTGGCGTCGTAGGTATCCAGACCACCATCTTGCAGCGCGTAGGCGTCGAGCTTGTCGTACAGTCCGATGCCGCGCCCTTCCTGGCGCAGATACAGCACATAGCCGCCGTGCTTGGTAATTCGCTCGACCGCTTCGCGCAGTTGCGGGCCGCAGTCGCACCGCTGACTGCCGAATACATCACCGGTGAGGCACTCACTGTGCAGGCGTACCAGCGGCAGCACCGCCGCGGCGGGCCGGCCGAGTTCGAGGGCCAGGTGCGGCTGCGCGTCGGTCAGGCCGGTGAAGCTAACGACCGTGGCAATGGTTGAGTAGTCGTCAGCGAAACGCAGCGGGATGCGAATTCGGCGGCGGATCGCCGCCCTCGGGATTGCCTCGGTCACGACATGAGCCGTTCGGCCTCGCACCGGGTCGAGGGCACCGTCAGCGGCGCGCCGAGGCCGGTCACCGGGCTGGCCAGTCAATCACGAGCGACCTCCAACGCCTGCGGCGCCGGATCGGGCCGCTTCGACTCGCCTGGTTGTCCCTGGTGGCGGCGGCGGCGAGCGGCGTCTCTCAGCAGCAGGCCGGCGCCCGGGGCAACCGCGGCCAGCATGAGTACCGCATACAGCGTGGTGACCGTGACCCCGGTGGCCGCGCCCAGCCCGGCTGCGGCGAAGGCCCAGGCGGCGGCTCCTTCCCTCAGCCCCCACCCGCCGATGCCGAGGGGGATCACCGTTGCAGTCTGGACCACCATCAGCAGTGCGACCAGTTCACCCAGCGGTGCGGTGGACCCGGCAACCCGGGCCGCGACGACGAACGTGGCCGTGTGCCCGGCAACGACCAGCACCGAGGACAGCATGAGCTGGGGCCACACGTCTGCCGCCAGCAGCCCGCACCGCAGGTCTTCGGCAATGGCACGGGCTGCGCGGGCCAGCCGCGACCGACCGCGGCGAGCTGCGGCCCACACCACCAGCGCAGCGCACCCGGCTACACCCGCGAGACCTGCCAGGATGTACGGCAGCGCGGGCCGGACCGGCGAGGGCAGCGCCAGCAACACGACGGCGGTCACCACGGCCTGGATGATCTGACCGCACAGCCGTTCCCACGCCACCGAGCGCAGCCCCCGAGTCACGTCTCCAGCGCGCCGGCCGTGCGTGACCGCCCGGTGCACGTCGCCGAGAACGCCTCCGATGAGCACGGAGTTCAGGAACAGGGAACGGTAGTAGGCGCCGATCGCGCTCGGCAGGCCAATGGCGACGCCGAGTACCCGGGCGACGACCCGCCACCGCCAGGCCGAGCACGCCGTCGTCAGGGCAGTGAGCGTGACGGCGGCCACGACCGCCGGCCAGGTGACCGCGCCCAGCCCGGCTCTGAACGGCGCAGCGCCCAGCAGCCGGAAGAGAAACCACAGCACGGTGACGCCGACCGCCGGGCGCAACAAGGGCAGGCCCAGGCGGCGGACCACGGGACCGATCCCGGCCGCAACTGAGTACACGGACGCCACACCGGGTTACACGGGCCCGCTGGACTCATAGTTCAACCGCCCGGCTGCGGCAGCGTAGCGGGACCGGGAGCGATGAACCAGCCCGACTGCTGTCCCGTTGTCCCTGTCAGGTATAGCGGCAGACGGCCAGCAAAGACGGAGGCGCGGTGCGTGCGATTCGCCCGGTGGACGAAGAGGCCGCGACTGAGAGCCCGGTAGACGACGGCGCGCTGCGTACGATTCGGCGCGCGGCAGTCATCGGCTTGCCCGCCTCGGCCGCCTTGCTCGGCGTCGTGTCTGCCACGGCTGGTCTCGGCGTGGCCGGCTGGATAGCGGGCCTGGCCACCGGCACAGCGGCGACGGCGCTGATTGCCACCGCCCGCAGCCGCAGCGACCAGCCGGCGATACTCCCGGCGGACTGGGTCACCCTGACCCGGGCGGTGTTGTGCGCCGGGGTCGCGGGCCTAGTTGCGGACTCCTTCGGCCGGCCCGTGTCGATCACAGCGATGGTCACCCTGGCCGCCGTCGCGCTGGCCCTCGACGCGGTGGACGGTCAGGTGGCCCGCCGGACCGGCACCGCCACCCCGCTGGGCGGCCGCCTCGACGGTGAGGTCGACGCCTTCCTCATCCTGCTGCTCAGCATCGCCGTGTCCCGGGACTACGGCAGCTGGGTGCTGATCATCGGCGCCGCTCGCTACGCGCTGCTGGTGGCTGGCTGGCTGATCCCGTGGCTGGCCGCACCGTTGCCGCCCCGGTACTGGCGCAAGGTCGTGGCCGCGGTCCAGGGCATCGTGCTCACCATCGCCGTATCCGGGGTGCTCGACCTCTTCACCGGGTTGATCGCGGTTGCTGCCGCTTTGCTGCTGCTGGCCGAGTCGTTCGGCCACGACGTGATCTGGCTGTACCGCACCGGCGTCGGGCCGCGCACTCGCCTGGCTCTGCAGCTGCCCATTGCCGTGCTTGCGATCGCGCTCGTGTGGAGCGACCTCGTCGCGCCCGACCGTGCCTGGCTGTTCACCCCCGCCGCTTTTGTCCGCATCCCTCTGGAGGGGCTGGTCCTGGTTGCTGTGGCGCTGTTGCTGCCGCTCCGGCCGAGACGGATCGTGGCTGCCGTCGCTGGAATCCTGCTCAGCGTGCTCACCTTCGCCAACATCCTCAACATTGCGTTCTACGAATATGTCGATCGAGCGTTCAACCCGGTGTACGACTGGGGCAGCATCGGCTCGGCTCTGGGCGTGGTCCGCGACGAGATCGGCCCCAAGCGCACAGACGTGGCGCTCGTCTTGCTCGGGCTCGCTCTCATCCTGCTCGTCGGCGCGATCACCGCAGCAACAGTTCACCTCACCACTGTCGCCGCCCGGCATCGCCGCGCCGCGTTTGGCGGTCTCGCTGGCCTCACAGCAGTCTGGGCGGTGTGTGCCGGCCTGTCCCTGCAATTCATCCCCGGATCCCCGATCGCCTCGACCAGTGCTACCGGCCTCGCCGTCGCGCAGCTGCGTGCAACCCAGGCAGCGCTCGGCGACCAGCGCGTGTTCGAGCGGGCCATCCACGGCTCTGACCCCGAAGCCAGCGTCCCGGCCTCGGACCTGCTCACCGGATTGCGCGGCAAAGACGTCATCATCGCCTTCGTCGAGAGCTACGGACAGGTCTCGATCCAGGGCGCAAGTTTCTCCCCGGGCATCGACGCCGCCCTGCGCAAAGACAACGCATCGCTGGCTAGCGCAGGCTGGTCCACGCAGACCGCCTGGGTTGCCGCCCCGGGCTATGGCGGGATCAGCCAGGAGGCCCACTCCACCCTGCAGTCGGGGCTGTGGGTTAACAGCCGGCAGCGGTATTCGGAGCTCGTAGCCAGCAGCCGGTTCACCCTCAGCGACGCCTTCGACAAGGCCGGCTGGCGCACCGTCAGCGACAGCCCCGCCACCGACGACGAAGACTGGCCGTCCGGCACGCAGTTCTACCACTTCGACCAGCTGTACGACCGGACCAACGTCGGCTACCACGGCCCGGCATTCAGCTACGCCCCGATGCCCGACCAGTACATTCTGTCCGCGTTCCAGCGGATCGAACTCGCCCCCGGCCATAAGCCCGTGATGGCCGAGATCGACACGGTCTCGTCGCACTCGCCCTGGGCCCCGTTGCCGGTCATGGTGCCGTGGAACAAGGTCGGCAACGGCTCGATATTCGACCCGATGCCCGCGCGCGGCGAGACCGCGCTCTCCGTCCTGGACAACGCCAGCAGGCAGCGCAAGGCCTATGCCACGTCGATCGAGTACTCGCTGCAGGTCCTCACCTCATGGGTCACCGAGCTCAACGATCCCAACCTCGTGCTGATCCTGCTCGGCGACGAGCAGCCCGACACCCCCATCACCAGCCCCGGGGCCAGTCACAACCTGCCGATCTCCATCATCGCCCGCGACCCGTCCGTGTTCCGGCAGATTGCCTCCTGGCACTGGCAGGACGGGCTGCTGCCCGGTCGGCACGCTCCGGTCGAGCGAATGAGCGCCTTCCGCAACCAGTTCCTGGGTTCCTTCAGCACGACCCAGTCCCAGGCAGCGTCGACCCATTGACCCGCCGCACCGCACCCGCCACAGTGAGCGCTGATGACACTGGGCTGGGATAACCCCACAGCAGATCCCACCACCACCGTCTTGCTGCGGCACGGCGATACCGACCTGTCACCCGAACACCGCTTCAGCGGGCTTCGCGACGTCCCGCTGAGCGCTCACGGAACCCGGCAGGCGAAGGCGGCGGCTTGCCGGCTGGCCGCCGGTGCTCCGATCGACGCCGTGGTCAGCTCGCCGTTGCAGCGCGCCGTCGCCACCGCCGCCATCGCGGCCGGCGAACTGGGCCTGACCGCAGTCATCGATGATGATCTCCGTGAAACCGACTTCGGCGACTGGGATGGCTTCACCCTGGCAGAAATCCAGGAGCGCTGGCCCGGAGCCGCGGCAGTCTGGCGACGCGACCCCGAACAGGCCCCGCCGGGCGGGGAGAGCTTCGCCGACACCGCACACCGGGTAAACCGGGCCTGTGACCGGCTGCTGCGGGATCACGGCGGGCAGAACGTGCTGGTGGTGAGTCACATTACCCCGATAAAGATCCTGTTGTGCCGCGCTCTCGGCGTCCCCCTCGGCACCCTTTACCGGCTGTATCTTGGCTCCGCCTGCATCAACGAGATCCAATGGCACGGCCGCGGGTTTGCTGCCGTCCATCGCGTTAATGACACCAGCCACCTTCCCTGACTCACGGCTGGCGTACGTGTCGGCGTCATTGGACACCTCCTAGTTCCTCGATGGCGAGCCGTAGCGCACGCAGCGCGTAGTAGGCGCGGGACTTCACCATGTCTGGCGCGATGTCCAGGGCATCCGCAGCCTGTGCAACCGAGCTGCCGCGAAAGCAGCACTCTCGCAGCACGTCCAGATGCTCCTGCGTCAGCCGGCCTAACGCGGCGGCGACCAGGTGGTGGTTGACGAGCTGCTCGCTAGCTTCGGCGACTGGCTGCTCGGGGCGGCGCCCGGTTACGTCCTCGGGGCGTCGGCGCTGCTCGTGCAACTCGGGCAGCGAGTCCGCCTCGGGGCTGCCCGCTCGTCGCGCGGCAAGCCGCTCTGGTCGACGAGCGCGCGGCTCACCGGTCGGCTCGGTTGCCATCCCCGCCGCTACTCCAGTCCCGTTGTGCGCCTGGCGGCTGCGCCTCGTTCACCAGCATCTGCTCCGTCTCGGATTGCGTGACCTGGCTCGCGACAGGAATCGATGGTACCGCGGGCTGCGGTCGGAGGTCGGTCGGCCGAAGTCGGCGGCCGCGCACCTGGCCTCCCGCTACGAGGGCGTTAAGCCCAGCTTGTCCGGTAGAGCGTCAGCATCGTGCGTGATACCCGCCGAACGCGACGGGAGTTTCCCACACCCGCACTGCCAGTGACTCGCCGCCTGCGGCAGCGACGGTCGGCGAGAGGGTGTCATGCACCCAGCGGGCGAACACTTCGACTGTGACCGCCTCGGCCTCGGCTGGGCGTATCTCCTCCAGATTGCGGCCATCGACCTGGCTGGTGAGCTCGGTCAGCGCCGCTTCCAGTACATCCAGATCACAGACCATGCCCCGGCCGTCGAGTTGCTCCCGGTCCACCACAATGTCAATTCGGTAGTCATGATCATGCAGCTGCCCCTCTGGCCCGGGGAGTCCCGGCATGATATGGAAAGCACGCACGCTTCGGCTCAGCCCGACTTCACATGTCACCGGCAGCACTCCTGTCGTAGTCAAGAACGGCATGCATCAACCCGGGTATCCCCTCGTCCACAGCTTGGAACGCCTCGGCTGCCTGGCCGAACGCGAAGCGGTGAGTGCACAGCTGGGACAACGGTAGTTCGGCCAGCAGCTCAACGGTCTCCCGGATGCGCCGCGACCGCGTCCAGGTCCCAGACAGCCGGGCCGGCACCGTGGAGACCTGAGTACTGCGGATGATCAGACGCCGCCGGTGGAACGCGCCGCCGAGCGGCAGCACCACTGGTTTGGTGCCGAACCACGACGCGATCAATAGGGTTCCCTCGTGGGCCAGCATGTTCAACGCCATCGGTGGCGCATCCGGGTTACCACTAGCGTCAATGACCAGTGGAACCTGCTCTTCCGCCAGTTCCTCCGGCGCTGCGGCGGTGGCGCCGAGGCTGTCGGCCAGGGCGCGGCGCCACGGCTGCGGCTCGGCAAGGACCGGCCGCCACCCGGAACGCTGCAACAGCAGGCTGGTCAGCAGCCCGAGCACACCGGCTCCGAGCACGATGACACGGTCGCGATATCCGGTCCCGGCATCGAGCGTCACCTGCAGCGCCGTCTCGACCAGCGGGAACAAGGTTGCGGCGGCGGGATCGATGGCAGGCAACGGAATCAGGTCATCGGCCCGGGCCGCGAATACGTCCTGGTGCGGATGGAACGCGAAGACCGCCCGGCCGGACGCCGCTACTTCGCCGACACACGCATACCCATAGGCGAAGGGATAGGAGAAGGTGCCGCCAAGAGCGTCGATCGTGTCGTCCAGCGCCAAGTCGGCAGGGACCTCGCCGCGGTACACCAGGCGCTCGGTGCCACCACTGATGCCAGAGCACAAGGTGCGCACAAGGACCTCGCCGGCCGCAGGCCGCGGTGCGGGCACTTCCCTGATATCCACGCAGCGCGGGGCGGCATGAAACAGTGCGCGGGCGGGCGAGGTTGTGTCCGTAACAGTGGATTCGGTCATGCGCGGTTGAGCCTCCAGCGGTAGATCGTCGGTAGCGGCCGCCTGCGCGACAGCTCCCATGACGGCGTTATAGACGACGACGCCCGGTGCGCCAGTTCCGAGATAGAGCTCCCTCATCCGGTCGCCCAGGCCATCGGGATCGCTGGCATCGGCCACGATGGTGCTGATGCTGGCACCGGTATCGGCCAAGGTGCCCGCGAGGTTGCGGAGGCCGTCCGTGCTCCGCGCCACCAGGGTCACCCGGTAGCCGCCCACCGCGAAGCGACGTGCCACGGCCAGTCCCAGGCCAGTCCAAGGCCAGGCCCCGCGCCGACCAGTAGCAGGTGGCGGCCATCGACTGAGCCGGGACCCGCGACGTCGGCGATCGCGCCTTCTCCGTTGCCGGGCTCGCCTGCTCCCTCGGTGGGCATGGGTGCTTCCTTTCGCGTCGACCGCCTCGGAAAGCGGCTCGGGCTGGTGACTCTGTCGATCCCCTGACGTCGCGGAATCATTCAGTCTGGCAGGTCCTCCCCGGCTGCCCCCCTCGCAATGCCCCGCCGGTGCCCCTGGCGGGAATCGAACCCGCTCTTTCCGCTTTAGAGGCCCGGCTACCAGCCGACCGGCGGTCGGCTCTCCGCCGGCCGGGCCTCGAGGTGCTCGGCCGCCGCGCCATCAGGTTGACGTCAACTGCGATTGAACTCCTAGGCTCAGATGCGTGACCGTCAAAACAGGCCTATCTGAGCCCGCTGGGAGCGGTCCCGTCGGGTCCGATCAGACCAGCAGTACGGGCGGGCTGTGGTCTGCCGAGCGCCGCGCCCTGACCACTGGGCTCGTGCTGACAATCACCTTCATCGCCTCCGAGGCACTCGCGGTGGTGACGATCATGCCCGTCGTCGCCCGTGATCTGGGCGGCCTGAGGCTGTACGGGTGGGTATTCAGCGCGTTCATGCTCGGCAGCGTTGTGGGCATCGTCGCAGCTGGTCGGCAGGCGGACCGCTATGGCCTTGCGAAGCCGTTCATCGCCGGGCTCACGCTGTTCTGCGCTGGCCTGGCGACGGCCGGACTTGCACCGACAATGCCAGTTCTGGTCGGCGGCCGGGCTCTGCAGGGCATCGGAGCCGGAGCTGTTCCCGCTGTAGCGTACGTGGCAATTGGCAGGAGCCTGCCCGAACAGCTCCGGGCCCGGATGATGGCTGTCTTGTCCACTGCCTGGGTGCTGCCGGGGCTAGCTGGTCCCGCGGTGAGCGCAACGGTCGCGGGCCTGGTCGGCTGGCGCTGGGTGTTCTTGGGCCTGATACCGCTGGTAGCAATCACCGGCGCGCTGGCGATGCCCGCCCTGATCCGGCTCGGCAAGCGCCAGGACGCCGACGGCGGCCGCGGTCAGGGCCCGGCCACCGAGCACAAGCTGAGTCTCGGAATCGCCGCCGCCGTGGGGGCAGGACTGATCCTGGCTGGACTCACGCTGACGGCCGGATCCGGCCAGGTCGTGCTCGGCACTGCCTTGCTGGTGCTTGGTCTGGCAGTGACCGGTCTGTCCTTGCGCCGGCTGCTGCCAGCAGGCACGTTCGCAGCTCGGCCAGGTCTTCCCGCTGTCATACTCTGCCGCGGGCTCTTGACCTTTACCTTCTTCGGCGCGGACGCGTACGTGACGCTGACGATCACCACGGTCCGGCATCATTCCCCGGCACTCGCGGGGGTGGCGGTGACCGGAGCGACAGTGGCATGGACCGCCGGTGCCTGGCTGCAGTCCCGGCTGAACAGCCGGTGGGAAGCACGCCGACTCGTGGGCTTCGGCCTGGCCACCATCGTGATCGGACTTGCGGCGATGGCCTTCGTCCTACTACCAGCTACGCCAGTCGAGATAGGCCTGGCCGCCTGGACGGTTGCGGGTTTCGGCATCGGCTTGGCCTACGCGCCCATAACGCTGCTGATGCTGCGCGCGGCGCCCGCTGGCTCCGAAGGCTGGGCGTCGGCTTCACTGAGTCTGGCTGATGTGCTCGGCACGGCTTTTGGCATCGGCGCCGGCGGCGCGGCAGTGGCCGCCGCCATAGGCCATGGCTGGCCGCTCCGTGCTGGCGTCGCGGTGGCATTTGCGATCGCGGGAGCTGGCGCTATCGCGCTATCGGTGGCCAGCCGGCGACTGCCTCGTTCCCTCGTCGATTCCGGTCCACGACCTGCCGTCGCGAGCGCTCCGGCTGACTGACCACCAGACGTCAGCGGTTATTACATTCGTACGCTGCCGTCCTTGCCCAGTGTCCAGCCGGGATTGTGCGCGACCTCCCACACATAGCCATCGGGATCGGCGAAGGCCCCGGACGTACCGCCCCACTCCGCCCGGGCCGCCGGACGCAGCACGGCACCACCTGCTCGTTCGGCCTCGGCCAGTACGCCGGCGACCTCCTCCGGCGAGCCGACGTTGTAGGCGAGCTCGATCCCGGCAGCACCGTGACCGCCGAGCGCCGTCCACAGGGCGAACACCATGCCCCCGGCCTGAAAGAAGCACACCTCATCGTCGGGCTGCTGCGCGTCGTGCCAGCCGAGCGCCTCATAAAACAAACGGGCTCGGCCAAGATCGGTAACGCCAAGCGTCACGAGGCTGATGCGCTGGTCCACCCAGAGATCCTCGCAGACGCAGTTCACGACGCGCGGGCTTCTTAGTGACCCGGGCAGCAACGAACGCGCGCAACTGGCGCGTGCAAGTCGCTACATCCGGGACTACTCAGACCAGGCCGCTCGATGCGACCGATATCGGCAGAGACATCATCCGCATCGACGTACGCCGAGCGCATCGGCGCGAATGTCTGGCACACCTCGCCAGTTCGCCGAGTTGTTCTCGTGCCGCGCGCCGGCCGCGCTAGACCATCGCGAGGAGCATGTAGCCCATGGCGACGCCCATGGCAATCTTGTAGCAGGCGGCGAACCGCGGGGCCAGGGCGACCGCA
>JBAUAR010000012.1:0-3759 GCA_049675875.1 Streptosporangiaceae bacterium
GGCCGACGCCGGACAGCAGGAGGTGAACGGTGCCGGGCATGCCGAGGTGGGTGGCCCCATCGATCAGCCGGCCGAGGCGACGTCGCCCAACGGCGAGCTTGCCGCGCCCGAAGGCGAACCTGCAGGCATGACGACCGGCGGCGGAGCCGCGACGGTGGGTCGGCGCCGATCCGGGCGGACCCGGCGGTCCGCGACGCGGGCCGAGGGCGCAGCGGCGCCGGATAACCGAGACGGACAGCAGGCCGGCGACTGAGCGCCGCGGCCCCGATCACAGCCGCCGGGACGGCGCGGGCGTCTGATACGCTTTGTCGTTGGCGCATGTGAAAAGGACGGGCGGCCGCGAGGTTCCGAGCCGTCGGCCTGGTGCGCACCCGTAGGCAAGCCTGGTCTAGCTGCGGTGCCTACTCGGGGTACTGTCCCTGGGTTTCGGCGCGCGCTTCGGGTTGGCATTAAGAGGAGAGGCTCTCGGTGTACGCGATCGTGCGCTGCGGCGGCAGGCAGGAGAAGGCGTCGGTGGACGACGTGCTGACCGTCGACAAACTGTCCGGTGAGGTCGGGACCAGCGTCATGCTCCCCGCCGTGCTGGTCGTCGACGGCAGCAAGGTGATCAGCGATCCGGCCAAGCTCGGCTCGTACCAGGTCACCGCCGAGATTCTGGGCCCTGCGTCCGGACCAAAGATCAACATGATCCACTACAAGAACAAGACCGGCTACCGCCGCCGCCTGGGGCACCGGCAGAAATACACGACCGTGCGAGTGACCGGCATCGCGGCGCCGAAGGCGAGCGCCCGGTCGGCGACGAAGGGCTGAATCTGATGGCTCACAAGAAGGGCGCGTCGTCCAGCCGGAACGGCCGCGACTCGAACGCGCAACGCCTGGGCGTGAAGCGGTTCGGCGGCCAGATCGTCGGCGCGGGCGAGATCATCGTGCGCCAGCACGGCACTCACTTTCACCCTGGCATTGGCGTCGGCCGGGGCGGCGATGACACTCTGTTCGCCCTCGTCCGCGGCAAGGTCGAGTTCGGGATGCGGCGCGGTCGCCGCGCGGTGAGCGTGCTCCCGGTGGAGCGGGCGGACGCTGGCTGACGGTCCAGCTGCGCCGGACGGCGGATCCTCGGGGGTAGGCCGTGGCGGAGTTTGCTGACCAGGCCCAGGTACAAGTGCGGGGCGGCCACGGCGGCCACGGCTGTGCCTCGGTGCACCGCGAGAAGTACAAGCCGCTCGGCGGCCCTGACGGTGGCAACGGCGGGCGCGGCGGAGACGTGATATTCGAGGTGGATCCGGGCGTCACGACGCTGCTCGACTTCCACCGCAGGCCGGTACGCCGGGCTGGGAACGGCAAAGCGGGATCCGGTTCGAATCGCAGCGGCGCCGAGGGCGCCGACATCGTGCTTCGGGTGCCGGACGGCACCGTGATAAAGACCGCGGCCGGGCCGCAGCTGGCTGACCTGACCGGCGCCGGCACCCGGTACGTCGCTGCCGAGGGCGGGCGTGGCGGGCTGGGGAACGCGGCGCTCGTGTCCTCTCGGCGCAAGGCCCCCGGTTTCGCCCTCCGCGGCGAGCCCGGCGTCGAGCTGGACCTGTTGCTGGAACTGAAGACGGTGGCCGATGCGGGCCTGATCGGATTCCCGAATGCGGGCAAGTCGTCGTTGATCGCTGCCATGTCCGCGGCCAGGCCGAAGATCGGCAGCTACCCGTTCACGACGCTCACCCCGAACCTCGGAGTCGTCGAAGCAGGCGACGTCCAGTTCGTGGTCGCCGACGTGCCCGGCCTCATTCCGGGCGCCAGTGCGGGCAAGGGTCTTGGCCTGGACTTCCTCCGGCATATCGAGCGATGCCGGGTGTTCGTCCACGTACTCGACTGCGCGACCGAGGAGCCGGGCCGCGATCCGGTCAGCGACTTGGACGCGCTGGAGGCCGAGCTCGCCGCCTACCAGGCACAGACCGGCGCCCCGCTCGCGGACCGGCCGCGGATCGTGGCACTCAACAAGATCGACGTGCCGGCCGCCAGGGAACTGGCCGCCCTGGTCGAGCCGGAACTGCAGGCACGCGGCCTGACCGTGCGCCGAGTGTCCGCCGCTACGACCGAGGGTCTGCGAGACCTGGCGTTCACCATAGCGTCGGTCATCGATGCCGAGCGGCGAGCCGCGCCAGCACCGGAACCGACGCGGCTAGTGCTCCGCCCGCAACCGGTGGCAGGCCCGGACTTCGAGGTGGTCTCGCTCGGGGAGAACAGCTTCCGGATTGTGGGGGACAAGCCGCGCCGCTGGATCCTGCAGACCGACTTCTCCAATGACGAGGCAGTCGGCTACCTCGCCGACCGGCTCGCGAAGCTCGGCATCGAGGACGCACTGGCCCGGGCAGGCGCGGCGCCCGGCGCGGAGGTACTCATCGGCGAGGAAGATAACTCCGTCGTGTTCGACTGGGACCCCAGCGTGCCCGCCGAGCAGGCTGCGCTCGGCCGGCGCGGCACCGATTCCCGGCTAGCCTGAAGTTTCGGGTACCAGCCGGCTGCGCTCTTCGCACCGAGTTCGGCATCCTCGCCGCCAGCTAGGTATTCCGGCCCGCACAACAGGCCGGTCCGCCGCGGTGCACAGCCGCGCCGCGACGTGCGGCGTTCCGGCGAAAGATTGCGGCGCCGGTCGCCGGAAATAAAAAATCGCGCTACGTACTTGTAGCGCGTGCAAAGAACAATTCAACTAATGCCATAACCTGCCCTCTAAGAATAGCAAAAAAGGAGCATGGTTGTCAAACGCGGAACTGGATCGCGAGCAGGCGTACATTTCGTTGCTCTACACCCGGCTTGACGACATGAGGGAGCGCATCGGCCGCCGGATGGCGGGCGTACTACAGCAGACCGGCGGCACCCATCAGGCCAGGGTGGAGCGGGAGTCGTTCAGCGCCATGTACCGCCAGCAACTGGCCCAGCTCGACGCGGCGGAAAACGGGCTGTGCTTCGGCCGGCTCGAGTTCGCCGACTCCGAGCTCCGGTACATCGGTCGGCTCGGTATCCACTCCGACGCCGACGACTACCGGCAACTCCTCATGGACTGGCGGGCCGAGGCGGCACGCCCGTTCTACCTCGCGACCGCCGCGTCGCCAGGCGACGTCCGGGTGCGCAGGCATATCAAGACCCGCGGCCGGACCGTGGCCAGCCTGGACGACGAGGTACTCGACCTCGCCGTCGCCGACCCGTCCAGGCACGAGGGGCTGACCGGTGAGTCGGCGCTGCTCGCGGCCCTGAACGCAAGCCGCACCGGCACCATGGCCGACATCGTCGAGACTATCCAGGCCGAGCAGGATGTGATCATCAGGGCTCCGATGGCCGGCGCGCTGGTCGTCCAGGGCGGTCCGGGCACCGGCAAGACGGCAGTGGCCCTGCACCGGGCTGCCTACCTGCTGTACACCTACCGGCGCCAGCTCGAGAAGCGCGGCGTCCTGGTGATCGGACCTAACGCCACGTTCCTGCGCTACATCGGCCAGGTGCTGCCGTCGCTCGGCGAGACCAGCGTGCTGCTGTCCACCATCGGCGACCTGTTCCCCGGCGTCAGCGCGGCCGCGACCGAGTCTGCCGAGGTGGCCGCCATCAAGGGCCGTGCCGCCATGGCCCGGATCATCGCGGCCGCCGTCCGGGACCGGCAGCAGCTGCCCGCCGAGCCAGTGGAGATCCGGGCCGACGTCGCCCGGATCCGGCTTGTCGCGATGAGCGGCGGGGAGGACTCGCCGCGCGAGCTCACCGCCGACGCTGGCCGCCTGCTCC
>JBAUAR010000013.1:0-30013 GCA_049675875.1 Streptosporangiaceae bacterium
CGGCTGGCGGCTGGCGGCTGGCGGCTGGCGGCTGGCGGCTGGCGGCTGGGCGTGATCATCAAGGCGGTCGTACCGGATACCCTGGAGCCGTCATGAGCGAGACGCGTGCTGCCAGCCTGTACGAGGCGATCGGCGGAGAAACCGCCTTCTATCGCCTGGTGCACCGGTTCTACCAGGAAGTTGCCGCGGATCCCGAGCTGCGGCCGGTCTACCCGAGCCGGGATCTCGGGGCGGCCGAGGAGCACCTGCGGCTGTTCCTGATCCAGTACTGGGGCGGACCTGCCACCTACAACGAGCTGCGCGGCCACCCGCGGCTGCGGATGCGGCACGCCAGGTTCGCCATCGGCCAGGCAGAGCGCGACGCCTGGCTCCGGCACATGCGCACGGCGCTGGACGAGCTTGAGCTGGGCCCCAGCCACGACGCGGAGCTGTGGGAATACCTCGTCATGGCCGCGCACAGTCTGGTGAACCAGCCCGGCGAGCGGGCTGGCGGCCCCGATCTTGGCCTGACGCCAGCCTGACGCTGCCCGGCGCCTGCTCCCGGACCGAACCCGGGCGGGCGCTTTCCTGATGGACTATTTGCGGCAGCCAGGCAGGGTCAAGATACTGGGACCACTCGTTCGCTCCTGGCACGACCCAGATGGCGCTGCCAGCGCTTGGTCCAGGGCGCCGATCAGCCCTGCCGCTGGAGGCTTGCAGTGACACAGGACGTCCGCTCCGGGCCGGGAGACCTCGCGCCCGGGGATCAGGTCGCCGGCTACGAGATTCAGGCCCAGATTGGCCGCGGCGGCATGGCTGTCGTCTACCGCGCCCTTGACTTGCGGCTCGGCCGCCCGGTGGCGCTCAAGGTGCTGGCCCCGGAACTGGGCGAAGACCAGGCCTTCCGGCAGCGCTTCATCCGCGAGTCTCGCGCCCTGGCGGGCGTCGACCATCCGCACATCATCCCGGTGTTCGACGCGGGTGAGTCAGCGGGCGTGCTGTTCATCGCCATGCGCTACGTCAGCGGCGGTGACGTCCGCTCCCTGATCGAGGCCGACGGCATCCTCAGCCCGAGCCGAGCGGCCGAGATCGCGACCCAGGTCGCCTCGGCCCTGGACGCAGCGCATGCTCACGGGCTCGTGCACCGGGACGTCAAGCCCGGCAACATGCTGCTCGGCCAGGCCAGCAGCAGCGGCCACGACCACGTGTACCTGTCCGACTTCGGGCTCAGCAAGCACTCGCTGACCCCGTCGACGCTCACCTCTACCGGCCAGTTCCTCGGCACGCTCGACTACGTCTCGCCCGAGCAAATCCAGGGCCATCCGGTCGACGGCCGGGCGGATCAGTACGCGCTTGCCTGCACGGTGGTAGAGATGCTGACCGGCACGCCGCCCTTCCAGCGAAACGACACGATGGCGCTCATGTGGGCGCAACTGCAGGCGGCCCCGCCCCGGCTGACCGAGCGGCGCCCCGAGCTGCCACCGGTAATCGACCAGGTGATCGGGCGAGCGCTGGCCAAGTCGCCCGCCGACCGGTTCCCGAGCTGCCGCGCCTTCGCTGAGGCGCTCACCGCAGCGTGCGCCGTGGTAGCCGAACGTCCCCGTCCGCCCAGCGCCCCGGCCGACCCCGTACCGGCCCGGCCAGCAGAGAATCCGTGGCCGCGGCGGTCGCCGCCGGAGCGGCCCGCCGCAGACTGGCTCGCTGCCGCTGGCAGCGGGGTGGATGAAACCCAGACCGCCGGGGCCGGCTGGGGCGGACCATCGGCCGCCGGCAAGGGCGTTCCCCCGAGAGCCTCGCGGTCCCCGGCAGGAGAGCCCGAGCTGGCGCGGAATTTCCTGACTCCGGGGACGCCGGGCGCCGACTCCTGGTCCCGGCAGCCGCAGCCGTCCGCGCCCGCCGACTACCAGCAGGGAACGTGGCCGGCCCAGCCCAGTCGGGTTTCATCGGGCCGCGGCCGCCCGGCGCGGCACACCGGGCGCAGTGTCACCATCGCCCTCCTGGTGGTGCTGTTCGTGGCCGGCGTCGCCGGCGCGGTCGCCTACCGGCTCGCGCACCGCACCGACAGCGCAACACCGCCTGCTGCCGCAACGACGACCGTCACGGTGCCACCGCCCGGTCCGGCCACGATCGTGCGCGACTTCTTCACCGCGATCAACCATCAGCGGTATTTCGTCGCCTGGGGACTGACCGCAAAGACGGAGCCATATGCCAAGTTCGCCGCCGGATATGCCGGCACCGAGCGCGACGCGGTGACGATCGAGTCGGTGAGTGGCAACATCGTGACGGCCAGGCTTGCGGCCGTCCAGACCAGCGGAATCGTCAAACACTACGAAGGCACCTACACGATCACGAACGGCCGGATCAGCTCGGCCGACGTGCAGCAGATCAGCTGACGGCCGTCGGCGAGACGCGGCGGCGGTACTTCGAGCCGACCGCACCGCTCGCCGAAAGTACCGTTCGCGGATCGGACCCGTCACGGGCCAGCCGGTCACAGGCCGGCCGGGCACAGGCCGGCCGGGCACAGGCCGGCCTGTCACAGGCCGACGGGCACAGGGCGGCCGGGCACAGGCCGACCAGTCGGGCCGACTGCTACATCCGGACGCGTTCGCCGGCCGGGTCATATCGCGCTCGCAACGCCACCTCGGCGGGCACGATCCGATCGCCGATCTGCACGGTCCACTCCCCCGAGTCCAGCCAGGACCAGTCGATAGGTACGCCGCCCGAATCGAGCATGGCCAGGCCGACGGCGCCGCCCAGCGTCCAGCCGTAAGACGCCGACCGGATGTAGCCGACCTCTGCTCCGTCCCTTCGCACGATCTCGGCGTGGAACAGCAGCGGCTCCACGTCGCCGAGCACGACCTGGACCAGCCGTCGGTGCGGAGTCCCCGCTGCAAACTGCGCCGCGACCGCGTCCCGGCCGACGAAGCCGCCCGGCTTATCCAGCGCGACCGCGAAGCCGAGGCCGGCCTCGGCGACGGTATCGGTGTTGTCGATGTCATGCCCGTAGTCCCGGTAGGCCTTCTCCAGTCGCAGGCTGGCGAGCGCCTTTAGCCCGGCATGCCGCAGGCCGAGCGCGCGGCCCGCCTCAACTAGCCGGTCGTACACATGCACCGACTGCTCCGCCGGGATGTGCAGTTCGTAACCCAGCTCGCCAACGTAGGTGATCCGGATGCAGAGCACCCGAGCCAGGCCAATGTCGATGTAGCGGGCCGCCCGGTACGGCAAGGCCGCGTCACTGACGTCCGCAGTGGTGACCGCGGCCAGCAGGGCGCGCGAGCGCGGCCCCTGGATGCTGAGCAGCGCGTGCCCCGAGGTTACGTCGGTCGCGCTCGCCCGCGCGTCGCGGGCGTCGAACTGGCGGCGCATCCACGCCAGGGCGTGCCGGTGCGCGGTGTCGGACGCCACGACGTAGAACTCGTCGTCGGCGAGCTTGGTCACGGTGAGGTCGGCCTCGATCCGGCCATCGTCGTTGAGCCACTGCGTGTAGGTGATCCGGCCCGGCTCGCCATCGACCTGGCCGGCGGACAGCCGGTCGAGCTCGCGGCCCGCGTCGCGGCCCTGCACCGCGAACTTCGCCATGAAGGACATGTCCATAAGGACAACGCCGTCGCGGCAGGCACGGTGCTCGGCCTCCCAGTCGCGGTACCAGCCCTGGCGGCCCCAGGACAACTCGGCCTCCGCCGGACCGACCGCGTCGGGCGCTTGCCGGTCGGCAGTGTCGGCTCCGTCGGCCGGGTCGGCCGCGTCGGGCGCGTGCCGGACGGCCGCCTCGGCTGCGTCGGCTGCGTGCTGGACGACTGGGTCGGCCGCGTCGGCCGAGTACCAGTCGGCGCCTTCCCACCCGCTAACGTCCCGGAACACGGCGTGCTGCGCGGCCAGCCGGTGGTGCACCGGTGACAGCCGCGCGCCGCGGGCGGTCCGCATCGACCGGCCCGGGTAGTGCGTCGCATACACGAGGCCGAGCGACTCGGTCGTCCTCGTCGCCCGGTACTCCGGAGTCGCCTGGTAAGGATGCAGGCGGTCGATGTTCATCGCGGTCACGTCCACGTCCGGGCGGCCGGTCACGATCCAGTGCGCAAGAACCCGGCCGATACCGCCGCCGGTCAGGATGCCGACGGAGTTGAGGCCGGCGGCGACGAAATAGTTCTTCAGCTCCGGGGCCTCGCCGATGACGGGGGCCAGGTCCGGGGTGAAGCTCTCCGGCCCGCAGAAGAACGTGCGGATGCCCACGGTGGGCACGATCGGGATCCGGGACATCGCTCGTTCCAGGAACGGGGCCATTCGGTCCCAGTCGGGCGGCAGCTCGCCGAAGGAGAAGTCCGGCGGGATGCCTTCCACTCGCCACGGCGCGCAGACCGGCTCGAACAGGCCGAGCATCAGGCCGCCGCCCTCCTCCCGGAAGTAGCCGTAGTTGGCCGGGTCCTCCAGCACCGGCCAGTCTCGGCTGACCCCGGCGATCGGCTCGGTGAGCAGGTAGTAGTGCTCGGCGGCCTGCAGCGGAATGCTGACGCCGACTCGCTCGCCGAGCTGGCGCGCCCACATTCCGGCGCAGTTGACGACGTACTCGGCCTCGATGTCGCCCCGGGGCGTGCAGACCCCGGTCACCGCGCCGTTCTTCCGCAGGAATCCGGTAACCGGAACGCCCTCAATGATCCTCGCGCCCTGCTGCCGGGCACCCTTGGCGAGCGACATGGTGACGTCGACTGGATTCACCCTGCCGTCCGCGGGGATGTAGAAGCCGGCCAGCACGTCGTCAGTTCTGGCCAGCGGCCATAGCTCGGCCACCTGGCTAGCCGAGATCTCGTGCACGTCGACGCCGCAATGCCGGTTGAACGCGGCCACCCGTCGGTACTCTTCCAGCCGGCCGGGCTCGATCGCCAGATCGATGAGGCCGACCTGGCGCATGCCGGTCGCGAGGCCTGTCTCGGCCTCCAGCCGCAGATACAGATCCCTGGTGTACATCCGAAGCTCGGTCGAGGTCTGCGAGGTCGAGCCGAAGGTTGCCATCAGCCCGGCCGCGTGCCAGGTGGTGCCCGAGGTCAGCCGATCTCGCTCGAGCAGTACGACGTCGACGCCGAGGTGCGCTAGGTGATAGCTGACGGATGCCCCGATGATGCCGCCGCCCACGACTACGACCTGAGCACGCTCGGGCACGTCCGCCGTGTCAGCGCTGCGAACGCCGTGGTCGCCGTGGTCGGGCTGGAACTGCGGAAGGTCAGGCGTCATCGTTGGTGCTTCGCTCCGATCTCCCGCCGCCTGCCGGGCGCGGCGGTTGGCCAGCGCCGGGCGCGATGTGCCCGAACGCCGCGGTCAGTCTCTGGTCAGCCTGCGATAGGTGACCCGGTGCGGCCCAGCCGCTTCGGCACCGAGCCGTTCGATCTTGTTCTTCTCGTAGGCCTCGAAGTTGCCCTCGAACCAGAACCAGCTCGCACCGCCCTCCCACGCGAGGATGTGGGTGGCGATCCGGTCGAGGAACCACCGGTCGTGGCTGGTGATGACGGCGCAGCCGGGGAACTCGAGCAGCGCGTTCTCGAGCGAGGACAGCGTCTCGACGTCCAGGTCGTTGGTGGGCTCGTCCAGCATCAGCAGGTTGCCGCCCTGCTTGAGAGTGAGTGCGAGGTTGACCCGGTTGCGCTCGCCACCGGACAGGATGCCGGCCGGCTTTTGCTGGTCGCTGCCCTTGAACCCGAACGCCGCAACATACGCGCGGCTTGGGATCTCGCTCCTCCCGGCCGAGATGTAGCTCTCGCCGTCGGAGATGACTTCCCAGACGTTCTTGTCGGCGGCGAGCCGAGCGCGTGCCTGATCGACGTACGCGATCTGCACCGTCTCGCCGATCTTGATGGTGCCCGAGTCCGGCAGCTCCTCGCCGATGATCATCTTGAACAGCGTGGTCTTGCCCACGCCGTTCGGCCCGATCACGCCGACGATGCCGCCCTGCGGCAGGCTGAAGCTCAGGTCCTCGAACAGCTCGCGGTCATCGAAACCCTTGGTTAGGTCGCTGACCTCCACCACGAGGGTGCCGAGGCGCGGACCGGGCGGGATCTGGATCTCCTCGAAGTCCAGCTTGCGGTTCCGGTCGGCTTCGGCGGCCATCTCCTCGTAGCGCTGCAGCCGGGCGCGGCTCTTAGCCTGCCGGGCACGCGGACTGGATCGAACCCACTCCAGCTCGTCCTCCAGCCGCTTGCGCTTCTTGGCGTCCTTGCCGCCCTCGACCTTGAGCCGGGCTGCCTTGGTTTCCAGGTAGGTGGAGTAGTTGCCCTCATAGGGGTAGGCGCGTCCGCGATCCAGCTCGAGGATCCAGCCGGCCACGTTGTCCAGGAAGTACCGGTCGTGGGTGACCGCTACGACGGTGCCCGGGTACTTCTCGAGGTGCTGCTCGAGCCACTGGACGCTCTCGGCGTCCAGATGGTTGGTCGGCTCGTCCAGGAGCAGCAGGTCGGGCTGGGCCAGCAGCAGCCGGCAGAGCGCCACCCGGCGGCGCTCACCGCCAGACAGCACGCTGACATCAGCGTCCGGCGGCGGGCAGCGCAGCGCGTCCATGGCCTGGTCAAGCTGACTGTCGAGGTCCCAGGCATTCGTGTGATCCAGCTGCTCCTGGAGTGTGCCCATCTCAGCCAGCAGCTCGTCGGAGTAATCGGTCGCCATCTGCTCGGCGATCTGGTTGTACCGGTCCAGCAGCGCCCTGGTCTCCGCAACACCTTCCTGCACGTTGCCGAGCACCGTCTTGGAGTCGTCCAGGGCAGGCTCTTGATCCAGGATTCCGACGGTGAATCCCGGCATGAGCCGGGCGTCTCCGTTCGAGGGGTGCTCCACACCGGCCATCATCCGCAGCAACGTCGATTTGCCCGTGCCGTTGGGGCCAACAACGCCGATCTTGGCTCCCGGCAGGAAGGCGAGTGTGACCTCGTCGAGAATGACCTTGTCGCCGTGCGCCTTGCGGACACGGCGCATCTGGTAGATGAACTCCGGCATGGCTTCCAGCGTAGGGGCTACCAGCCAGGGCTTTGCACCGGATGGCCGTGCGCTGCCGATGCGCCGGCCGGGTGGTAGGAGTGCCGCCACCCCGGCCGGCTGCGGTGTCAGGAACGCGCACCGGCGAGCTCGGCGTCCGACCCGGTCTCAAGGTCCGGCAGGTCAGCCGGGTCTAGCTCGTCGTCGGGGTCATCATCAGCGGCGGGCTGCACCTGCTGGCTTGAGTGGGGCAGATCGGCCGGCTCCTCGCTCGCCCGCGCCGCCACGTCGCCTGGCAGCGGGTTGAGCTCGGTGACTGAGGACTCGTACTCCTCCGCTGTCTGCTCCGCATGCTGGTTCACCTTGGTGTAGTGGGATGTGCCTCGTGACATGTCATGGCCGAGGCTGTCTGCCACGACGTCGACGCTGTTCCGCTTCGCTCCCGCCTGATCAGTGAACTCGCGGACCCGCAGAGTGCCCCTGAGCATGATGGCGTCGCCACGGCGCAGGCACCTCGATGCGTTCTCGGCAACCTTTCGGTAGCAGGTGACACTCACGAACGACGTCGGCCGGTCGGTCCACTCACCGGTCGCCCGGTTCATGACGCGCGGCGTCCAGGCTAACCGCATGGACAAGGCGCAGGTACCGTCATCGAGCCGGTCAACCTTCGGCTGCGTCGCGACGTAACCGGACACGGCGAAATAAGCATCGTTGGCCATCAGAGCCTCCCTCAGATCGGTCGCGGCGAGCCACTCGGAGCCTCGCCGCGCGGCCAGCGAGCCCGACGCCGCCGGCCATCGGGTTCAGGATCAGCTCCTGGCCGGCGGTGCGCAGCACCGACGCCCGCGCCTGTGCACGGCGAGGCTCGAACCGCTCGGGCTTGTGGACAGCCGAGGGTGCGGCAAGCCGTAGCTGTGCGAAGATGCACGGCGCGGAGTCGCTGCTGCTCACTGCGGGTGGGCCGAGACACCGGATGGGCCGGCGTCAATGAGGCTGGCACAAGGAGTACCCCAGGGCGCCTGGTGGGCGGGCGGAGCCGGGAACCGGCTGGCCGGCCCTCCAGCACCGGCCGGGCCGTTACGCTGGCGGCCGACCGCCGGCAGCGATCCGCAGTTGCGTGCGGAAGACGCCGAGCTCGGCAAGTTCGAACTCGGCCGGGGCCACCACGAGATCCCGCGCGACTGCGGCGAGCCGCCGCCGAATGTCATCGAGCAAATCGGCGGTCTCGAGCTCGGCCGCCTCAGCAACGGCCCTGGTGCAAATCCGCGCCGTCAGCCAGCCACCTACCAGGCCAACCGCGATCATGGCGGCGGCTATCGGCAGCAGCCAGGCATCGGTAAACAGCCTCGGGGTCCCCGAGCCGGCGCCGCCGACCCCGCCGACCCCGAGTACCAGGAGGGCGACGAGCCACCCGAAACCCACCAGCGTGCAGCCGAGCAGCAGTCCCTGCAGCACGCCGATCACCCGCCACCAAGGCGCCACGGCGGGTTCGGCAGGCAGGGCCGCACCGATCTCCGCCCCGATCGCGTCCGGGATGTCCTCGGCTCTGGATCGCAGCGCGGACCGCACCGTGCGCGACCACGGCCTCGGCACTGCGGGCACCCGGTTGTCAGCTACCCAGGTCAGGGTGTTGTCGATCTCGGCCTGCTGGGCACCTGACGGTCCCGCCGTTACGTCCCTCAGCTCGTCCCATAGCGCGCCGAGCCTGACCTTGCGGGCCGGATCGGGGCTGGTGAGGCGTGCCAGCACCCAGCTGACAGGCCAGCCGACGTAGTCCGCAGCACGCAGTTCCTGAGCGGTCCGCAGCGATTCGCCGATGGCCTGCGCGCCCGCCGCCTCGACCAGCGCGGTGCCGACTTCTTGCTCCGTGTCACTGGGCAGCACGTCGTAGGACCGGCCGCCCGTCGCGTCCAGCGAGCGGGCCGACCGGCCGGCGGCGTGACTGGCTCCGTAAGGCTCGAACCGGGCGACGACCTTGTCGACATCGGCGGAGATACGGGCCGACGCCGCCCTGCGGGCTGAAACCGCCTCGATCAGCAGCTTGCGCAGCTCCTCGATTCCTTCGCCGGTCTTGGCGGAGGTCACCAGGATGGGCACATCCTCGAGATCCTCTTCATCCAGCAGCCGGCGCAGGTCGTTGCCGCAGTCCTCGATCTGCCCAGGCGTCAGCAGGTCGCTTTGGTTGAGCACGACGGCGACGACCTCGGAGTGTCCGGCCAGCGGCACCAGGAAGCGCCGGTGGACGGCAGCGTCGGCGTACTTCTGGGGGTCGAGCACCCAGATGATCAGGTCGGACAGTCCGACCAGCTTGTCCACGAGATCAGTGGCGTGACCCAGGACGGAGTCATGGTCAGGCAGGTCGAGCAGCACCAGCCCGGTCATGGACTGCTCACCGCTACCGAGGGCGCTCGCCCGCGCATAGCGATACCGGCGCGGGACCGCCAGCCACTCCAGCAGCGGGCCGGACCCGGCGACTCCCCATACGCAGGCGTGCGCGTCCCTGGTCACCGGCCTGGTCACGCCCACGGTGGAGAAATCGGCTCCGGAGAGCTGGTTGAACAGCGAGGACTTGCCGCTGCCCGTTCCACCAGCGAGCGACACCACGGTGTGGCTCGAGGACAGCCGCAGGCGCTGGCCCGCCCTGGTGAGCACGTCCGTGGCCGCCGTCAGCAGGTCCGCACTGAATCCGTCGGGCCCGGTGCGGGTGGCACCGATCTTGGTGATCTCGTCGAGTGCCGCCAGCCGAGCAGACAGGCCAGCGCGGTCCGCGTCGTCCGCGACCAGCGGCATCAGCCTGGCGCTCATCGAGCTCCTTCAAGCGCATAGCCGGCCTGCAGCAGCTCTGTGGCCGCGGTCTCATCGGGTACTCCGGCAGAGTCGAGGACCTCGAAAAACCGCCGCGCCTCCTCCAAGAACAGCACCCTGACCCGCTCTTGCAAGTCCTGGCGCACTCGGGTGCCCATGTCCCGCAGCAGCCCAGCACCAAACAGCGAGGTCAGCAGCCGCTGCGGCACGGCGCTCGGGTCCTCGCCCGCGCCAGCGCCAGTGCCAGCGCCAGTGCCAGTGCCAGCGCCAGTGCCAGCATCGGCTGCTGCGCTAACAGCCGTGGATCCGGTGGCGGGCGCGGGCGCGAGCACCCCGATCGTCAGCACGAGCGCGAGTGACTCGTCGTCGAACGACACCACCCTGGCGATCGAGCGCTTTGTCACATTCTCGGCTCGAACCAGGTCCAGCACCTGGGCCTGCCAGTTGCTGATTGTGGTCGCCGCATCCGCCGCCAGGGCGGCGGTAGGCCGCGACAGTGTTGCCGAGTCCCGGCGGTCGATACCCGCGCCTGTGCCAGCGAGTCCGAGGTCCGCGAGCGCGGAGGCGACGAAGTCCTCCTCGCGTCCTGCGCCACCGACCGCCCGGCTCCCCGCCGCGTCGAGCTCGCCCAGTAGTCTCGCCCCGGCCGGCTGGCGCTGCCAGCTCGCTACCACCGATTCGGCGGCGCGCCCCGCCGCGGCAGTGACCATAGATTCCATGCTGGCCAGCAACGCGTCCTTGAGCGCGCTCCCCCTGGCGGGCATCTGCAGCCTCTTTTGCTTGCCGCCTCGGCCCCGGCGGACCTGCAGGGTTCTGAGCAAGTCGCCCGTTCCGGCGAAGTCCTGCCAGCGGGCGAGCACCTCGCCCTGCAGCAGGGAGCCGCTCCGGGAGGCCTGCTCGATCTCCGTCAGGCCAGCGGTGTAGGCAGCATCAACCGCCGCACCCAGCGCGCGGCGCAGCACGAGCTGCTCGGTCACCTGGTCGGCGAGCGCGGGCACCCGGCTGCGGAAGGTATCCAGCACGCCGGACATTGTCTGGGTCAGCACCGCGACCCGCCTGTCCTCGCGCCTGGCCGTGTCGGCAAGCCAGACCTTGACCGGGGCGGCAACGCCCGCAGGCAGCATCGCGTCTTTAACCGTCGTCTCGGGAATGATGAACCGGTGAACGTCGCCGAGACCATTGGCGTCGAGCATGGCGTCGAAATGAGCCGACAGCTCCGTGGCTGCCGGGGCCGGCACCCTGGACAGAGCTACCGCCAGCGCGGCACCTCGGTCACGTGCGTCTTTCAGCATCTCCCAGACCGCGGCGTCGGCATACCGGCGCGCCGTCGTGACGAACAGCCACAGGTCGGAGGCGTCGAGGAACTGGTGAGCGAAGTCGTGGTGCGCCTGGACAACCGAGTCGATGTCGGGCGTGTCGAGGATGGCCACCCCCTGCGGCATGCCCTCGCTGGCCGCGAGCACCAGCAAGCCGTCCCGGCCGGGCATGGCCAGCCCCTGCTGGCGCACCCGCGGCAGCGTTGGCAGGAACACGTTCTCCGCAAACCAGCGCATGTCGTCGGGGTGGCACGCAAGGACCGGACTGTTCGTCGTCGGCCGCCGGATTCCGGTGGCACTGACCTGCTTGCCGACCACCGTATTCATCAGGGTGGACTTGCCGGCTCCGGTCGAACCGACGAGCGCGACCAGGATCGGGGCACCCGACTGGCGCAGCCGAGGCAACAGGTAATCGTCGATCTGGCTGAGCAGCTTTACCCGCTCGGCCCGCGCTTCGGCGACGCCCGGTGCCTCCAACTCGAGTGGCACGGTGACGATCGGGTGCCGCAGCTCAAGCAGGGCAGCCTCCAGCCGCCGGGCGTCCACCCTGGCGAACGGCTCGTCCTCGTCGGCATCTCTATGCGGAACGCCGGCCGCAGAACCGACCGGTGCTGCGGTTGCTGCCGCCGACCAGGAGCGAGCCGACGGGCTCGCGGCACCGGGCCCGCTGTTCGGCCCGGCCTCCGGCCACCCAGGCGAACTGCGATCAGCTCCGGCAGGCCGATCAGGGTTGGCTGCGGGCCAGCCGGTCCCCCGGTTATCCAGCCCGGCGCTCCCCAGGGACGCCGGCGTACCGGCGCCGGGCGACCTGGCTGCCACGCCAGCGGGCCTGCCGCGAGCGGAGCCGGCATAACCGCGATCAGGGGCTGCCGGAACGCCGCCGATCCACGGCAGCGGTCCCGTGGCCGCATCCTGTCCCTCGGTCATGCTTCCGGGTCTCCTGCCCGAGCCGAATCCCACATCGCCGATCAGTCCTGCAATCGTGCGTATTCATTCATTACCTGACGATGCGGCATGGTCGCGCCGCGTCACGCCCTGGCCCCGGCGGCCCCCGCGCCGGTTACTCCACAACACCACGACTTTCAGACCCATGGGCCGCCTTGTCAATCTTCGGGCGACGGTATCCAGCCTTGAGGTAATTGTGCGCCGCTAGCGCAGGTTACTGGCAGCAATGCGCTAACAAAGACCGAGCCCCGGCCCCGCGGGCCGCCCGGCAGGTGGCGGCCGGGCTACTTCTCCGTGACACCTGCCGAATCGAAGGTGGCCACATCCCTGATGACCCTGGCCGCACTCTGGACGATGGGCAGCGCCAGCAGCGCTCCGGTTCCTTCGCCGAGCCGCAGATCAAGATCAACCAGAGGTCGCAGGCCCAGGTGCGCAAGGCTGATGGTGTGGCCGGGCTCGGCTGACCGATGCCCGGCGATGAGACAGCCGAGCGCGTCCGGAGCCAGCGCGCACGCCACGAGCGCGGCGCTGCCCGCGATGACGCCGTCGAGCACGACCGGGGTTCGGAGCGCCGCCGCCGCGAGGATGAAGCCAGCCAGCGCAGCGTGCTCGAAGCCTCCGAGCGTGGCCAGCGTGCCTAGTGGGTCTGCCGGGTCGGGCCGGTGCAGCGCGAGCGCTCGGGTGACGACAGCCACCTTCCTGGCAAGGGTCTCGTCGTCCACTCCGGTCCCCCGGCCAGTTGCCGCCGCGGCATCCGCGCCGGTGAACGCACAGATCAGCGCGGCCGACGCGGTCGTGTTGGCAATGCCCATGTCGCCGGTCAGCAGGCACCTGTTCCCGGCCGCCACGAGATCGCGAGCGATCTCGATGCCCGCCTCGATTGCCGCCACCGCCTGATCACGCGTCATGGCGGGGCCGACCGTGAGATCGCCCGTTCCCTTAGCGATCTTGCGTGGCAGTAGCCCAGGCACCTGATCCAGGTCCGAGGCAACCCCGACGTCGACGACCACCACCTCGGCGCCCGCCTGTGCGGCGAAAGCGTTCACGACGGCACCGCCCGCCAGGAAGTTGGCGACCATCTGACCGGTGACCTCTTGTGGCCAGGGGGTTACTCCTTGCGCGTGCACGCCGTGGTCCGCCGCGAAGATCGCCACGGCTGCTGGCTCTGGCATGGGTGGCGGGCACGTGCCGGCTAGCCCGCACAACTGCCCGGACACGTCCTCCAGCACGCCGAGCGAACCCGCAGGCTTGGTCAGCCGCGCCTGCCGTTGCCGGGCGGCCGCCACCGCCGCGGTGTCGAGTGGCCGGATCGCCCCGAGCACTTCGTCGAGCACGCTCACGGACTGCTGACCGGGCAGTCCGCGCCGACCGTACTCTTCGGCGTGCACGGCCCAGCTGAGGGGCCGGCGGCTGGCCCAGCCCGTCAGCGCCAGTTCTGGCTCCGGCGTGAAACTGGCCACGTAGCCCACGCACAGGTAGGCCGAGACCTGCAAGTGCGAGGGGAGATTGAGCTCGGCAGCTAGCTCGCGCTCATCAAAGAAGCTCACCCAGCCGACCCCCAGGCCCTCGGCCCGAGCGGCCAGCCAGAGATTGGCGACAGCGAGGACGCTGGAGTACGCGGCCGTCTGCGGCTGGGAGTGCCGGCCGAGCGTGTGCCGTCCGCCCCTGGTCGGGTCGCAGGTGACCACGATGTTCACCGGCGCCTGGAGGATTGCCTCGGTCTTCAGCCGGTCGAACGCGTGCGCCCTGGCAGCGGGAAGCGATGCGGCGAAGTCACGCCGGGAGCGCTCGGCCAGAGCACGAATACCGGCCCGGCGGTCGCGGTCGGTGATGACGATGAAGTCCCATGGCTGAGAGAAGCCCACCGACGGAGCGAGGTGCGCGGCTGCCAGTACTCGCTCCAGCACCTGCGGCGGGACCGGGTCGGGCCGGAAGTTCCGGCGCACGTCCCGGCGCTCGCGAAGGACCCGGTAGACGGCATCACGCTGATCCAGCGGGAAGGCATGCCCGTCCGGCGCCAGGCCTAGGTCGTCGCCCGGCGGGCCGGCCGCCGGCGATGATGACGCCGGGTACGCCGCGGCCGGTCTGGCATCCGCCGCGTTCTGCGGATCGGCATCGTCGGGCGTCAATCCGGCCTCCGTCCTGGCTAGGGTCCGCGCTGGCTAGGGATCCGCGCTGCCTTGGGGTCCGTCCTGGCTAGGGATCCGCGCTGGCTAGGGGTCCGCGCCGGCATCGTCCGCAAGGTCGGCGGATGGCGCCGCACCGGCCCAGCCGGCCTGCGACCCGGTCGCCGCCAGCGCGTGCCGCAGCAGCGCACCGAATGCCGCGACCGCCACGACCGGACCACCCTTCTCGGACACGTTACTCACCGACGGCATCCGACTAGCCCGCAGCGCGTCCTTGGCCTCGGCGGCGCCGACGAAGCCTACCGGGAATCCGACCACGAAGCCGGGCTCGACCTGGCGGCTGAGGATCTCGGACAGCGCGGCCGGGTTGCCGCCGACGACCCACACCGCGCCAGGGCCAACCTCGCCGAACGCGAGGCGAACAGCGGCCGCGGGCCTGGTGATCGCCGCGGTTCTGGCCAGTCGCTGGGTTAGCTGCTCGTTGATCTTGCACACCACAGGGCTGCTGGTGATCCCGGCCGCGACCATGGCCGAGTCGGCTACCACCGGCGCCCCAGCCGCGAGCGCGGCTACGCCCTCGGCGAGCCACTCCTCCTCGCACGCAAGGTCGGTGAAGTAATCGAAGTCCGCCGTCACATGGATGACCCGCTCCATGACGTCGCGGCTGAACTTCGGCAGCCGGGACAGGTCGATGCGAGACCGGAGGATCCGATAGGACTCCGCGGTTGCCGGACTTATGACCGCTGGCTCACCGCCGGGCCAGGTCACGCGCCCCACCTCCCACGCCCAGCCGCACGCCGCGGGCCGACCGCACAGCGTGCTGATCCTAGACCGGCAGCACGGCTCCCATCGCGGCCCTCATCTGCGCGGGCCGTTCGGCCCGCGGTCCCCACTGAGCGCAGGCATCGGCCCGGTGTCGCTGCCTGCCGGCATGACGTCTGCGGTCGCCAGCTCCTCAGGTACCGGCCCGGGCGTGCTCTCATCCCGGCCAGCGAACAGCACGTAGTGGAAGATCAGGAACCGCGCGACGAACGTGATGCAGTTCATCAGGAAGTACGCACCCTGCACCACCAGGTGCTTCATGAAGTGCGTGTAGCCCATCGAGTGCGCCCACACGCTGGCGTAGTGCGAGGTCAGGCCCAGGATTCCCCACACCGCCAGCGAGACGGCCCAGAACGGCAGCGTCTCCCTGAGCAGGTCAGGCCTGCCCTTGCGCTCCCAGGCCCAGCGGCTGAGCAGGTAGCTCACCAGCGCCGCCGCCATCGAAGCGATGACGGCGGACCATCCGGCGTCGAGGTTGACCGGGCCCGTTAGCAGACCGAGAACGATCTGACTCGTGATGACGGCGGCCAGAGCCACCGGAATGAACCGGGCGAACCGCCTGCCGGCCTCGGTCTCCAGCCGTCGCGCGATAGGCGCCGGGAGGAAGCGCTGACTAACCCTGGCGATCTTGCCCGGAAGGGAAGTCATCCGACTCCTCGCTTGACTGGCGCTGCGGATTGCGTCACACAGGTACTACTGAGACAGACAGGTATACAGTACGGGAGTCTCTGGAGGGCTTCTGGCGAAACCCTCGGGCTCCGATTCGGGCCGCAGGGCGGCGCGAACGTGTCGATCACCTGGCTTTCTCGGTAACAGACCGGCGGCAGGATCTCCAAGTGCCGACCCGCGAGGCGAGCCGACAGCCTGCCAGCATAGGTCACCGGCCTGTAACGACAGCGCACCAAAGGCGGAGCTGGCATGAAAATCCTGATACTCGGCGGCGACGGTTACCTGGGCTGGCCGACGGCACTGCACCTCTCCGCGGTGGGCCATGACGTCGCCGTGGCCGACAACTTCGCTCGCCGCGGCTACGACTACGAAATGGGCGTCGACAGCCTGGTCCCCATCGAGACGCTGCAGGCCAGGGTGGCGGTGTGGGGTGAACTCAGCGGCAGGCCGATCGGCACCTACATCGGCGACCTCTGCGACGCCGACTTCACTGCCCGCACGGTGGCCGACTTCGCGCCGGAGGCGATCGTGCACTACGCGGAGCAGCGCGCGGCCCCGTACTCGATGGTGGACCGTAAGCACGCCGTCTACACGCAGACCAACAACGTCGTGGGCACCCTGAACCTGCTGTACGCAATCGCGGAGCTCAACCCGGACATCCACCTGGTCAAGCTCGGCACCATGGGTGAGTACGGCACGCCGAACATCGACATCGAGGAAGGCTGGCTGGAAGTCGAGCACAACGGCCGCACCGATCGGGTGCTGTATCCGAAGCGGCCTGGCTCCTTCTATCACCTGTCCAAGGTGCACGACAGTCACAACATCGAGTTCGCCTGCCGGATCTGGGGCATCCGGGCTACGGACCTTAACCAGGGCGTCGTCTACGGCCAGCAGACCGACGAGACCGCCCTCGACGACCGCCTGGCCACCCGGTACGACTACGACGCGGTGTTCGGCACCGTGCTCAACCGGTTCGTTGTGCAGGCTGTCCTCGGCGTGCCGCTCACGGTGTACGGCAACGGCGGCCAGACGCGCGGCCTGATCGACATCCGCGACACGGTGCGGTGCATCCAGCTCGCCTGCGAGAGCCCGGCCGAGCGCGGCGAGTTCCGGGTATTCAACCAGCTAACCCAGACCATGTCGGTGCTGGAGATCGCCGAGACCGTCGCCGCAGCTAGCCCCGAGGCGGTGACGATCGAGCAGCTGGCCAACCCGCGCGTCGAACTCGAGGAGCACTATTACAACGTGGTGTACTCGGGCCTCGCCGAGCTTGGCCTAGAGGCGCATCTGCTGTCGGACACACTGCTCGAGTCGCTGCTGTCGATCACCAAGAGATACGCACACCGGGCGCGGCCGGAGGCGATGCTGCCAACGATCCAGTGGCGTAGCACGTCGAGCGTGATCAGCAACTGAGCGGCCGCCGGGCTGGCCCGCCCGGCTGGCTCCGGGTCACTGACCGAGCTCGACGGGCTTGCTCCACCCTGCGGTCTGAGTGAAAGTCGCGGTCCAGAGCTGGCTAGTCCTGCTCAGCCAGAACACCCCCAGCGGACCGGACTCAGAACCGACCGCAGCGAACGGGGTTGTCGCCAGCCCGCTTATCCCGGCCCAGAGCGCGCCTGGCCACTGACCGTCGGGTGCCCTGGTCAGCGTCCGCAATCCATAGTTAGGGCCCTGGAACAGCAGCCACTCGCTGCCAGCCGCGAGCACGGGCCAGGGCTGTCCTACGCCGGTCCTGGCGCCGGGAATGCTCGGCGGAGTCGGGCCGGCACCGGACTGGAGCGCGGTCCACCAGATGTGCCGCTGGCCCGAGCCGCGCCAGAACACGTCGACTTCGCCGCTAGGCAGCGCGACCGCCTGCGGCGCGGCGCCTAGTCGTCCCATCCCGAGATTCTGCGGACTGCTCCAGGCCCCGCTCGTCCCGTCGACGACGCGCCACAGATTCCCGTATACCAGGCCACGCCAGAACACCTGAATCTGACCGGACGGTTGCTCGACCGGGTCCGGCGCGTCGGCGAGAAAACCGCCGAGGTACTGCGGGCTTGCCCAGCCGGACGCGGGGCTGTACCGCGCATGCCACAGGTGGAGGCCGGAGATGCCTCGCCAGAACACGTCGATAACGCCGTCCGGTTGCGAGACCGCCTCGGGCGTACCGACCTGACCGAGCTGGGTGAGCCGCTGCGCGGGGAGCCAGCCCGCACCGCTGCTCGTGAGCTCCCAGAGGAAACCATCGGCGCCGCGATAGAAGACATCGATAGTGCCCGAGCCGACCTCGACGACGCTCGGCACGCCGCTCGCACCGCCGCCGAGGTCGGTTCGCGCCCAGTGACCGTCGGTGCTCGCCGACTGCTCGATGAGGTGCTGGGAGTCCGTGTAGAACACGTCGGTCGTGCCACTCGGCGTCACCACCGCGGGAGATGCCTCACTGGTTCCGACCGCAGTGGACGCGGGGGATGGCGGGGTCGGCGCGGGTGACGTGGGGGTCGGGCCGGGCGACACGGGGGTAGTGGGGGCGGGCGACGTGGGAGTGGAGTCGGGCGACGTCGGAGTGGGGGCAGGCGTAGTCGTCGGCAGCGGTGACGTCGATGACACTGGCGTGGCCGACGGCATGGGAGTGACCGATGGCGTCGGCGTTGCTGACGGCGTAGGCGTCGCTGAGGGCTCGGGGGCGGCTGCGCTGGCCAGGCCGACGTCGAGATAGTCCTGGTCGATGACCATACTGACGCCGCCGAACGACTGCGAGGCGTTCCCGCTGAACTGATGGATCCGCTGGCCGCCCGTCCACTCCCCCGCCAGGTAGTGACTGTCGTTCGTGTTCGCCTCGCCATTCCACAGCGCGTCGAAAATCACATCCGGAGTCGTGGCAGCGCCGCTCTGGTAATGCTGCGCGAGATCCGCGACTCCCGAGTCCGAGGCCGAGTAGACGCCCGCGGCGTAACCCAGCTTGTGCAGCTGGCTCGTCCAGGCGGCCAGGAACTGCAGCGCCGCCGCGGACTGGGACGGCAGGTAGGCCTCCATGTCGTAGTAGAGCGGGGTGCCGGGCCCGAATCCCAGGCCCTGAGCCTGCGACACGGCGTCGTCCGCGTCCGCGACACCCTGCTGCGCCGGCGCGCTGAGCTGGCCAAGGGCGGCCTGCGGGCCCGCATACATCGGGATGAACCGCCAGCCCGCAGCGGCCTGCTGCTGTACCCACCCGGCCGTCAGATTCGGCTGATCGCAGGCACGGTCCGCGCCACCGACATAGATGCCGATGGCACGGTAGGGCGAGGAACTCAGCCACGCCTGCATCGCACCGCTGCTCGGCGCGGTACACGTGTCGAAGCCGAGTCCTACGTAGTTGCCGACGGTGGGCGAGAGGTCCTGCGACAGCACCGCCGCCGGCGCCGTGTTCGTGATTCGCGCGGCCTGGACGGTGAGCTCATGTGCAGACCCGGTGTGTTCGGCCGGCCCCGTGGATGCGAGTTTCGGGGCTGACAGACCCGCGCTGGCCAGGATGGTCGTTATCTCGGCCGGGTCGCTGTCGAAGGTCGCGGTGACCGAGATTCCTGGCGCGGTGGCGGTGATCCGGTGAGAAATGGCGTTCTCGGCAGTCTGCCGCTCGGTGCCGCTCGCCGCCGGCTGGATCAGGACTGCCTCGGTGGTGCCGAGCAGCCAGGCAGGACAGTTCTCGTTGGCGGCTGGCGTTCCCAGATAAATAGCGTGCAGATCGAAGCGGACACAGGTCTGAGGCTGCTGGGAGAGGTCGATCACGGGCCAGGAAGCAGGCACCTCAAAGCGATAGCCCGCGTAGGAGACGACCTGCAGGGCCGCCACAGGGGCGGCCGCCGCGCTGGCCGTCCAGCCGCACAGCGCTAGCGCTGAGCAGACAGCCAGCACAGCTGATCGTCGCGCGCACCTGAGGGCTATGACCGGCTGACCCACCCAGCCCCCAACCCAGTTCCGACCACCGACCGGCGCTTAGGAAGATCACGTTAGCCGCGCGCACCGGTACGGGACGCGCGACGCGCCGATAGCCGTGAACAGTCATAAACCCGCGGTTAGCGACCAGCGGTCTGCCGCCAGATCGTGGCAGAGTTCGTATACCGTCGGCGGCACCCCCCGCACGGGCGTGGCCTCCACGCGCCAGCACTCGCGGGCGGCTATGGCTCCGGCGGCTGGCTCAGCCGGCACCGGCCACCGGTCGCGGACAAATATCACGGTGTAGATGCGGCCGCGCCAGACGAACCTGACGGGCCTGCCGTCACGTTCCCAGACTTCGGCCGGCTCGCTGTCGATGCCGCTCATCGTGCCGCTCCGCTGGGACAGGCACCGGCCAGGTGCCGCGCTCACCGCCCAGGGGAAGACAGGCAGAATTACTGCTTTCGAACATACATTCGCTAGCTGGCTGACGCAAGGGCTCCCAGCGGCGGCGGGCTGGTCAGCCGCCGGCCGACCAGCCCGGCATCGGGAAGCCGGCCAGCAGTTCCGCCACCTCGCCCGCGATGCGCTCGATCGTTTCCTCGTCGTCCTTGGCGGCCGCGACGATCGCGCTGTCCATCCAGGTGGCGATCTGGCTCATGTGCGGCTCGGTCAGGCCGCGGGTCGTGATCGCCGGCGTACCGATCCGCAAGCCAGACGGGTCAAACGGCTTGCGCGTGTCGAACGGCACGGTGTTGTAGTTCGTCTCGAGCCCAGCCCGGTCCAGCGCCCGCGCTGCCGGCTTGCCGCCGATGCCCTGCGCCGTCAGGTCCAGCAGGATCAGGTGGTTGTCGGTGCCACCGGACACCAGCGTGTAGCCCCGCGCGAGCAACGCGTCGGCGAGTGCCCTGGCGTTCGCGACCACCTGGTGCGCGTAGCTACGGAACGACGGCTGGGCTGCCTCGTGCAGCGCGACGGCGATCCCCGCGGTGGTGTGATTGTGCGGCCCGCCCTGCAGCCCAGGGAAGACGGCCTTGTCGACCCCGGCAGCGTGCTCGGCGGTCGACATGATCATCGCGCCGCGCGGGCCGCGCAGGGTCTTGTGCGTGGTTGTCGTGATCACGTCGGCGTACCCGACCGGGGAGGGGTGCGCGCCGCCGGCGATGAGGCCGGCGATGTGCGCGATGTCGGCGACGAGGATCGCGCCTACCTCGGTCGCGACCTCGGCGAACGCCGGGAACTCGATTGTTCGCGGAATGGCCGTCCCGCCGCAGAAGATCAGCTTCGGCCGTTCCCGGACCGCCAGGTCGCGCACCTGGTCCAGATCGACGCGGCCGGTGTCCGCCCGGACGCCGTACTGCACTGACCGGAACCACTTGCCGGTGACCGACACGCCCCAGCCGTGGGTGAGATGGCCGCCCATCGGCAGCGCCATGCCCATGATGGTCTCGCCCGGCGCGGCGAACGTGAGGTACACCGCGAGATTGGCCGGCGAGCCAGAGTAAGGCTGCACGTTGGCGTGGTCGACACCGAACAGCGCCTGGGCGCGCTCGCTGGCGAGGCGCTCGATGGGATCGATGAACTGCTGTCCCTCGTAATACCGGCGGCCTGGGTAGCCCTCGGAGTACTTATTGGTCAGCACGCTGCCGGTGGCCTCGAGCACGGCAACTGATACGTAGTTCTCCGAGGGGATCAGCCTGATCTTGTCGCGCTGCCGTCGCGCCTCAGCCTGGATGAGGCCGGCGATCTCGGGATCGGTACCGGCGACGTGCGGAATGGGCGGCTGATGCATGGCACGCTCCTTAAGTCAGGCGGTCGCCGACCCGAGAAGCCTTAGCGATGCCGGATCTCACCGGTCGGCTGCCCCCGCGGTGCGGGCCGCTGCGGCTACACCGCTGCCAGCAGCGAGTCAGCGACCTGCGCCCAGGGTAGCTGGCGGGCCGCGCGGTCGAAGAGCCCGGCATCGACCAGCGACTCGCCCGCGGCCAGGAGGTCAGGGCGCAGCTCACGGTAGGTACCGATGAACGGTCCGTCGGGTCGGCGCCGCAGCTGAAATGCCACGACGAGGCCGGCTGCAAGTCGCCCTGCGCGGTCGGTGCGCGGGCCGCTGATCGCGACCGGCCGCCGGCCCACGTACTGCTCTGAGGTCAGCAGCCAGGTCGCCCCGTTGAAAGGATCAGCGCCGAGGAACGTGAGCGCGCCGAGCTCGGCCATCCGGAGCGCACCGGCGCACAGGGGGCATGGCTCAAGGGAGGTCACCAATCGAAGGTCAGCATGGCGACGTCCGAGCCGAAGCCAGATCAGCGCATTGACTTCCGCGTGTGCAAGCAGGCTGCCCGAAACGAGCGGCGGACTGGCCGTGCCATACACCGCGTTGCGGCCGGTGCTGACAATCGCGCCGGCCGAGTCGGTGACCACAGCGCCAACCGGCGTGGTGCCTGCGAGCAGGGCCTGCCAGGCAAGTTCCAGGCAGGCCCACTCGGCCGTCGTCAGCTCGCTGGTCGCCGGGGCTAGAGCGCCCGGGTGCGGCGCCTGATTCGTGGCAGCCGCCTCGTCTGGCTCTGTGCACGGTTCGCCTGCCACGCGCACAGGCTAACGAGGCGGTCGGCGCGGCACCAGCGCGAAATGCGATCCCTCAGCCTGCGACGGCGTCCAGGAGCTTCTTGCGCTGCTGGTCGCCCAGACCTCCTACGCGCCGGCTGTCGTCGATGCCAGCCTCCTCCATCACCGCGGCGGCCTTCGCCGGTCCGTATCCGGGCATGGCCCTGATGACCTGGGAAACCTTGGTCTTCTTGGTGACATCGTCGTGCTTGGCGAGCACCTGCGCCATGCTGAGCTTCCCGGACTTCACCGACGCCAGCAGTTCGCTGCGCTTCTTACGAGCGGCCTGCGCCTTCGCCAGCGCCTCAGCGCGCTGCTCCGGGGTAAGTGTTGGCAGAGCCATGTCACTCCTTCGGTCGAGTGGATCAACTGTCCCACATACCCTGCGCCAGTCGCGGTAGCAGCGGTCGTGTCGCAGCTCAGATGGCATCTTCCCAGGTCAGCGCGGGTTATGCCGGGGATACCGGGGTTGCGGCAGCAGTCCGCGCTGCCGTGTGCGGACTTATCCGTATGTAGTACCTGCGCTGCCTTGCTGGCGGCGGTGGGACCTGCTCTACTTCTGGCCGGGCGAGAAGGGCCTCGGCGGTCAGGCGTCAGGCGGAGGGAGCAGGTCATGGCAGGGCAGGAAGGCACCGCACGAGACCTGGCGCGCCGATCGCAGGCGGCTGTCAAAGCGAAGGACCGGGCGACGTGGCTCAGCCTGTTCGCGGCTGACGCGGTGGTGCAGGATCCGATCGGCCCGTCGCCCTTCGATGCAACCGGCGCCGGCCATCATGGCGCGGCCGCTATCGCGGCCTTCTACGACACGGTTATCGCACCAAACGAGGAGATCACCTTCGAGATCGAGCGCTCATACCTATGCGGGAACGAGGTCGCCGACGTCGGGGTGATCCGGACCGTACTGCCGGGCGGCCGGCACGCCGCCATCGTGCCCGGTGTCTATACCTATCGCAGCAACGGAGCTGGCCAGATCGCTGCACTGCGCGCCTTCTGGGAATACGACAAGGCTGAGCTCGTCGAGACCTGATCGGCGCGCTCCGGCCTGCCGCGTAGCGGCCCGACGCTTGCTGGCCAGCAAGTAACCTTCGTAGGCGGTCACACGACCGCCGGCCGCCGGCGAACTCGCCAGGCGGCTCCGCCGGGCGAACCCGCCCGGCGACCCCAGAGGTCTCGGAGCTTGCGTGCGCATCGGGCAGATTGCCATCGATCTGGCCCCGTTGCGCGCGAACCGTGACTACCGCCGACTCTTCGCTGGTCGCTTCGTGTCCATGGCGGGCAGCGCGGTCGCGACCACGGCCGGCAACTGGCAGGTCTACGGACTGACACACAGCTCGCTCGCCGTGGGCCTGCTCACGCTCGCCGCGGGGGCAGGCATGTTCGCCGGGCTGCTGGCCGGCGGGATGCTCGCCGACCGGCACGACCGGCGCATCCTGCTGATGCTGGTCCAGTTGCCGCAGGCCGTGCTCGCGGCACTGCTGGTGGTCAACAGCCTGCGCAGTCATCCGGCGCTGTGGCCGCTGTACGTGGTCACGTTCTGCATCGGCCTGTGCTCCGGGCTCAGCTCCCCGGCGTCGACGGCGGCAACCCCAGCGCTGGTGGGCGAGGCCAAGCTGCCAGCCGCAGCAGCACTCAACGCCACCGCCAGCCAGCTCGGCCAGCTGGGCGGGCCGGCGATCGCCGGGGTGCTCATCGCCGGACCGGGCGTCGCCAGTTGCTATGCGATCGACGCTGTCTGCTTCGCCGTCTTCGGGCTGGCGATGATCGGGCTGCGCCCGCTGCCGCCGATCACCAGGGCCCAGCGGCCTGGGCTGCGTTCGCTGGCCGAGGGCTTCCGGTACGTCCGGCACAGCGGGGTCGTCGGCGGCATGCTGCTCGTCGACACCAACGCCATGCTCTTCGGCATGCCGCAATCGCTGTTCCCGGCGCTGGCCAGTACGCACTTCCACGGCGGCTCCGCCACGTTCGGCTTGCTGACGGCGGCACCTGGCCTGGGCGCGATGATCGGCGCCGCCAGCAGCGGCTGGACCGGACGGGTCCGGCGCCCTGGCGTCGTGGTCATCGGAGCCGGAATTATCTGGGGCGGGGCCATCGCCTTGTTCGGTGTGGTGAGCAGCCTGCCGCTCGCGCTGTTCTTTCTCGCGCTGGCCGGCATGGGTGACCTCATCTCGGAGGTACTGCGCAACGCGCTCCTGCAGCGCTACACGCCGGATGAGCTGCGGGGCCGCGTCTCCAGCCTGTACCTGGCTCAGGTGACCGGCGCCCCGGCTCTCGGCAATGTCGAGGCGGGCGCGGTCGCCCGGCTTATCTCGCCCGCGTTCTCGGTGGTCAGCGGCGGCCTTGCCTGCGTCGCCGGCGCTCTCGTACTCGGCGCCGCGATCCCGGCCCTGCGGCATGCCAAGCTCGCCGGCTCGGCCAGCGAGCCTGCCGCCACGGAGCCGCAGGAGTCCGCGGCCTAGTACCGCGACGAGCAGTCTGGCCAGGTCGCGGTGGCCCGTTGGACGCGGCGTGTCCCGGTTCGCGACGTGGGTCGGGCACAATGTGCGCTAAGGCGCCTGTAGCTCAGCCGGATAGAGCAGCTGCCTTCTAAGCAGCCGGTCGCAGGTTCGAGTCCTGCCAGGCGCGCCAGCCACAACGTGGTCTTTCAAGATCGGCAAGGGCCGGGTGACGCGCGCCGGCCGTCGTGGCATGGGCAGTCCATCAGCGTGCGCTTGCCGCGCCACGGTAGGCGCCAGCCTGTTCCCCCATGTGGCGGAGGTTGTAGAAATCCGCCGCCCGGCCACCGGTCAGAACTCTCGTACGGTTAGCAGGCTGTGGCCGTAGACAGAGTCGGGCTCCACCCGGCCCGTTTCGCGGAACCCGAGCTTGTCCAGGACCCGTCGCGACGCGACATTCCAGTCCCAGACCCCTGCCCACAACTGCCGGTAGCCCGCCTCGCTCGCCCATGTGACCACGGCCCGACCTGCCTCAGTTGCGTAACCGCAGCCGTGAACCGCACGCAGCAACTCGTAGGCCAACTCGGGCTCGTCGGGCGAGCCGTTCCCATGAATGGTGAGCCCGCAATACCCGATGACGTCGGCCGTGCCCTTCCGCTCCACCGCGAGAATCCCTGGCCCCGACTCCTTACGCTCTGCGCGTATCTGCGCGGCGATGTCCTCCACGGTCGGTCGGCCGTCGGGACTTATCCGCCGATGCGGCGGCACCCGGGGATCCCGCTCAGCCCACAACCGGCGAAAGATGGCGGCCTCGTCCACTCGGCGATGCCGAAGGATAAGGCGATCGGTCTCCAGGATGTCGAGAACGGGCACTAGCGCCATGCTCGCATTGTGTCGCGTCATCGTCAGCGCGCTGGAACCGGCAGCATCCTTGGGGCGCGTGCTCGTTCCGTGCTCGAGGAGACAGTGCACGGCGGCGACACACGATCACTCACGGAGCCACCTGACTCGTCCTGACCAACCATCTCTTCGGGCCAGAAGAGCGGGAGCTAGTAAGCAGTGCGGCTGTTGGGGCCTGACTGCCGGCGCAAGCCTCACGCAACGCCGGAAAGCAGGCACCTGCCGGCGCCACAACCGTCGCCGAACTCGCCGCGAGGCAACCGACGATCTTCTCAGCAACCAGCCGCGGGTCGAGTCCGCCAGGCGCCACGAGAACTGCCAGGTCACAGCTGAAGCACTGAACTGCAATATCTTGCAGAGAGACTGCAGCCTGACTACAATGGCACGCATGACAGCTCAGACGCTGGGCTTCGCTGTCCAGCCCGAGGATCGGCCCGCGCTGGACGAGCTCGTGGAGTACTTTGGCGCCGGCAACAGGTCCGCCTATCTCCGGGCGACCCTGAAGATCATGAAGTCGATCATGATTGCGGACCAGCTTCGCGAGTCGCAAGCCTACGGTCAGCAGCGAATCGCCGAGCTGGGCATCGAGCCCGCCGACGTCCCCGCGCGTGTCCAGGAATTCCTGAAGGGGTCAGCTAAGGGCCGCGAGTGAACCACCTCGCAGCGGTCCCGGCTGCCGTGGTCTACGACGTCAACGTGCTGGTCACGGCTTTGGCCGGCGGCAACAGTCCGTTCAGGTCCTGGCCGTCACCGCTGCCTGTTTCAGGCAACCCCTCAGCCGACTGCGTGGGCATCATCGTGGACGCCGCCGAGTTCTCGCTGTGGCTGTCACCCCACATCATGATCAATATCGACAGAGTTCTCACCGACCTACTCAAGTGGGAACGGACCGAGGCGGATGCCTATCTCGGGGCGTTGCTGTCAGCGGCCGAGCACAGTGGCGGCCGCATCGTGACCGACATTCCAAGGACAGTGCACGACTGCCCGGATCATGAGGGCAACCTGATACTCGACCTCGCAGCCGAGGTGGGGGCGCTGATCGTTGTCTCCAACGACACTGATCTGCTCTCGATGTCGCCATGGCGTGGGACGCCAATCATCGAGCCTCGGACATTTGCAGCCAAGGTCGATGCCATGCGCCGACACGCGCGCCGGCCCCGTCGCTAGGCGTCAGCTTCCCCCTTCGGCGCTGCGACGCACGGACAGCGCCGCAGTTGCGTATTGACCAAGTGAAGCTAGGCAACAGAATGCACCCGGTGATGCTCCGACGGGTCGCGCTATTGCGGGGGTAGGACGCAGAACTCGTGGCCATCGGGATCCGCCATGACCACCCAGCTGACGTCGCCCTGGCCGATGTCGATGCGAGTCGCGCCGAGCGAGACGAGCCGGTCGATTTCCGCTTGCTGATCACCGTCGGCGGGTGGAGCGAGATCGAAATGCAGCCGGTACTTCCCGGTCTTCGGCGTCAGCGGCGGACCGCCCCAGGTGATCTTCGGACCGCCGTGCGGCGAGCGAATTGCGGTCTCCTGATCCCGATCCCAGACCAGCGGCCAGCCCAGCGCTTCGCTCCAGAAGTACCCGACCTGCTGCGAACCCTCGCATGCAAGCGCGCCGATGAATCCGCAGTCGGCGAGGAAACTGTTGCCCGGCTCGATGACGCAGAACTCGTTGCCCTCGGGGTCGGCGAGCACGACGTGACCCTCGTCCGGGCGCTGACCGATGTCGATGTGCCGGGCACCGAGCCCGAGGGACCTGGCTACCGTCTGCTGCTGGTCCTCAAGGGACGTACTCGTCAGATCGAAGTGCATCTGGTTCTGTCCGGCCTTCTGCTCCTGAGTTGGCAGAAATCGGATCCGGAACCCCGTGTCGTCGCCCGGCACGAGCGCAACGTCGTTTTGGGGGTTGTCGGCCATCTCCCAGCCCAGGACGCCCGCCCAGAAACGCGCCAGCCGGAGCGGGCGGTTCGCATCGAAGCAGAGCGCGAGGAGCTGACAAGTCATTTCGCTTCGCACCTCCCACCTGCTGGCTCACAGCGGCAGACAGGGCACGGTTTGCCCGCCCGTAGGGTAAGCAACGCTAGGCGCCCGGGGCACGCCAAGCCAAGGCAATTACTCGGGGCCAGCGCTCGCGCGGACGCGCCTCTCAGCCACTCGCCGACGGCCGCCCGCGTACCCGGAGCGCCTGTAGGCCCGAGCGGACCGGCGCCGCCACGGTCGCGCGGTAGCAGGGAGCAGCACGGTGACCGCTAACTTCCGCGCCCAACACGAGACTTCAGCTTCGCCCGGCTGATGTCCGAAGCCGGAGTCATGCTGGGGTTATGTACGAGGACCAAGCTGATATCGAGTCGCTGCAGCAACTACTCAGCACCTCGCTCGGCACCGCGAGCGAGCACCTGCGCTCCATCATCGGGCCCGGTCGGACAGCGTCAGCGGCCGACCTGGCCAGCCGGCTGACCGGGATGCGGACGCTGGCGCTCAGCACCGTCAGCGCTGCGGGGCGGCCCCGGATCAGCGGAGTCGACGGCCACTTCCTGCGGGCACGGTGGGTATTCACCACGAGCGGGACCTCGGTGAAAGCCGCCGATATGCGGAGCAGGCCTGCGGTCAGTGCGGCGTACCTCGAGGGCGACACCTACGGCGTGTTCACCCACGGGGACGCGGAGTTCCTGGCGGCCGAGCACCCCGACCGCGGCTGGATCGAGGATCATCTGACCAGCCACTATGGCGCTTCGCCGTCGACCTGGGGGCCAGACATCGTTTACCTGCGGATACGGCCGAGGTGGATGGTCGGCTACGACAGTGCGGGCGGCGCTACGTAGCACGACGCGGGCGCTCGCCGCGCATCCGGGCGATGTAGCGGTCGGCCGAGCGGCGCACGGCGGCCGCGCCGTCCTGCACCACCACCCGTCCCCACCACCCGCCGTACACCCTGTCGAAGCTGAACCGCTCGGTACGCCGGGCGATGTCCAGCACCGTCGCCTCGTCCAGCGGGATGAGGTTCGGGTAGCTCCACATGAAGCTCACCCAGTCGCGGTCCGGGACGACGGTAATGGTGTCGCCGGTCAGCAGCGCGCCGCGACCTTCCGACCCGGCCGGCCAGTGGAGCACCGCGGCGCCGTCGAAGTGGCCGCCGATCCGGGCCAGCGTCAGCCCGGGCACCGGCTCGGCCAGGTCGTCGAAGAACTCGATGCGCGGCGACGGCCGCTGCACCCATTGCTGATCGGCGCGCGGGATCAGTATCCGCGCGTCAAAGGCATCAGCGAACTCGATGTTGGCGGCATAGAAATGCGGGTGCGACATGCAGATCGCGCTGATGCCACCGAGCTCGGCGATCCGCGCCCGGCCGTCGTCGTCAAGCAGCGACACGCAGTCCCAGAGCACGTTGCCCCGGTCGGTGCAGACCAGCAGAGCGCGCTGCCCGATCGCGAACGCCGGCTCCAGCCCGACGCCGAACAGGCCGGGTTCCTCCTCGCGGACAACCACCGCGTGGCCGTCGCCGAGTCCGTCCATGGTGGTCCACCGCTGGCCGCCCCACCCGACGTACTGGCGCTCGTCTGAACAGATGGCGCACCCAGCTGGCGGCTCAGGCGTGTCACGCTGCTGAACCCCGCACGTGGCGCAGATCCACGCTGGCACTAGTCCGCCTCCCCGAGCCTTACCGATACTCCCAGCTGACGAGCCAGGGCTGCCGCTCTCCTAACGTCAGCTGCGCCGAACGTGCCAGCGTCGCGGGTGAACTTCAGGTACGCGATGCCCTGGCCTGGTCGCGAGCTGTCTGGGTGGTCCGGGCTCTCTGGGCCGTCCGGGCGCTCTGGGCTGTCTGCGCGATCTGGGCGATCCGCAGCGGAGCGCACCAGCCGCAGCCTCGTGCCGTTCGGCCAGCTCAGTTCTGCTGAGCCGCCCGCTGTGTCACACCGGCTGATAACGGTCCCGTCGAGCGCCTCCTGGAATAGCCGCACTGCCCCGTCGACGTCGGCAACGCGTTGCTCGATCAAACTCAGCGCGCACGAGCGCCCGGGCTGGCCTAGCTCGGCGGGCGGACTCGACGTTGGCGGCGAACCAGCCTGCTCGGCGACCTGAATGACGGTCCCGTACGCGTCGCCGGGGTGCAGGAATGCTTCCTTCCACCGGGGATTCTGCAAGCGCACCCCGACCGGCTCGATGCCGAGCGCCCGAACCTTGGTGAGCGTGGCCTCGATGGCCGGGACGATGAAGTTGAGGTGATGGAAACCGGGCCCTCGGTCGGCCAGGAACCGCTCGAGAAAGGCAGCGTCGGTGCCTCCCGTCGGCCGCAGCAGCTCGACCTTGGGGCCCGCGGAGTATCGCAGCTGGCCCCACCAGAACCCCGGCGAGCGGGCCCCGTACGCCCACCGTCCGCCTAGCAGTCCGCCAAACAGGCCCCAGCCAGGAGCCAGCGTCCTCGCGCCCACCGCGACATGGTCCAGCACAGCCACCGGCCGCGTGGCGGTCACGTCGTCCGGCACGCAGACCTCCCTCACAGCCGACCGCGGCGGCGCTGCGCCAACGTCCGGTGCAGCGTACCGGTAGCGACGTCATCAGTTCACGTCGGC
>JBAUAR010000014.1:0-9634 GCA_049675875.1 Streptosporangiaceae bacterium
TTCTATGGCTGTAGCCATAGAAAACTCACACCCACGACGCAAGATGGCGGGGGATCCTCAGTGGGCGAGGGTGATCCAGAGGAGATAGCCGTTCAGGGCGATGATCAGGCCGGCGGTGGCGGCCGCGGCCCCGGTGGTCAGCCGGGAGTTCACCAGCGTGCCCATGACGTCGGCGCGGCGGGTGAGCGCGACGAGCGGCACCAGCGCAAACGGGATGCCGAACGAAAGCACGACCTGCGATAGCACCAGGCTCGCCGTGGGCGGCAGGCCGGCCGTCAGCACGATGAGCGCCGGGAGCATGGTGAGCCCGCGGCGCACGAACAGTGGCACGCCGCGACCGAGGAACCCGCGCATCACGACCTGGCCGGCGTAGGTGCCGACGCTGGATGACGACAGCCCGGAGGCCAGCAGGGCCACGGCGAACGTCAGCGCCGCTCCGCCGCCCACGAGCCGGCCGAGATCGGCGTGCGCCGCCTCGATCCAGTCGGAGACAGCGGCGTGGCGGCCGGCGGTCCGGAAGAGGGCTGCCCCGACGGTGAGCATGGCGAGGTTGACCAACCCGGCCGCGCCGAGCGCTATGAGGACGTCGGCCCGCTGGAATCGGAGCAAGGCCCGGCGCTCGGCATCGTCGCGGCAGGTGACACGGTCCTTCGTCAGCGCCGAGTGCAGGTAGACGACGTGCGGCATGACGGTGGCTCCGATGATGCCGACCGCCAGCAGCAGGCCGTCTGAGCCGCCGAAGCCCGGCACCAGCCCGTGCGCGAGACCGGCGGCGCTCGGGTGCACCGCGACCAGGTCGTACCCGAACCCCAGCAGCACCAGGCCAAGCAGAGCCATGATGGCCAGCTCGAAGCGGCGGTAGCCGCGCTGGTCCAGGGCCAGGATGCCGGTGGCGACGACGGCAGTGATCAGGCCCGCTATCGGCAGCGGCGTGCCGAACAGCAGGTTCAGTCCTACTGCGGCACCGACGAACTCTGCCACGTCGGTCGCCATCGCGACCAGCTCGGCCTGCGCCCACAGCCCGAGCACGACGCCCCGCGGCAGGTGCTCGCGGCAGAGCTCAGGCAGGTCGCGGCCGGTGGCGACGCCGACCTTGGCGGACAGGTACTGCACCAGCATGGCCATGAGGTCGGCTGCGACGATCACCCAGGCCAGGCGGTAACCGGACGCCGCGCCGGCGGAGAAGTTGGTGGCGAAGTTGCCGGGATCGACGTAGGCGATGGCGGCAACGAAGGCGGGCCCGAGCAGGGCGGCGGCGCCGCGCATCCGGCCGCGCGAACGAAGGACCGAGAGCTCAGTTCCGGCGCGCGTGCGCTGGCCGGATGCCAGTGCGGGAACGGGGGCCGGACTTGATGACTCCGCCGGGCGCGCGCCCGCGGTAGCCCGGAGAAGCTCGGCCTCGGCGGCTGGGATGGCGCGGCCGTGGCCGGCGTGCCCGGCGGCGTCTGTCGGCATCCGCGCGCGCTCAGGGGACGAGAATGGCGCGGCCGAGTGCCCGGCCGGCGTCGAGGTCGGCGAGGGCGTCGGCGTCGTCGGCCAGCGGGTAGGTGCGGGTGTGCAGCGTGACCTTGCCGGTCTGGGCCAGCGCCATCAGCTCGGCGAGCTCGTTGTCGGCCGCAAGGTACTTTTCGCCGTCTTTCTCGTACACCGTGCCTCCTCGCCCAGCCTGACCGATACGTTCGAGGCTAGGCTTCGACCGGATCGGGGTGAAGTGGGTGGGCGAACTCTCCGGCCGGACATTCCTGGTCACCGGCGCCAACACCGGGATTGGCCTGGCCACCGTCACCGACCTGGCACGCCGGGGCGGCCGGGTCTACCTGGCCTGCCGGTCGGGAGAGAAGGGCGCGGCCGCGGTCGCCCAGGTCGCGGCGGCGACCGGGAGCGAGGAGATCCGGTTCCTCCCGCTTGACCTGGCCGACCTGGCCTCTGTCAGCGACTGTGCTCGCGCCTTCCTGGCGCTCGATGAGCCGTTGCACGTGCTGATCAACAACGCGGGTGTCGGCGGCACACCGGGCCGCACCAAGGACGGGTTCGAGCTGGTCTTCGGTGTGAACCACCTGGGTCATTTCGCCCTCACGATGCGGCTGCTCGACTGCCTGACCCTGAGCCACGCCCGGATCGTGAACGTGGCCAGCGACGCGCACTACCAGGCGAAGGGCATCGACTTTGACCGGCTGCGGCGGCGGACCCGCGGGATTACCGGGATGCCGGAGTACGCGGTGTCCAAGCTCTGCAACGTGCTGTTCAGCCAGGAACTTGCCCGGCGACTGGACGGGACCGGCGTGGTCAGCTACGCGCTGCATCCCGGCGTCGTCGCCTCGGAGATCTGGCGCCGGGTGCCGGGCCTGGTGCGGCCGCTCGTCACCCGGCGGATGCTGACTGTGGAGCAGGGCGCGCGCACCTCGCTGTACTGCGCGACCGCGCCGCAGCAGGAGCTGAGTAGCGGCGCCTACTACGCGGAGTGCGCCGAGAAGCCGCCGAGCCCGGTGGCGACGCCCGAGCTCGGTGAGCAGCTCTGGCAGCACAGCGAGGCCTGGATGAACGGACGTTGACCTGACACGCAGCGGTACCAGGCCCGGATAGGGTGCAGCGGATGCGCGGATGGCGCCCGCGGGCTCCCCTGACTGCCGTCGCGGTCCTGGTGGCCGCGGCGGTGTGCGGCTGTGCCGCGGCCGGCCGTCCAGCCAGCGATGACACCCCAGCCGCCCGAGCATCGGGTGCCCTCATCCCGGCCGGCGCAGCGTCCCCCGCCGCGACCAGTCCCAGCCCCAGCCCCAGCCCCAGCCCGGTTGCGCTGCCGCTGGCCGGCCGCGTGGTCGGCATCGATCCCGGCCACAACGGCGGCAACTTCTCCGACCCTGAGTACATCAACCAGCAGATCTGGAACGGCTCGGGGTACGAGAACTGCGACACCACCGGCACGCAGGCCGCGGACGGCTTCACCGAGGCGAGCTTCAACTTCGATGTCGCCACTGACCTGCAGGCGGACCTGATCGCGGCCGGCGCGACCGTCGTGATGACACGCGACAGCAACGACGGGGTCGGCCCGTGCGTGACCACGAGGGCGCAGATCATCAACGACGCGCACGCTCAGGTGGCACTCGACATTCACGCCGATGGAGGGCCGGTCTCCGGCCGCGGATTCACCGTGCTCGAGCCGGTAGCCGACGGGCCCAACGACGCCGTGATCGCTTCGTCGCAGCAGTTCGGCGCGGATGTGCGGGCGGCAATCCTGCGGGATACGACCATGCCGGAGAGCGACTACTACGGCACTGACGGGGTCATCAGTCGAGACGACCTGGCCGGGCTGAATCTGACGACCGTGCCCAAGGTGCTAGTCGAGTGCGGCAACATGCCTAATCCCACCGACGCGAGCCTGCTGGAAAGCCCCGCCTTCCAGCAGCAGCTCGCTACGGCGTTCACCGCCGCGGTCGTCCAGTTCCTCACCGGCCAGCCGGGCTAGCGGGCCAGCTGACCCGCCGGCCCACGGACTTCCCAGGGCGCGTGCCTCGGGTCACCGCCCGGCTTGGCCTGGCCGACACCGCGCCGTGGGCGATCGCTGCAGGTCAGATGCGGGCCTGCAGGGCCGGAATGGGCGCAGCCGTGCAGACGCTCGCGGGCTGGTTGCCCGTGATCTTGCAGATAGCAGCGGTAAAAAGGTTCGCCGAGCCGGTGGCGCCCTGCGCTACCGGCGAGGACGGGTTGTGCAGATCGGTCGCGATCTGACTCCAGGACAGGCCCTGCAGCACCTGCGGGTTGTAAGTCGTCGCGGCGACGAATCTATTGCCGATGTCGATGAACGGGTACCCGTTGCCAGGAGGCTCGTATTTCGCCCACAGGGCCTGCTGGGCCGCCGTCGTCGGCACGAGCAGGTTGTGGTTGAGGTCCTGGTTCTCGACCGGCGTGAAGACGAGGTACTTGCTCGTGTAGGTGGACCGGTAGAAGGTCAGCGTGGCGGTGTTCGGGTAGACGTCCGCGGCCGAGGAGTGGATGCCGCGCAGCGGCGTGAAGCTGCCGAAACGACTCAGCGCGGTCGCCATCGCCCACCGCTCGGCCGCGCAGTACGGGCACCACTCCGCGCCGATGTAGAGCATCTCCGGCTTCCCGCCGGAGGTCAGCGCCGGACCGCCGACTTTCTTCAGGAACTGCGTGTTGGAGCTGCCGATGGCCACCGCGGCGAACGTGCTCGCGGGCACTGTCAGATGTGCCTGGACGCCGGCCGGGAGCGGCTGAGAGGCGGCCGCCGGCTGGCTCGGCGAGCGGCGGCTGACCAGTGAGCCGACGACGATGCCCACGACCGCCAGCAGGGCGACCACGACAGCGCCAATGGTGAGCACGCGCCGGCGCTGATCCTTACGCCGCTGCTCCGCCTGCTGGGCCGCGATCCGCGCCCGCGCGGACCGCGACGTGGGGCGTTGCGGCTTGCTCATGGCATGTCCGACCTTCGTCTGCGGCGAGATGCAACGCTCTGTAACTCCATAATTACAGAGCCATCCCGTCGCTACCCGCGGACCCCTGGCAGCCGACCACGGCCGGCGCCCCGGACGCAATCACCGGGTCACCGGGTCGGATCGGACAGGTGAGCCTGAGCTACGTCACACCCCGGACTCGAGGCTGGAAACCGCCGAGGACTTGCACACGCTCCCCGGCTTGTTGCCCGTCATCTTGCAGATCGCGGCCGTTATGTAGTTAGCGGTGCCGTCAACGGCCTTGGCCACGCTGCTGGACGGATCGTTCAGCGTCGCTGCGACCTGAGCCCAGGTCAGGCCCTTGAGGACGGTCGGGTCGTAGAGCGGAGCCGTGATGACGGCCTTGTTGCCGAAGTCGATGAACGGGTAACCGGTCCCGGTGACCCCGCCGCTGGTGGTCGTGTCGTATTTCGTCCACACCGCCTGCTGGGAGGACGTGACCGCCTGGAGCTGATTACGGTTGACGTCCTCATTCTCGACCGGAGTGAAGGTCAGGTACTTGCTGGTGTAGCTGGCCTTGTAGAAGGTCAGGGTCGGCGTGCTCGGGTCGGTATCAATGGACGACGAGTGGAACCCGCGGAGCGGCGTGGTGAAGGTGCCGAACCGGCTCAGCGCGACCGCCATCGACCAGCGCATCGCAGCGCAGAACGGGCAGAACTCGGCGCCGATGTAGAGCATCTCGGGCTTCCCGCCGCTGGTGAGCGGCGTATTGCTGATCTTGGCTACGGGCGGTCCCGAGTAGTCAGAGCCCTGGTAACTGAGGACAGTCCCGCCGCGGATCTGGTTCAGCGTCGCGGCGGACACGCCGGTGATGTCCGCTACGGTGCTGGCCGACAGTGCGCTACCGTTCGCGCCGCCAGTAGCGGCGCTATTCGATGGAGACCGCACGTTGTAGTAGATGACGAAGCCGACCACGATCGCGATCACGGCGAGGATGCTGCCGCCGAACATCAGCATCCGCCGGCGAGCCTCTGCCCGCCTCGCGGCGGCCTGCTGTGCTGCAATCCGCTCACGGGCGGTCTTCTCGCGAAGCCTCGCGGCCTTGCTCATCGGTGACTCCTGGGCAACTGCGCTGCGTTGTGGGGGGGCGGGGGCTGGTGCTGCTATCGGACAGGTCTGCGAGCCGTGCTGTCGGCAGTCAGCTTCGACGGACTGCCCCACAGAGTCGCTTGCGCCATGATGACCACGAACAGGAGGAATGTAGTGATATGCACATATGTGCACCACAGACAGATCTCCCTGAGCGTGATGAGTTCAGTGTAAACCAGGTACAAAATGAACAACACGCCGATGATCATGGAGCCCAGGCGGACTCGCCACGCGATCACCGGCAGCGCCTGCCGCCGGGCCGAGGCTAGCGGCCCCCGAGCCGGGAGCCAGCGCCATTCCGGCCGCCAGAACCAGGGCAGGTTGATGACGGTCATGAACACGTAGAAGGCGAGCCCGAGTTCGGCGACGGGGAAGATGCCGAACAGCTCCGACTCCGGGCTCGTCGTTACGGCCTCGCAGTTCACCAGGCCCTTGCTGCTGCAGGCCAGGATCTGGGCACCGGCCAGGTGAGCGATCGTCAGATAAATGCCGAGACCGAGGCCGATGAGTGAGAGCCCGAGCGTCGCCATGCGCACCCAGCGCGGCGTCCATCCGCCTCCGGCGGGGGCCGGGCCGGCCGCCTTGCCATTGACCGGTCTGCTCTTCACCGGACCCTGGCCGCCCTGCGCTCTGGGCGTCGCGCTGGCGGCGGGAGTTCTGGCGGCGGCGCTGCTGGCGGAGCCTGCGGCGGGCTGGCTTCGACGCGACTGGGCGCCCTTGCGCGCGGTCTGAGTGCTGTTCGGCCGGCGGTTCTGGTTCGCCACCTGCGTCCTTCCCATCCTCTAGCGCGCCTGTCCAGCCCAGTGCGAGCGCCGCGGCGATAACCGCGAGCCCGTCAGGCGTGCCGCACCTGGCCTGCCAGGCCAGCGCATCCCAGCCCGGGTCGAGATGCCGCAGTCCATGCTAGGCCGCAACAGCCGATGCGCACTCCTCCGTTATCGAACCGAACCGTGCTGAGGACTGGCTGAACGTCCGCTCTGCCGGTGCTGAACGCCGCTCCGCTCGGACGCCGCCCTGTTATGGAGTCGTTGTCCAGTTTTCTTGCGGCACGCAACCAATGGTAGCTATCGTCGGCGGAATGGTGGCTCTCAGAAACCGGCGCGGCCCACAGGCCGCCGCGCTGATCGCGATCGCAAGCGTCATCGGGCTCGCCGCCGCAGGATGCGGCAGCTCGTCCCCCAGCGCCAGCAAGAAGCCGACTGGCACCGTCAACGTCGCCTATGCTTCCTCGCTGCAGTACCTGAACGAGAAGGTCGTCAGCCCGGCATTCACCAAGGCGACCGGCTATAAGTTCTCCGGGTTCGGCGCGTCATCCGGCGACCTGGAATCGGATATCGCCAGCGGCGAGATCCACCCCAACGTGTTCGAGTCCGTCGGCGGCGACAACATCACGCCGCTGTTCCCCAAGTTCACCAAGTGGTATGTGCAGTACGCTGGCACCTCGATGGTGGTCGCCTACAACCCCAACGGCAAGTACGCCGCCCAGTTCAAGGCCATCGCCGACGGGAGCAAGCCGTTGGTAGACCTGTTCACGCTGCTGCAGACGCCCGGTCTCAAGCTCGGCCGGACCGATCCGGCGAGTGACCCGCAGGGGCGCGACTTCATCTACATGCTCGAGCTGGCCCAGGCGTACTATCACCTGCCGTCGGACACCGTGACCAACATCCTTGGCGGCCCGACCGGATCGACGACCTCGCCGCAGATCTTCGCCGAGTCATCACTGGACGCGACCCTCCAGTCCGGCCAGCTTGACGCCTCAAGCGCGTTCGTCACCCAGGCCATCGAGCTGCACCTGGCCTACATCCCGCTGCCGTCTGCCATCAACCTGGGCGACTTCGCGCTGGCCAACACCTACGCCACGGCGGGCATCACCTATACGTCGGCCGGCGCCCAGGTGACCAAGCACGGATCGCCGCAGGTGATCGACATCACGATCGTCGGCAAGCCGACCCCGGCCGCGCTCGCCTTCGTCAAGTACACGCTGTCCAAGGCGGGCCTGGCGATCTACAAGACGGGCGGGTTCACGTTGCTGCCGCCGACGGCGAACGGCACCACGAGCGCGATACCCGCCTCGTTCAGTAGTGAGCTGGGCGGCTAGCCCGGCTGCGGCCGACCGGGCTGTCCGGCGAGGGTTGGAGCCCTCCGGACAGCCCGGACCCGGCCGACGCGGCTGGTCCGCTGGGCCGCTGCGGATTCGGTCGGTTTCCGGCGCCGTCGCTGTCGGCGGCGCATTGTTGATCTGGGTCGCGCTGCTAGGCCCGGTCATCACCTTGCTCACGCACCTGTCCTGGCATTCCATCGTGACCTCGCTCGACTACCCGGGCGCACTGGATCCGCTGGTCACCTCGCTGGAAGCGGGCGGGGTGACGCTGGCGGTGCTGTTCTTTATCTGCACACCGCTGGCGTGGATGCTCGCGCGCGGCACACTGCCGTTCCCGCGCATCTGGGAAGCCGGCGTGCTGTGCAGCCTGCTGCTGCCGCCGCTGGTGATCGGGCTGTTGCTGGTGTTCATGGTCGGCCCGTACTCCGCGATCGGCGAGCTGATCGGGCACCTGAACCTGACCGCCACTAACACCTTCCTGGCGCTGGTGATCGCCGAGGTCTACGAGTCGGCGCCCTATTACGTCGTGGGTGCTCAAGCGGCCTTCAGCGCGGTGAATCCGCGCCTGGAGGAGCAGGCGGCGCTGCTCGGCGACCGGCCGTGGCGGGTACTACGACGGGTAACGATGCCGCTGGCGTCGCCGGGCCTGGCCATGGCGCTGGCGGTGGCCTGGGCCCGAGCAATGGGAGCTTTCGGCGCGGTCATCATCATCGCCTACCATCCTTACGGGCTGCCGCTGCAGATCTACACCACACTGGAACAGACCGGCCTGCCGTCCGCGCTTCCCTACGCCCTGGTCCTGCTGGTGGTAGCGCTGCCGCTGCCGGTGGCCGCCTATGTCTGGAGCGCGCGTGCTCAAAGCCGACGTCGAGGTTGACCGACGCGACTTCACGGTGCGGGCCGCGATCGCGGTCGCGCCGGGGGAGCGGCTGGCGCTGTTCGGCCCTTCGGGGGCCGGGAAATCGACGCTGCTGGAAACGATCGCCGGACTCGTGACGCCGAAGGCAGGCACCATCGAGCTCGCCGGCCGGATCCTGACCAGGACGACCAGCCCGCGGGTTGCCGTGCCGCCCTGGCGGCGCCGGGTCGGGCTGCTGCGGCAGGATCCGGGCCTGTTCCCGCACATGTCGGTCAGAGACAACCTGTCGTATGCGCGGACTGCGCGCGCCGCCGCCCGAGCCAGCGCAGGCAGCGGCAGCGCAGGAAGCGGCAGCGCAGGCAGTGGCGCGGCCAGCGCGGGATCTGGCGGCCCCGGCGGCCCCGGCACCGAGCTGTCCCGGCTAGCGGATGCGCTCGGCATCGGCGACCTGCTGGCCGCGATGCCCGCCCGGCTGTCGGGCGGCCAGCAGCACCGGGCGGCGCTGGCGAGGCTGCTGCTCGCGCACTGCGACGCGTTGCTGCTCGACGAGCCGTATTCGGGTCTGGACGCCGCGCTGCGTCGCACGCTCACGGCGCTGGTGGTCCGGCTGGTGACCGAGCGCGAGGTGCCCGCCATGCTGGTGGCGCACGAGCTGGCCGACGCGCAGGCCTTCGCCACCCGGCTCGCGGTGATCGACCAGGGCGAGCTGCTGCAGCTCGGCCCTCCCGATGAGGTCGTCCTGAGCCCGGCCAGTGTCCGAGTCGCCGAGCTAGTCGGCTACCTCGGGTTCGCTGGGGTAGCGGATCGACCGGGCGTGGTCGCGGGCATCCACCCTGACCGCGTCATCCCCGGCCGGGTGCCAGCGCGAGGCATGGTCCTCGACGGCTCGGTCGCGGCGAGCCGACCAGCCGGAGCTAGCTGGGAAGTCGACCTGCTGGTGCCCGGCGATGGTCAGCCGGGCACCGTCGTCACCTGCAGGCTGGCCGACCCACCGGGCCCGGACGGCAGCGAGCTGGCGGTGACTGCGCTCAACCCGCCGCTGTTCGGCTCGGACGGGGTGCGGCTGAGCGCCCGGGCGGCCGGCCCTCGCGACGTCACGATAGGCGAGGCAGGGCT
>JBAUAR010000015.1:0-4446 GCA_049675875.1 Streptosporangiaceae bacterium
GCATTGCGGTACATCCGGCATTGCCTCTAAAGTCGGTACCAATCGTGGCAAAGGATAATGGAGCCGGCGATGACAAAGAAGCAGCAAGAGCAACTCCTGCAGATAGTCACTCCGGTTCTCTGGGACGGTGAGCGGGTCGAACTGATGACGGCCGCGCGCGTCGGCCGGCCGCGCCGCCGTAAGCAGTTCCTGGTTTTTGCGATTTCTTCAATTCTGACCTTGGGCATGCTGACGCTTTTCGTCGTCGCGAAGAGTTACTTCGTGGTGCTGACGAATAAGCGCCTCATGTTCTTCTACGTTCAGCGCAGCCGCAGCCGACTGCAAGCTGGGCCAGCGATGCAACTGCCGAGGGCACACCTGACCGCCACCAAGCCACGCAGCAGGCTTGCGGTTACGTTCCGAGTGACTCAGCGCGGGGAGCCGCCACTCAAATTGGCTTTCGGTCAGCCGATGCGTCGGGACGCCATGGAGCTCGCTTCGGCGATCGGCGTCGCCGCTTAGGTGTCCGGGCACCGATCGCTCTGCGCCTGATCTGACCGCGTGCCAGTCCGTAGCAAACCCGCTCTACCGGGGCAGCTCGCTGTGGGTCGGCACCTGATTACCGGCAATGGACGCACGCTCGGCGTCGGTCAGACCTGCCGCTGCCAGGATCTTCTGGATGACGGCGGTCTTAGCCTGCCCGTAGTCGTCGATGTTGGCAGCGCGGGCACCGGCCGTCCGCTTCACCGCCGCGTACTCGTCTCGCAGCGCGGCGTCTGCGCGGAGCACGTCGCGCAAACACAGGTGGTTGCGCAGCGACAGGCAGCCGTCCACGATCACGTAGGTGTTCGTCGCGGCCAGCCGCGCCGGTTCCTTGAAAGCCCAGCGCTGCGGGATGCCGAGCTCGCCTAGCGACGTGAAGCCGAGCGAAATTAACGCGTTGCTCGCCGCGGCTACGTGGGCCTGCGCCACGACGACGTCGCAGTCGATGATGGGCTTGGCCGCCAGACCAGGAACCGACGTGCTGCCGACGTGTTCGACCGCAACGACGGGGACCCCGGCAGCAGCCATGGCCTCGGCGTACAGCTCCCGCAGCATTTCAAAGCGCTCGAGCCAAGCAGGGTCGTAGTCCACCACGACGATCACTGCGCCACCCTTCGACCAGAACGCAACACATGCCACGATCTGCCCCGCGCATAGCTCACACCGCGCAGCCGCGCACGTCCAGCGGCAGACAGCTAGAGGGCTACTGACAGCCCAACGGGCAGAGGGCTGGAGTCGCACCGATCCTGGGCGCCCGGCTACCGTCGTGGGCCGCCCAGCATGCGGACGGGCACCAGCCGGTGCGAGCCGCGTTCCGTTCGCTAAGAGTTCTTGTCGGCCGTCGCCACCTTGTCGGCGAGGTGGGAAGGCAGCGGTTCGTAGCGGAGGTAGTTGCGGGTGAACGACCCGGTGCCATGTGACATCGAGCGGAGGTCGATGGCGTACCGGATGATCTCGAGCTCGGGTACCTCGGCCCGGACCAGGGTGCGTCCGCCGGCTACGGGCTCGGTGCCGAGCACCCGGCCGCGCCGCGACGACATGTCGGACATCACCGCGCCGACGTACTCGTCCGGGATCAGGACCGAGACCTCGTCCACCGGTTCAAGCAGCTGGACCTGCGCTTTCAAAGCGGCGTCCTTGAGCCCGGCCCGGCCGGCCTTCTGAAAGGCCATGTCAGACGAGTCGACCGAGTGCGCCTTTCCGTCGAACAGGGTGAGCCTGATGTCGACCATCGGGTAGCCGGCCAGCACGCCCAGCTCCAGCTGCGACCTGACGCCCTTCTCGACGGAGGGGATGAACTGCCGCGGCACAACACCGCCGACGACCTTGTCGACGAACTCGAACCCGCCGCCCGAGCCGAGCGGCTCGATTTCGACGTGCACGATGCCGAACTCGCCGTGCCCGCCGGACTGCTTGACGTTGCGGCCGAGGCCCCGGGCCTTGCTGGCCACGGTTTCCCGCAGCGGCACCCTCAGGTCCACCGTCTCGACCCCAACTCCGTACCGGCTGGACAACCGGTCAAGCGCCAGGTCGGTGTGCGCCTCGCCCATGCACCACAGCACGAGCTGATGGGTCTCGGCGTTGTTCTCCAGTCGCAGCGTCGGATCCTCGGCCACCAGCCGGGCCAGCGCCTGTGACAGCTTGTCCTCGTCGGCCTTGGACTTGGCCTGGATCGCCACCGGCAGCAGCGGTTCGGGCATCGTCCAGGCTTCCATCAGCAGCGGCTTGTCCTTGTCGGACAGCGTGTCGCCGGTTTCGGCGGTGGCCAGCTTCGCGACCGCGCAGATGTCGCCAGCGGGGCAGCTCGCGACCGGCCGCTGCTGCTTGCCGAGTGGTGAGGTGATCGCGCCGAGCCGCTCGTCCTGGTCGTGATCGGCGTGCCCGCTCGCCTCGCGGCCGTGCCCGGACACGTGCACGACGGCGTCCGGCCGGAGCGTGCCGGAGAACACCCGCACCAGGCTGACCCGGCCCACGTACGGGTCGGACGTCGTCTTGACGACCTCGGCGAGCAGCGGCCCGTCGGGGTCGGTGCTGAGGCCGTTGACGGGTGCGCCGCTTGCGGTGGTGACGCTGGGCATGGGGTGCTCGGCAGGGGACGGGAACGCCTGCGTGATGACCTCGAGCAGCTCGGCCATGCCGATGCCGTGCGGTGCGGAGGAGGCGAGCACCGGGAAGAAGCTGCCGCGCGCGACCGCCGTCTCCAGGTCCTCGATCAGCGCCTTGACGTCGAGCTCCGCACCGGACAGGTAGGAGTCCATCAGGGACTCGTCTTCGCTCTCCTGGATGATCGCCTCGATCAGCGCACCGCGCGCCTCCGCTACCCGGTCGGCTTCGGCTTCCGGTATGCCAGCGTCGGTCCTGGTCCCGGTCGAATAGTCGTAGAACCGCTGGGACAGCAGCCCGATCAGGCCCTGTACGCTGCCCTCCTCGCCGACGGGCAGGTACAGCGGGGCGACGGACTCGCCGAACACGGCCCGGCAGGCGGCAAGCGCCTCCTCGAAGTCGGCGCGCTGATGGTCGATCTTGGTGATGACGACGGCGCGCGGCGTGCCTGCCGCGGCGCACTCCTCCCACAGCATCCGGGTGAGGCCGTCGACGCCGTCGGCGGCCGACACGGTGAACAGCGCCGCGTCGGCGGCCCGCAGCCCGGCCCGCAGGTCACCGGTGAAGTCCGCGTAGCCCGGCGTGTCCAGGATGTTGACCTTGACGCCCTCGTGCAGAAGCGGCACCAGGGTCAGGTTGACCGAGCGCTGCTGGCGGATCTCGACCTCGTCGAAGTCGCTGACTGTGCTGCCATCCTCGACCCGGCCCTCACGCTGGATGGTGCCGGTCGCGAGGAGGAGAGCCTCCGCCAGCGTCGTCTTTCCTGCTCCCGAGTGGCCGACCAGCACGACGTTGCGCACGCTCTCCGGCTGGCCGGCCGCTGATGTCCGGCCGGCGGCTCCCGCTGCGTGAGATTTGTCCGCCATTAGCATCGCCTCCTGAAGCGCCTGAGTGAGGTTCCTACCCGGTTCCGACTTACTGTCGAAGTCGTGGCGTCCACTACCGCACGCCCAGCCTTTACCTGCTGGTCGCCGATCACAAGCCCCGGGACTGCAATGATTGCGGCAGGTATCTGCCGTGCCGCGTTGCCCGCGCGGACCACGAACCGGCCGGAATCGCCGGGAACCCGGCGTGGCGGCGCGCCGGTGCCCGGCTCCGCCCGCTGGCCCCGCCCGCTGGCCCCCGCCCGCTGGCCCACGCCAGCCGTCTGCACCGCCGCCGACAGTAGGATCATGCCGCCATGCTCAAAGTCCTGCGGCCCGCGATCGCCCGCGTTCTGACACCGGTTGGCCAGGTGCTGGCCAGGACGCCGGTGACGCCGAACGCGCTCACGATCATCGGCACGATCGGGATGTCCGCGGGCGCGCTGGCGCTGTTTCCCACCGGCCACCTGTTTGTCGGCGTCATGGTCTGCACCGGGTTCGTGCTCACCGACATGCTCGACGGCACGCTGGCCAGGATCAAGGGCACGACCGGCAGGTTCGGCGCCTTCCTCGACTCCACCATGGACCGGATCGCCGACGCCGCCGTGTTCGCCGGCCTGGCTGCCTGGTTCGTGCTGCGCGGGCACGACAAGGTGCTGGCCGGCGTGGCGGTGTTCTGCCTGGTGGCCGGCTCCCTGGTGTCCTACGCCAAGGCCCGTGCCGAGAGCGTCGGGCTGAAGTGCGACGTCGGTTTCGCCGAACGCACCGAGCGGCTGCTGATCGTGCTCGGAGCGACGGGGCTGTCCGGGCTCGGGGTGCCGTATGTACTGCCCATCGGTCTGTGGCTGCTCGCGGTGGCGAGCACGGTCACCTTCGTCCAGCGGGTAGTGGCCGCGCGGCGGTCGGCCGCCGGGACCGGAGCCGGGGCCGCCGGGACCGGAGCCGCAGGGGCCGGGAC
>JBAUAR010000016.1:0-12055 GCA_049675875.1 Streptosporangiaceae bacterium
GGGCAGTACGTGCCCAGGCGGCCGACCGCCGCCGCCAGGCGCCGGTAGCCGGCGGCCGCTGACCCCGCGCGCCCGGTTGGGGCGTCGTATCATCGCCGCACGGCCGCCAACTGGCCGGCCACCCCGACGTCGGCTAGCGAAGGAGCAGTGGATGGCACACGAGGTCTCGGGCGTAATCGCCACCGAGGTGGGAGCCCCGGTCCAGATCGCCACGGTGCTGGTGCCTGACCCTGGTCCGGGCGAGGCGCTCGTCTCGGTTCAGGCCTGCGGCGTCTGCCACACCGACCTGCACTACCGGGAGGGCGGCATCGGCGCGGACTTCCCGTATCTGCTGGGGCACGAGGCCGCCGGTGTTGTCGAGGCTCTCGGCGCAGACGTGACCGGCCTGCAGCCTGGTGACTTCGTGATCCTCAACTGGCGCGCCGTGTGCGGCCAGTGCCGCGCCTGCCTGCGCGGCCGCCCGTGGTACTGCTTCGCCACCCACAACGCCACGCAGCGGATGACGCTCGCCGACGGGACGCCGCTCTCCCCCGCGCTGGGCATCGGCGCGTTCGCCGCTAAGACGCTCGTCGCCGCGGGCCAGTGCACCAAGGTCAATCCCGCGATCAAGCCCGCGGTAGCCGGGCTGCTCGGGTGTGGCGTGATGGCAGGCCTCGGTGCCGCGCTGAACACTGCCGGCGTTAGCCGCGGTGACTCCGTCGCGGTCATCGGCTGCGGCGGCGTCGGCGACGCCGCGATTCTCGGTGCGTCGCTCGCCGGTGCGCGGAAGATCATCGCGGTGGACGTGGACGACCGCAAGCTGGACTGGGCACGCCAGTTCGGCGCCACCGACACGGTGAACTCGGCGTCCGCCGACCCTGTCGAGCAGATCCGAGAGCTGACCGACGGCAACGGCGCGGACGTCGTTATCGAGGCTGTCGGCCGTCCCGAGACCTACGAGCAGGCCTTCTACGCCCGCGACCTGGCCGGCACCGTCGTGCTAGTCGGCGTGCCCACCCCCCAGATGCGCCTCGACTTGCCGCTGCTCGACTTCTTCGGCCGGGGCGGGGCGCTGAAGTCGTCGTGGTACGGCGACTGCCTGCCGACCCGCGACTTCCCTATGCTCGTCGATCTGCACCTGCAGGGCAGGCTGCCACTGGACAAGTTCGTGTCCGAGACGATCCCGCTGACCGGGGTGGAGGAGGCGTTCGCCAAGATGCAGCGCGGGGAGGTGCTCCGCTCGGTCGTGCTGCTGTGAGCAGCGAAGGAGGACCGGGGCTCCCGCCCGCTGGTCAGCTCGGCCGGGACGGCGGCGATCGAGTCGTCCGGATCGCCATGTGGTCCGGGCCGCGGACCGTGTCGACGGCGCTGATGCGGTCGTTCGGGAACCGGCCCGACTCCGTCGTCGTGGACGAACCGCTGTACGCCTACTATCTGGCGCGCACCGACGTCGACCATCCCGGCCGTGACGAGGTCATCGCCAGCATGCCGACCCGCTGGCAGCAAGTGCTCGACGAGCTCACCAGCCGCCCGCTGCCGGACGGCAGGTCGGTGTACTACCAGAAGCACATGACGCACCACCTGCTGCCGGAGGTCGACCGGTCCGCGCTCGCCGGGCTGACGCACGCGTTCTTGATCCGCGATCCGCGCCGGCTGCTGGCGTCCTACGCCAAGGTCCGTGCCCGGCCGGTGCTCGCAGATCTCGGTCTGGAGCAGCAAGCCGAGATCTACCGGACGTTCGGCGGTCCGGTGATCGACGCCGCCGATATCCTGCGCGATCCGCGCGCTGCGCTCGACGCGTTGTGCGGCGCGCTCGGCATCGGGTTCGACCCGACGATGCTCTCCTGGTCCGCCGGGCCGCGGCCGACCGACGGCGTGTGGGCCCGTTACTGGTACGACACCGTGTGGCGGTCGACCGGGTTCGGTCCGTACCGCGAGCCGGTCGGCGCCGACCTGCCCGCGGATCTCGAACCGCTCGCCGCACAGTGCGAGCCGTTCTATTCCGAGCTCGCCGCGCACCGGCTGCGCCCCTGACCCACCGGGTCCGGACGAGCCGCCGGGTGATGGACGGCGCGAGCAGGGCGTCGCCAGAGCGGACTGTCCGCACGGCGGTCACGAGCTGCTCGGGCGAGACATCCTTCAGCAGGAAGCCGCTGGCGCCGGCGCTCAGCGCCGCATACACGTACTGATCCAGGTCGAACGTCGTCAGGATGATGATGCGGCAGTCGGCGCTGCTCCTGGCGAGCGCCGATCCGGCTCTTGCGCACCGCAGCCCGCCAGCATCCTGGATGTCTACGGCGCCCAGCCGATCGTCGACGTCGTCGCCGCCACGCAAGGCTTCGTCCGCGACCGCCGTGCGCCGCGGCAGCAGCGTCTTCGCAGGTTCCTTTACGACTACCCGTCACTGAGCCGTAACTGCGGGTTGGCCTAACCAGGACCTGCGACCACCGTCCGCATCGCGTCGTAAGCGACCGGCCGCTGCCCTGGCATCTCAACTACCAGTGCGGAGGCCATGACCTTGACCTTTGCGTCCCTGATGGCATCTACGTCAGTTGGCCGGATAGGGCGTGAGTAGACGTGGCTGCCAGGCTCGAACGTCACGTAGACAGGTGGGATGGCGTCGGTAACGAACCAGCCTGCGCCCCTCCTGGCCCTGATCGTTCCCACGTCGCGCAACAGCTCGTATGCCTTATTGACCGTGTCGCGGCTGAGCCCGAGCCGCTCGGCCAGCACCGGTACCGAGGGCAGCAAGGCACCCGCCGGAAGCTGCAAGCGGGACACGTGCGCCCGCATCTCCCTGGCGAGCTGCAGGTACAGGGGCATGGGCGACTCGGGGTAGAGCACCAGGTCAGCCCCGGCCCACTCTGCGTTCGCCGCATCGCGGTCAGCCATGCACCAGCCATGCCCGCTGAGCCTACCGGCCTAACCCCTTCTCCACTTATCCGGTAAACCGCCCATGTAGGGTGTGCAGGTTACATACGCAACAGCCGTCTCTTATGTAACTCAGGTCACTCCCAACCCAACCAAGGCGGCTCGCAACCCAAACCGTTGAGGAGGTCTGCCGACCATGCAGGTCGCACGCCATAGTCACCCATCGACTTGAGGGGGGCCGGTGGGTGGCTACGGCTGCCAGCCCGGCGGTCGGCCCAACAACAGTCCGTTAGGACGGGAGAACACAGTGAAGGTCGAAGCAACCCTTTGGGTCAACGGGGACGGCTTCCTCCCGCCGCCGTTGGCCTCGTACTGGTGCTCACTTCAGGAATGGTGGGCGGCCTAGTGAGCGGCGAATGCGTCCTGCGCGAATGCGCCGACTGCCCGGACACGGCCATCCAGCAGGGTGAGTTTTCCTACGCCGACCCCGACGAGCGGTTCGAGTTGCTGATCGATATCTTCGTGGACGGTCTCGCCCGGCTTGCCGAAGCCGGCTGACCGACAGCCGACGGTGCGGGCCGCAAGGAGCGCGCGTGCTGCAGACGTTCGATGAGCGCAACCGCGACCTGATCGTCAGCGTCGCGGGCAGGCTCAGCCACCGCAACGAGGCGGGCGTCAGCCCGTTCGACTCGGTCGTCCAGGGTGGGGACGCCGTCTGGGAGGGCCTGCGGCTGTACCAGGGCCGGATCTTCCGCCTCGACGAGCACTTGGCCAGGCTCCGCCGGTCCGCCCGCGCGCTGGCGTTCCCCGAGGTCCCGTCCGACGCGGAGCTCATCGCGGAGATCCGCCGCACGCTGGCCGCCAACGGCATGACGGACAACGTGCACATCCGGCTGACGCTTACCCGTGGCGTGAAGATCACCAGCGGGATGGACCCGCGGCTCAACCAGTCCGGCCCGACCCTGATCGTGCTGCCCGAGCACAAGCTGCCGGTCTACGACGCGAGCGGCATCCGTCTCGTCACCGCGAGCATGCGGCGCGCCAGCCCGGACTGCCTGGATCCGAAGATTCACCACAACAACCTGCTCAGCTCGATCCTCGCCAAGATCGAGGCCAACGTGGCCGGCGCGGACGACGCCATCATGCTCGACCAGCGTGGCTTCGTCGCGGAGACCAACGCGACCCACATCTTCCTGGTCAGCGGCGGCACGCTCGGCACCCCGACCACCGCCGCCTGCCCGGAGGGCATCACCCGGCAGGCGGTGCTGGATCTGGCGGTCCAGGCGGGCCTGCCCTGGACCGCTGGCGACTACAGCCTCACCCAGGTCTACGCCGCAGACGAAGTCTTCGTCACTGGCACCATGGGCGGCCTGACCCCGGTGCTGGCGGTGGACGGCCGGCCGATCGGTGCGGGCACGGCGGGCCCGGTCACGATGCGCCTGCTCGGGCTTTTTGCCGAGCTCACCGCCTCGTCCGGAACGCAGGTCTGCTGATCGGGCAAGAAAGGCCGGCGAAAACCCTTTTGAGGGTAACAACGGCAAATCGGTAGAATCTGCGTCGTGAAGTTCACGGCCTCGCACCTGGCGCCGCTGACCAGACGAGCCTTCCGGCTGCTCTGGATCGGACAGACCGTGTCGTCCGGCGGCGACGCTCTGGTCCAGGTCGCCCTCGTTTTCGCGGTGCTGCGCATCGGGGGTAATGCGATCGATATCGGCACGATCGCCGCCGTCGGCACCGTCACGAGGGTCGCGCTGATCCTTGTCGGTGGCGTGTGGGCAGATCGGCTGAAGCGTCAGTTCGTGATGCTGACCTCAGACGTGCTGCGCGCGGCCGTCCAGGCCATTCTGGCCACACTGCTGATCACCGGGCGCGCCACGGTCTGGGACCTGGGCATCGGGGCCGCCTTGTTCGGCGCTGCTGACGCGTTCTTCGGCCCGGCCTCAGCCGGGCTCATCCCCGAGACCGTCCCGGCCGATCAGCTACAGCGAGCCAACTCGCTCATGACGATCCCGGCGAGCTTCCTGCAGGTGGGCGGGCCCGCCGCGGCTGGTGTTCTGGTCGCGGCGTTTCAGCCCGGCGTCGTCTTCGCGGTCGACGCGATCACATTCGTGGTCAGCGCCGTGTCGCTCGGGCTGCTGCGAGTCCCCGCGCGGACGATGTCACCGCGGGGCTCGTTCGGCGCCGACCTGGCAGCGGGCTGGCAAGAGCTGGCCAGCAGGCCCTGGTACTGGATCAACCTGTGCGCGCACGCCTGCTATAACTTCGCTGTGCCCGCCGGCCTGGTGCTCGGCCCGGTGATTGCCGCGCGGCAGCTGGGCGGAGCGTCGGCCTGGGGCGCGATCTCGGCGTCGTTCGCGGCTGGCGCGGTGGCGGGCGGGATCATCGGGCTGCGGATCAGGCCGCGTCGGCCGCTGATGGTGGCGAACCTGGCCGGAGTGACCGGCGGCCTGCCCGCGCTAGCGTTCGCGCCACCGCTCGCGACGTGGCTGATATGCGTTGCGTCCGCGCTCGCCGGCGCGGGTCTGCTCGTGCTCAACTCGGTCTGGTCCGCGACCATGCAGCAACTGATCCCGGATCAGGTGCGCTCGCGAGTAGATTCCTATGACTGGCTGATCTCGCTGGTCGCCATGCCCGCCGGGTTTGCGCTGGTGGGTCCCCTCGCCCGGGTGATCGGCGACGCGGCAACGCTGACCGCGGCGGCCGTCATCGTCAGCGTGCCGGTTGGGCTGATCGTGCTGGTTCCCGGCGTCCGCGCGGTGCGGCGCAACAGCGACGGGAGCATCACCGGACCTGCGCCGCGGCCGCGGGCCGGGCGGGCGGCGGCGCTCATCGGGACCGATGGTCCTGGGCGGTGAGGTGCGGCGAGGCTGCTCGCACGGTGATCCAGGATGGCGAAGCCGGTCGCCGCGGAGGACGCAGATCCGCAGGGTTAGCCAGCCGCCTCGAGTTCGACGGTCTGCTGGTCGCCGGTCAGCCGGCCAGCCCACCGCATCCGCTCGCAGGCAGCATCCGGGTGGTCGCCGAATTCCTGCGCCAAGCGGTTCAGGCAGCCGGTCAGGCCGAGGTCGGCGAGCACCGAGCTGATAGCACTGGCCACCATGTCCGCGGACGGGCTGTCCGACTGCTGCAGCGCCGAGGCAAAGATCACGCAGCGGACATCGGTCGCGGACAAGCGGCTCATGAGGCCTCCGTATCAGGGGCAGCGGTATGCCGGTTCGGGGGTGGCCACTGGCGCCCAAGGGCCGCCGGGGTGTGGCATCTGGGGTAGGACGCACACTGGATCCGCTACGTTGCGTGATTGATGTCACTCATTCCGCTACTGTCAGCGGCCGCCACGACGGATTCCGCAGGCAGCCGCCTACGCAGTCCGGCGTGCCGGGGTGCCCGAGCCGAGGACGCTTCCGGCCCAGCCAGATAATGGGGAAATGACCTCACCAGCACCGGTGCCGGCGGCCACGCTCCCCGGCGGACGGATGCCGGGTGTTGGCTTCGGCACCTGGAAACTCCGCGGCGACCAGGCCCGCGCGGCGGTGCGCGAGGCTCTGGCTGTCGGCTACCGACACATCGACACAGCGACCATGTACGGCAATGAGGAGGAAATCGGTCAGGCACTGGCCGACAGCGGCGTTGCTCGCGCCGACGTCTTCCTCACCACCAAGATCCGGCCATCGGACATTGGCAAGGAGCGCTCCGTTCTGCGCCGGTCGCTGCGCGCGCTCGGCGCCGACTACCTGGACCTCTGGCTGGTCCACTGGCCGCCGTCCCGGCACGCTGACCGCCACCAGCTGTGGAACGAGTTGCTAGCGATCAAGGCCGAGGGCTACGCCAGGGACGTGGGTGTCAGCAATTACAGCCTGGCTCAGATCGACGAGCTGACCTCCTCGACGGGCCAGGCGCCCGCGGTCAACCAGATCGACTGGGGACCGGACCGCTACGACGCTGGTGTGCTGGCCGGGCACGCCGAGCGCGGCATCGCCGTCGAGGGCTACAGCGGCCTCAAGAACGCCAGCCTGGACGATCCGATGCTGGCGAAGATCGCCGCCGGGCACGGCGTGACCACCGCTCAGGTGGTGCTGCGCTGGCACCTCGAGCACGACATCACGGTCATCCCGAAGTCCGCCAGGCCGGAGCGGATCGCCGCCAACTTCGACCTGTTCGGTTTCGAGCTGACACCCGACGAGGTCGCCAGCATCGACAATTTCGCGGGCAGCCGCCGGCTCCGCTAGCTGGCCCACAATGGCAGCATGAGGCAGCGAGCACGATCACGGCCGGCAGCCCGGACTAGCGCGGCCCGGCAGCCATCGCCGGCCGCGGCGCAGCCGGCCCCTGGTTTCCGACCGTCCCGGCACGGCTTCGCGTTCGCCAACTCCTGGCCGCCGGGGCCGGCGATCTCGATCAGCACGCCGGCTGGTCGCATCGGCATCGGGAACGCTGCCCTCGGCCTGTGCGGCGGCATGGTGTTCGCCGCGCTCGACTACTGGCACGCCGGTCGCCCGCCGCCCACTGACCTGCCCGCGCCGGGGACACCGCTCTATCGCTTCATCGTGCGGCGGCTGCTGCAGTCGTGGCGGCTGCCGGGCGGCGTGCTGCGCTATTACCTCGGCATGCTCGCGGCCGATGACGACCTAGCTTGCCGCACCGTGTCGCGGCAGTGGCCCCGGATCAAGGCCCTGCTCGACCGCGGCCAGCCCGCGGCGCTCGGCGTCGTCACCGTTGCCTCGGCCAACCCGTTCCTGCTCGGGCGCAATCACCAGGTACTCGCTTACGGATACCACCAGGCGGGCGCTGAGGTGACGCTGCTGGTCTACGATCCGAACTCCGGCCCGGACGACGCCGTCGCCGTCCGGTTCAGTACAGCGACGCCCGGCGCGCTCGCCCACAACATCGCGGTGAGCTGGCCCGTTCGCGGCTTCTTCCTGACCCGCTACTCCCCCGCCGAGCCGCCCGGCGGCTGACGGCGGGCAGCCGGATCACACCCCGATGCGAACGCAGCGCTAGCCAAGATTGGCTCGCAGCACTAGGAGCTGGGCGAGCTGTGCCTTGAACGCGGTGCCAGGCAGGGCGCCGTCGAGGTAGCCAGTCTCCAGTCCGGCCAGGCACGACGCACCGGGCAGCGGCTGGATCGCGGTGCAGAGCAGCGCGTCCATGCCCGCCCGAGCCGCCAGCATGGTCCTGTTCTCCAGCGACCCGTAGGCAGTCAGCGCGCCAGCGCCGAGGGCGTCGGTGATCGTCACGCCGCCGAAGCCCAGCCGCTGCTGCAGCTCGCCCTGGATGATCGTTGGCGACAGGCCGGCCGGCAGCCGGGAGTCGAGCGCAGGGTAGTTCGCCCAGGACACCATCGCCAGCTGTACGCCGGCCTGGATGGCCGCCTGATAGGGCGCCTCGTCCACCGCCCGCAGCGTGCTGGCCGGCAGGCTGATCTGGACTGGCTCGTTGTCCGTGTCCTGCGACGCACCGGCCGCGCCAAGACCGGGGAAATGCTTCACCGTCGCCGCTACGCCACCGGCCTGCTGGGCGCGGATGTACGCGGCGGCCGCGGCGGCCACAACGGCCGGGTCCATGCTGTAAGACCGCTGGTACTGATCGTCGAAGTCACCCGGCTGCCGGTAGACGTCGAGCACCGGTGCCAGGTCCACGTTGAGTCCCACCGCGGTCAGACCCGTTGCCGCCTGCGCGCCGGCGGCGGCTGCCGCTGCGGCGGGGCTGCCGGACGTGCCGATCTGTGCCTCCGACATGCTGGGCCCAGCCCACGGCAGCCGACGGACCAGGCCGCCTTCCTGGTCGGTCATCAGCAGCAGCGGGTAATTGCGCGCCGGGTTCTGCGGGCTGGCGTTGGCCGCGGTCAGTTGCGTGACCAGGCCACGCAGCTGAGCCTGGCTCGAGATGTTGGAGCTGAAGAAGATGACGCCGCCCACCTCACCCTGCTGGATCGCTGTCAGCAGGGTCGGGGGCACGGACAGGCCACTGAAGCTGTAGATAACGCGCTGGCCCGCCAGTTGCGCCGGCGACATGCTGGCGATCTCGCTGGCCTGGCTCTTCAGCGCGGCAAGCTGGGCCGTCGTCGGTACCGCCGCGGGACCTTGTACTGCCTCGGCTGCTTGCTCCGCGGCGCTGGGCGAGGGCTGCTGCGCTGGTGTGCTCGCGGGCGTCGGACTGGACGCTGGCCGGCTGGCTGGCGAGGACCGGCCGGCTGCCGGGGCCGGGGCCGGAGAACTGCAGCCGACCGCGAGCGCCAGCGCAGCAAGAGCGGCCCCGGCCGCTGCGCCGTGCCGTGCGGTGAGCCGTCCAGTTCGCAACCAGCTACCTCCTCGGTCGGTGGCCTGGGCCGGCGGTCGTCACGTCTGGTATGACCAGGGCGGGCCCGGCGCGGTTGGGCCGGGTGCACCATCCCGGCACGGCGCCGCTGCGCCCTACCGTATCCGGGCTGGACGTGCTGCCGGCACATTTGTCCGGCTAGTCACGGTTGACCCGATGAGCGGCTCGTCCTCGAAGGCGAGGCGTTCCGCCGCCGGCGTGCGCACCAGATCGGCTGCAGGGTGGCGACGCGGCCAGCGACCTACCGCCGGCCGCTCGACGCAGCGGGCCTACCAGCGACTCCAGTGCACCACCTCGTCGAACGGCCGCCGGTTCGGCTTGCTGATCGGCGCGAGCGGGCGGTCGGCCGGGTAGCCGAGCGAGATCAGATAGACACACGTGTGATCCGCGGGCAAGCCAAGCAGCTGCCGGGCCAGGTCCTGGTCGCCGACCGCGGAGTGCGCGCTGCCGATTCCCACGTCGGCGGCCGTCACCATCATGGCCATCGTCGCCTGGCCCAGATCGAACTCGTCGCGGTGACCCGGCTCCTCGGCGGGCCCGATGATCAGCGCGATCGCGGTCGCCGCGCCGGCCACGTGCCCCGCGCCGACCCACACCTTCGACAGCTCCTGTAGCTGTGCGCGGTCCGTGACGACAACAAAGTCCCACGGCTGCAGGTTGCGGGACGACGGCGCGCGCCGGCCCGCTTCCAGGATGCGATGGAGGTCCTCGGTGTCGATCGGCTGCTCGGTGAAGGACCGGACGTTGCGGCGCGAAGTGATGGCTTCCCAAGTCTGCATGCGTGGCACAACGCCGCGGCGACCTGATTCATTCTGGCGCCGGCGCCGCCGTCACTCCGAGTGCGTCGCCTGCAGATCGGCCCGGCCAGGCTCCTCCGGATCGGAGCTGTCTGGCAGCAGCAGGGTCGCCGTGCGCCGCGCCGTCCGATGGGCCCACTTGCCACTGACGAGCAGGCCGAGCCCGAGCACCGCCACGCCGCAGCCAGTCATGATCCACCAGCCCACGTGGCTGGCGTCGGCAAAGTCCTGCCGGAACGGCCCGTGCAGCGCCGAGACGGTCACCGAGCCGATGACGGCCACGCCGAGCGAGGAGCCGATCTGCCTGCTCGTGGACGCGACGCCACCAGCCACTCCGGCCTGTGACCGCGGCATGCCCGACACGGTGCTGTTGGTGATCGGCGCGTTCACCATGCCGAATCCCACACCGAAGATCAGATAGGTCAGCACGAGGAAACCCGTCGACGAACCGTTCTCCAGGCGGGTCAGCAACAGCCCGGCGGCTGTGATGCCGACACCGGCGACGACAAGCGGCAGCCGCGTCCCGCGCGATCCGACGATCCGGCCCGCGATCGGCGCGCCGATCGCGGTCATCGCCGCCATCGGCAGTACGTACAGCCCCGCCAGCAGCGGGGAGTAGCCGCGGACGTCCTGCAGGTACAGCGTGTTGACGAGCAGGAACCCGGCCAGCGTCGCGAACGCGCAGATCGCGATTGCTACCGCCCCGGAAAACGGCGCGCTGCGGAAGAACCGCAGGTCGATCAGCGGATCGGCGCGCCGCGGCTCGTACCAGATCAGCGCGCACAGTGCAGCCACCGCGGCGGCGAAGCAACCGATGATCTTCCCGGAGGTCCAGCCCGATGCAGGTCCCTCGATGAGCCCGTAGACCAGCCCGGCCAGCAGCACGATCACGAGCAGCTGCCCGACCGGGTCCGGCCGCCGGGCCCGTGGCGCCCTGGATTCCGGCACGTACATCGCGGTGAGCACGATGGCCGCGATACCGACCGGGACGTTCACCCAGAAGATGCCGCGCCAGCCGACCCCTTGCACGAGGAGGCCGCCGACGATCGGCCCGAGCGCCATGCTCAGCCCGAAGACGCCACCCCAGACGCCGATCGCCCGCGCGCGCTCCCTGGGCTCGATGAACACGTTCGTGATGATCGACATGGCGACCGGGTTCAGCATCGAGCCGCCGACAGCTTGCAGCATCCGGAATGCGATGAGCCAGCCCAGGTTCGGCGCCAGGCTGCACAGCAGGGAACCGAGCGAGAAGACCGCCAGTCCGGTCTGGAACGTCCGGCGGCGGCCGATCCGGTCCGCGGTCGAGCCGGACAGCATGAGCAGGCTGCCCAGCACGAGGATGTAAGCGTCGATGACCCACTGCAGCCCCGACACGCCCGCGTGCAGTTCGCTGCCGATGGACGGCAGTGCGACGTTCACGATCGTCGTGTCCAGGCCGACGATGAACAAGCTCGTGCAGCAGATCGCGAGCACGAGCATCCGCCGCGAATAGCTCAGGTCGTGTGTTGCCACTGCCTCCAGTATGCCGCGCGAACAGTTGGTCAATCAGAAGTTGACGGCCACGCCAAGTCAACCTATGGTTGACGAATGACGCCGCCACCGACGCTGCAGGAACTCGTCGACACCGTGCGCCGGGATGCCGGCACCGAAGACCCCATCAGCCAGCTGGCCGTCGCGTCGGCGACGGCGAGCGACCTCGAGCAGACCACCGACGCTTTGCTTGGGCACTATGTTGACCGCTGTCGCCGGGCAGGCCGGTCCTGGTCAGAGATCAGCGCGGCGCTCGGGGTGACCAAGCAGGCGGTCCACAAGCGATTCGCCGGGCCGCTCGCCGAGCGACTAGCCGCGATGACCGGCCGGCCCACCTTCGAGCGATTCACCCAGCGCGCGCGCAACGTGCTCGTGGCGGCCGACGCCGCGGCGGCCGCGCGCGGTCATGGCGCGATCGGCACCGCGCACCTGCTGCTCGCGCTCTACGCCGAGCCGGACGGCGTTGCGGCCAAGGCGCTGCTCGGCATGCAGGTCAGCCGAGACCAGGTCGAGGCGGCGCTGCGGGCCGCGTGGGCGCGCGCGGGGGATGCTCCAGCTGCGGC
>JBAUAR010000017.1:0-26072 GCA_049675875.1 Streptosporangiaceae bacterium
GTACCCAGTCCGAGATCGACGCGACCGTGAAGGCGATCGAGGAAGCCGGCGGCAAGGCCCACGGCGTCACGGCCGACGTGACCAAGCTGGCGGACGTGCAAGGCCTTCGTACGACGGCCGAAGAGACGTTCGGGCCAGTGACCCTCGCGGTGCACAACGCTGGCGTCCCATGGCCGTTCGGACCGACCTGGGTGGTGGACCCGGCCCGCTGGTGGAGCGCGCAGCAGGTGCACGTGCTCGGCGCCATGCACTGCATCAATACGTTCGTGCCCGGAATGGTGGAACGCGGGGACGGCCGCGTAGTGGTGATCTCCAGCGCGGGTGGCACCAGGGTCGCCCCACACTTGTCCGGCTACGGGGTGGCGAAGAACACCCAGATCCGGCTCGTCGAATTCCTGGGTCACGAGGGCCACGACGCAGGTGGCGTGGCCGCCTTCGCGGTCCACCCCGGCGACGAGCTGACCGGGCTCTCTGACCTGACCATGAACGACCCGGACGCCCAGCGCTGGCTGCCGTGGTTTGTCGAGCATCTGCAGACCAAGATCGGAGAGGACAGCTCGGCGGGCTTCCAGGCCTGCGCCGACCTGGTCGTCAAGCTCGCCACGGGTCGCTACGACCGGCTGTCCGGTCAGTACCTCACGCCCACCGACGACCTCGACGCCAAGCCGGCTTCGGTATTCGAGGCACCCTCGCTGGCGCCACCACCCTGACCCGCCGGGGAGCTGCGCGAAGGAGGATGTCATCGACAAGGTCATCGGCAGCCCGGCGGACGCTGTCAGCGACGTCGGCTCGGGCAGCGTCATCGGGATCGGCGGCTTCGGCGTCATCCACGGGTTCCCTGTGCACCTCATCACCGCGGTGCGCGATCGAGGGCTGCAGGACCTGGTCGTCGTGTGCAACTCGCTGGGCGCACAGCCAGGTCACCCCGTGACGCTGGTCGAGCAGGGCCAGGCGCGCAAGCTCGTGGCCGCGTTCTCGGCTCGGGCAGGTGGCGTGGCCGGCTCGGCGCGGGCGATCAGCCCGGTGCCCCTGGAGATCGAGCTGGTGCCGCAGGGCATTCTGGTCGAACGGCTGCGCAGCGCCGGCGCTGGCCTCGGCCCGTTCTACAGCCCGGTCGGCCAGGACACGATCCTCGCCGCGGGCAAGGAGTGCCGCGAGTTCGGCGGCCAGCGCTACGTACTCGAGGAACCACTGCGGCTCGATTTTGCGCTCATCTACGCTCACACCGCCGACCGGGCCGGCAACCTAGTCTTCCGCGGCGCCAACCAGAACTTCGCGCCGAGCTTCGCCAAGGCAGCCACGGTCGTGATCGCCGAGGTCGACGACGTCGTCGACGCGGGCGAGCTGCCGCCTGACGAGATCGGCCTGCCGGGGATATTCGTGGACCGGGTGGTGCAGTCGCCAGCGCCCCGGACGCCGCAATGGCGGGAGCCGCGGGCCGAGGACGAGCGTCGCGACTACCTCGGCAGGCCAGGGCTAGCACCGCGCGAGCTCGGGGCGAGGATCGCGGCCCTGCTGCCCGAGCACAGCTACGTCAATCTGGGCGTCGGTCTGCCGACCATGGTCTCCGACCATCTGCTCGACCGGGATATCGTGCTGCACGCCGAGAATGGGCTGCTCGGCTACGGCGCCCGGCTGACTCCCGCCGAGGCCGACGACAACATCTACAACGCGGCGTCCGAGCCGGTCGCGCTGCGCAAGGGCGCCGCCGCCTTCGACACCGTCGCGGCGTTCGAGATGGCCCGCGGCGGCCGGCTGGACGCCGTCGTGCTCGGTGCTTACCAGGTCGGCGCAGACGGCTCGTTCGCGAACTGGACGACCCCCCAGATGGAGGGTGGCGCTATCGGCGGCGCCATGGACCTCGTCGTGCGGCCAGGCAAGCTGATCATCACCATGCGGCACGCCGAGCGATCTGGCCGGCCCAAGATCGTGCGCGCCTGCCAGTACCCCGTGACGGGCACCGCGTGCGTCGACCTCATCGTCACCGACCTCGCCGTCATCGAGCGGGACGAGCGAGGGCTGGTGCTGCGCGAGTGTGCCGCCGGGTTCACGGCAGCCGACGTGCACGGGCTCACCGAGGCGCCACTCGTGACCGAGTTGTGGGCGGATCTGCCCGCAACCAGTCCCGCGGCAGGGTACCTGGCGTGGCAGCAGGCTTTCCGGCTCGGGCGGCCGACGAGGAAGGCCACGCCGTGCCCGGCCCGCTAACCGGCCTGCGCGTCGTCGACTTCGGCCAGTACGTGGCCGGCCCGCTGACTGCGGTGCTGCTGGCCGACCAGGGCGCAGACGTCATCCACGTCGATCCGCCCGGCGGGCCGTGGCTGGGCGGTGTCCCGGACGCGTTCTTCAACCGCGGCAAGCGCAGGATCACCCTAGATCTCAAGACGGAAGCCGGCCGGGCCGCGGCGCGGCGCCTGGTCGCGTCCGCGGACGTCGTTGTCGAGAACTTCCGTCCGGGCGCGCTAGCGCGGCTCGGGGTGGACCTGGAGGCCATCCGGACCGAGCAGCCGGGCCTCATCGCCTGCTCGCTGCCCGGCTTCGGCGCCGACGACCCGCGCGCGGCTGTGCGCGGTTACGAGGGGGTCATCGCCGCCGCGACGGCGAACTGCGAGCCGCGCGTCGGTGAGGAGCCACCCGGCTGGGACTGGAACCGGCCGACCTACTCAGCCCTCCCGCTGGCGTCGAGCTTCGCCGCGTATCTGGCCGCGCTGAGCATCGTGATGGCGCTGATCGCGCGGCGGCGCACGGGCCGCGGCCAGCGCGTCGACGTGCCGCTGTTCGACGCCATGTTCACGCTGATCGGGCACAGTGGCGCCTACGCCGACGAGCGCGGCCTGCACCCGCCGCGGCCGATCCACGTGCGCGGGTCCGGCGCGTTCCGCTGCAAGGACGGCCGGTACGTGCAGTTCGACACCTCCAGCCCTCGGCACCTGCCCTGGTTCGCCCGCGCGGCCGGGCTGCTCGGCCGATGGGACATCGAGCTGCTCGACCTGGCCGCGACCGCGCGGCCTGAGGTGAACGAGCGGCTGCACGCCGGGCTGCGGGCGGAGTTCGCGACCCGCACCGCGGCGGAGTGGGAGGAGATCGGCAACGCCGCCGGCGCGGCGATCGGGTTCATCCGCACCCCGGCCGAGTGGATCGGCACCGAGCACGCCCAGCAGACACATGCGGTCGCGCACGTGACCGACCCCGAGTTCGGCCCGCTCTGGTGCGCTGGCGTGCCGGTCGCGCTGAGCGACTTTCCCGACCCGCAGCCGGCCCCGCGGCGGCTGCCTGGCGCGGATACCGCCGACGTGCTGGCCGAGCTGGCCAACCTGGCTCCGCGGCAGCTGCCCGCGGGACCCGAGCCCGAGCTTGACCGCCCGCTCGAGGGGATTCGGGTGCTGGATCTCGGTCTTGCGCTGGCCGGTCCCACGTGCGGGCGGATCCTCGCGGAGTTCGGTGCCGACGTGGTGAAGATCGGCAACCCAGCCGCCGGCGTGGCCGGGTACCTGAACCGCGGCAAGGAGTCGCTGCTGCTTGACGTCACCAAGCTGTCCGGCCAGGAGGTGTACTGGCGGCTCGTCGACACGGCCGACGTCGTACTGGAGAATTTCTCGCCCGGCACCGCGGACCGGCTGGCTATCGGCTATGACGAGGTGCGCGCGCGTCGCCCGGCAGTCGTGTACACCTCCATCAGCTGTTACGGCCTCGGCGGTCCGTGGACGCACTGGCGCGGCTGGGAGCGGCAGGGCCAGGCCGTGACCGGCATCATGGAGCGGACCGCGCAGCCCTCGGTGCTCGGGCCGTACAACATCGTTGACATTGGCACCGGCATCCTCGGCGCATTCGTCACGGCGCTGGCGCTCTACGACCGCCAGTCCACCGGACGGGGTCAGCTCGCGAGCGCGTCGCTCGCACAGACCGCCACCTACCACCAGGCCGCGTTCATGTTCGACCGCCCTGGCTACCAGCCCACCGAGCCGCGCGGGTACCTTGCGCTCGGCGAGGATCCGCTGCAGCGCTACTACCGCGCAGCGGACCGGTGGTTCTTCCTGGCCGCCCGGCCGCAGGATCTCCCGGCCCTGGCCGATGTCACGCTGCGACCCGAGCTCGCGGAACTGGTCGGCGACGCGCTCGCGGCGGCGCTGGAGTCGGCGTTCGCCGCGTCCGACGCCCGCGCCATGGTCGACCGGCTGACCGCCGCTGACATCGCCGCGCACGTCGTGGTGCCGGTCGCGGAGCTCATGACGGACGAGCTGGCCCGGCAGCGCGGGCTGAGTGTCACCCAGGACGTTGCCGGAGTGGGCGGCTGCACGATGCCGGGCGTCTCGGTGCGGTTGTCCGACACCCCGGCCAGGGTCGGACGCGCACCGGGCCGGCCCGGTGTGGACGCCGTGGCGGTCCTCACCGCCGTCGGGCTCGCCGACCGGCTGGACGCGCTGGAACGCGGCTGGATCGTGCGGGCTACTGACCTTCCGGCGGCATGGCCATGACCATACGGGAACGAGGTGTCGCGCACCCCGGGCCGCTGGCCAGGACGCTGAGTGGGAGGAGAGGAACACACCGTGCAACGCAGCGAGACTAGGTTTCTGACCACGCACACGGGCAGCCTGATTCGCCCGGATGCGGTGGTCGGGAAGCTGCCAGACGCCGACGCCAGCGGACGTGCCGACTCCGACCGCGCGCTGACTGCGGCCGTGGCTGACGTGGTCGCCCGGCAGCGGGACGTCGGCCTCGACGTCGTGAACGATGGCGAGTTCGGAAAGTCGAGCTGGTCGGCGTACGTGCTGGAACGAATCAGCGGCTTTGAGGTCCGCCCAGACCGGCTCAAGCCGCTGGACTGGCTGGGCCGGGACCGGGAGCGGTTCCCTGGCTTCTTCACGAACAACCCGGAGATGCCGGTCGCGCTGACCGGCGCGCCCGCTGAGGTCTGCGTCGGTCCCATCAAGTACATCGGACTGGACCAGATCAGCAGGGATCTGGCCAACCTCCGGGCCGCGAGCGCCGGCTACCCGGACGGGGAGGTGTTCTTCACCAGCGTCGCCCCCGCGAGCACCGCCTATCAGGGCGTTAACGAGTACTACCGGAGCGACGAGGAGTACATCTACGCCATCGCCGATGCGCTGCGGCAGGAGTACCTCGCGATTCACGAGGCCGGGTTCATCCTCCAGGTCGACGACGCGGTGCTGGCCAACATGTACGACCACCTCATCGAGCAAGGCGAGGACACCTACCGGCGGTGGGCGCAGCTGCGCGTCGACGCGCTGAACCACGCACTCTCCGGTATCCCCGAGGACCGGATCCGCTACCACGTCTGCTTTGGCAGCTGGCACGTCCCGCACGTGGCCGACGCGCCCCTCGAGGCGCTCATCGGCTTCATCACGCAGGTCAACGCCGGCGCGTATTCGGTGGAAGCAGCGAATCCCCGGCACGAGTGGGAGTGGGAGGTGTGGGAGCGGGTCGGCATCCCGGACGGCAAGATCCTCATTCCCGGTGTGATTACCCACCACACGACCACGGTTGAGCACCCTCGGCTGGTGGCGCAGCGGCTCGAGCGGTTCGCCAGGCTCGGCGGCCCGGAGAACGTGATCGGCGGCGCTGACTGCGGCTTCGCGCAGGCGGCCGCCATCAAGCGCACCCATCCGGAGGTGATGTGGGCGAAATTCGAGTCCCTAGTGGCTGGCGCACAAATCGCGTCCCGACGATTCTGGGGTTAGTGACGAGGTCAAGGAGCGCGGAAAGGGTTCGACTCCTTGTCTGAGGCCGGTTCGACGTCCTGAGCGGCAGGACACAGAGGGAGATCACGATGACGGTGCAAGACGAGACCAGAGCTGCAGAGCTGCTAGACAAGGACGTGCCGGGAGCGATGGCCGGCAAGTTCCCTGGCGTCCCCGAGACCCCCGAGCCGGGTCCGGGTGAGCTGTTGCAGACCCCGCAGGAGATCGAGGGGCCGTATTACCGGCTCGGCGCGCCGCAGCGGTCGAACCTGCTAGAGCCGGGTGACAAGCCGGAGATCATGCTGACCGGGCGGGTGCTGAACCAGCTAGGCAGTCCGATCCCCGGCGCCGTCGTGAGCTTCTGGTCGTCGGACGCGGTCGGGAACTACGACATGGTCGGCTACCGGTACAACGGCTGGGTCAGGACGGACGAGCAGGGCGGGTACGCGGTCACCACGATCATCCCCGGCTGCTATGAGCCGCGCGAGGCTAAGCACATCCACGTCAAGGTGCAGGGCAACAGCAGCCCGATTACCACCCAGCTGTACATCGAGGGCGAGCCGGGCAACACCGACGACGACTTCTACCACCCGGCGCTGATGGTGCCGTGCACGATCGACGAAGACGGGGTCAAGCACGGCCGCTTCGACTTCGTGATCAAGCAGGTCACCGAACAGGAGAACGTCACCCCGGAGAGCCTGGCCGCCCGGGTCTGATCTGGCGGCTACAACCGAACATCGTTTCCCTACGAAGGGCAGGCATCGCGTGTCCCAGGTCATCGTTTTCCTGCTGCTCGGGATCGGGGCGGGTGGCCTGATCGCCGGCATCGGGATGGGCGTCGTACTGAGCTACCGCGGCGCCGGTGTTATCAACCTCGCCACCGGGGCCATCGCCATGCTGGCCGGCTACTTCTTCTGGTCGATCCGCACCGGGAAGTTCGCCACGATTCCCACGATTCCCGCGGTCATCCTGACGCTGATCTTCACGGTGATCGTCGGCGTGCTGTTCGACCTGCTTGTGGTGCGTCCGCAGCGGACAGCTACGCCGCTGGCGAAGCTGATCGCCACGCTCGGCGCGCTGCTGATCCTGCAGTCGTTCATCGTCATTGCCTTCGGCGAGTCGGCACAGCCACAGCCGGTGATCCTGCCATCGGCCAATGTCATCCTCTTCGGCGAGCCCGTCCCCGTGTACAACTTCGTCATCGGCGGCGTGATGCTCGTGATCATGGTCGGCCTCATGGCGTTGTACCGGTGGACCCGGTTCGGCCTGAGCACCCGCGCGGCGGCGGAGAACGAGGCGCACGCCATGTTCATGGGGCTGTCGCCGAACTGGCTCTCGCTCGCGAACACCGTGCTGATGTGCCTGCTCATGGGTGTCACCGGCCTTGTCGCGGCGTCGGTCGTCGAGCCTGACCCCACCACGCTGCCGCTGATGGTGATACCCGGGCTGGCCGTGGCGATCTTCGGCCGGTTCACGTCGTTCTGGGTCACCTGCATCGCCGGCATCCTGCTGGGCATGGCCGAGTCGCTGCTGACGTACTTCTCGAACCAGTCCTGGTTCCCGAACGACGGCGGGCCCGGCTACCCGCTGCCCGGCATCACCGATCTGCTGATCTTCCTGGTCCTCGTCGTCGCGATGTATGTCCGGGCCGGCAAGATCCCTGGTCGCGGCGACGTGCTGGAACGCCGGCTGCCCGCCGCACCGCCCCCCAAGCGCCCGCTGCGCAGTGCGCTGATCTGCGGTGTGATCGGGGCACTGGCGATACTGCTGCTGCCCGGCGGCTTCCGCAACACCTTCGACGTGTCGCTGGTCATGGTGGTCTTCCTGCTGTCCGTCGTGATCATCACCGGCTACCTGGGGCAGGTCTCCGTAGTCCAGTTCGCGCTCGGCGGCGCGGCCGGGTTTGCCGTGTCCCACTTCGCGACGAACTTCGGCATCGGATTCCCGTGGGCACCGATCCTGGGCGTGATCATCGCCGTGCTGCTGGGGCTGTTCTGCGCGATCCCCGCGCTGCGGGTCCGTGGCGTGAGCCTGGCGGTCGTCACCCTGGCGGCGGCCGTTGCGATCGAGAACTTCGGCTTCGGGAACACAACCTGGGGCGGCGGCCTCAAAGGCTCGCCGGTGCCGGCCCCGTCGCTGTTCGGCTGGCAGTGGGGGCCGAATGCGTCGCTGCATGGGCTGTTCGGTGCCGAGCCGAGCCCGCTATTCGGCTGGTTCGTGCTGATCGTTGTGGTCATCGTCGGGCTGCTGGTATCCAACCTGCGGCGCAGCGCGCTCGGTCAGGACATGCTCGCGGTCCGGGCGAACGAACGGGCCGCCGCGGCGGCCGGCATCAATGTCCGGCAGACCAAGTTGCTGGGCTTCGCGATCTCGGCCGGCGTAGCCGGGGTAGGCGGCGTGCTGCTGGCTTATGCCTACAGCTCGATCACGCCGACGAGCTACGACACGGCGACGTCGCTGGCGCTCATCGCGTTCGCGTATATCTGCGGGATCTCGACCGTGGCAGGTGCCGTCTGGGGCGGGATGATCTTCATCGGCAGCATCTCCGCCTACGCCTTGCTCGACTGGTTCGGCCTGCAGGGCGAGTGGTTCACGCTGGCCGGCGGCGCACTACTCATTCTCACGCTGATCCAGCGGCCCGAAGGCATCGCGACCGCGACGTTCTACGGCGGCAAACCAGCCATACCCCTGCCGCCGTTCCTGCGGCGCGCCGGCCCGCCGGTGAGCCCTGCGCTCGCAGAAGGCATGGACAAGGCGAAGGTGGCGTCATGACCGCGGTGCTGCAAACTAGCAAGATCAGCGTGAGCTTCGGCTCGGTGCAGGCGCTGGTGGAGGTCGACATCGAGGTGCCCGCGGGGAAGCTCGTCGGCCTCATCGGCCCGAATGGCGCCGGCAAGACGACCTTCATCGACGCTGTCACCGGTTTCGTGCCGGCCACCGGCAGGGTTGTCCTTAACGACCGGGACATCTCGGCCGAGCCGCCGCACGTCCGGAGCCAGCTCGGGCTCGCCCGGACCTGGCAGACCCTGGAACTGTTCGACGACCTGACCGTGCACGAGAACTGTGTCGTGGCGTCCCGGCGGCCGACCACTCGAGGCTCGCTGGCGCAGATCGTGCTCGGCCGCCGCCAGCCAACCCGGGCCGCGGTTGACGAGGCGATCAGGATGCTGGAGCTGGAGGAGTTCTCCGGGCGGATGCCGAGCGAGCTGCCGCAGGGCAAGCGCAAACTGGTCGGGGTTGCCCGCGCGCTGGCCGGCCAGTCGAAGCTCATCCTGCTCGATGAGCCAGCCTCTGGCCTGGACACCCAGGAGAGCCTGGATCTTGGCCGCCGGTTGCGACGAGTCGTGACCGAGGGTGTGGCCATGCTGCTCGTCGACCACGACATGGCCCTGGTGCTCAACGTCTGCGACTACGTCTACGTGATCGACTTCGGCCGCGTGCTGGCCCACGGCCTGCCCGCGGAGGTTCGCACCAATGAGAAGGTGCTGGCCGCCTACCTGGGCGGCGTGGCGACGGTGACAGAGTCGGTCGCGCCAGCTGCGGACGGTGCCGAGCCGGCCGGGGCGGGACAGACGGGAAAGGCGATCTTGTGAGCGATACCGTCCTGGGCGTCGACAACGTGTCCGCGGGCTACGCTGGCGCCGAGGTCGTCAGGAACATCAGCATCACGGTGAGCGCGGGCGAGGTGGTCGCGCTGTTCGGGCCGAACGGCGCGGGGAAGACCACGACGCTGCGCGTCATCTCCGGCATCATCCGCCCGAGCCGCGGCACGGTGTCGTTCTGCGGCGGCGATATCGCCACGCACTCGCCGACCGTGCGCGCGCGCGCAGGCATCGCGCACGTGCCCGAGGGCCGCGGGATCTTCTACGGGCTGACCGTGGCCGAGCACTTCCGGCTGGGCTACCGCGGCGAGCACATCGACCCGGCGGTTGTGTACGAGTACTTTCCGGCGCTGGAGCCGCTGCAGGATCGGCGGGCCGGGCTGCTGTCCGGTGGCGAGCAGCAGATGCTCGCTGTCGGGCGCGCCCTGGGGCGGCGCCCGAAACTGCTGCTGCTGGACGAACTCAGCCTCGGACTCGCGCCGCTGCTGGTCGAGCGGCTGCTGCCGGTGGTGCGCGCGTACGCCCAGGAAAGCGGTTGTGCGGTGCTGCTGGTCGAGCAGCACGTGCAGCTCGCGACGGAGATCGCCGATCGGTGCTACGTCCTGTCGCACGGCGACATTGTTCTGCACGAGACCGGCGAGCGGCTGATGAGAGACCCGTCGCTGCTCGTCGCGAGCTATGTCGGACAGCACGCGCCGGACCCAGGCAAGGCCGTCGCTGGGAGTGGCGCGTGACCATCCGCGGCCAGGCCTACATTGCTGGTGCGTACGAACACCCCGAGCGGAAGATACCGGACAAGTCAATCGCCCGGGTTCACGCCGAGGTGGCGCTGGGCGCGCTGGCGGACGCGGGTCTCGCGCTGAGCGACGTCGACGCGTACTTCTGCGCGGGCGACGCGCCGGGCTTCGGTCCGATCTCGATGGCGGACTACCTAGGCCTCACCAGGCTCCGGTATACCGACTCGACCGAGACCGGTGGCTCGTCCTACGTTGCGCACGTCGGCCACGCGGCCGCGGCAATCGCTGCGGGGAAGTGCCGGGTCGCGCTCATCACCCTGGCGGGACTGCCCCGGTCGCAGCCGGTGCCGAGGCCCTCGGCGTCCGCGCTCGCCCCTGAGGCCGGTTTCGAGCAGCCCTTCGGGCCGACGACGGTGTCGATGTACGCCCTTGCGGCCCGTCGGCACATGCACGAATACGGCACCACGGGCGCGCAGCTCGCGGCCATCAAGGTCGCGGCGTCGCTGCACGCCCAGCACAACCCGCACGCCATGCTGCCGAAGCCGGTGACCGTCGACGAAGTCCTGGACTCGCCGATGATCAGCGACCCGCTGCACCGGCTGGATTGCTGCGTGGTCAGCGACGGGGGCGGCGCGCTCGTTGTCGTCGCTCCCGAGGTGGCCGCCGACCTGGCCCGGCAGACCGTCAAGGTGCTGGGCCACGGCGAGTCGCCCAAGCTGACCGCTGGCGGCCACATCGACCTGACCTACACCGGCGCGGTGTGGTCGGGACCACGCGCGTTCGCGGAGGCCGGCGTGACGCCAGGCGACGTCGACTACGCCTCGATCTACGACTCGTTCACCATCACCGTGCTGCAGACGATCGAGGATCTCGGGTTCTGCGAGAAGGGCAAGGGCGGCGCGTTCGTGGCGGACGGCTCGCTGGTGGCGCCCCATGGCAGGCTGCCGTTCAATACCGACGGCGGCGGGCTGTGTAACAACCACCCGGTGAACCGCGGCGGGATGACCAAGGTCATCGAGGCGGTCCGCCAGCTCCGCGGTGAGGCCAACGCGCCGGTCCAGGTGCCGGAGTGCCAGATCGCGCTGGTTAACGGCAACGGCGGCTCGCTGGGCACTCGGTCGGCCGCGGCGACGCTCATCCTGGGTCGGGAGGACGCATGACCACGCCAGCCCAGCCCGCCCCGCCGATGCCCGCGCCGGCGCCGGCCGTGAATCCGGAGACCATGGAGTTCTGGACGGCGACGGCTGATGGCCGGCTGCTGGTCAAACGGTGCCAGGACTGCGACAGCCTGATCTGGTATCCGCGCGCCATCTGCCCGATGTGCTCGAGCCTGCGCACAGAGTGGTTCGAGGTGTCCGGCCGCGGAGCCATCTACAGCTACACGGTCAACCACCGCGGCGAGGGCGCCTATCAGGGCGCACCGCCGTTCGTGCTGGCGTACGTCGAGCTCGACGAGGGCCTGCGGATGATGACGAACATCGTCGAGGCGGACGGCGCGGACCTGGCCGTCGGACTGCCGGTCGAAGTCGTCTTCCACGACACCGGTGCGGGCTCGGCGCTCCCGAGGTTCCGACCGCTGCGTACGTAGAGCCACCACCGACGACCCCGTTCCGGATATCTGCGCAGGAGAAGAGAAGACGACCATGACAACCACGAAGCTGAGCGGCGCAGAGTACCTGGCTCGAACCCTGCAGGCCTACGGGGTCAGCGCGGTGTTCTTCGTCCCGACCATCCTGAGTAAAGCGCTCTACGAGATGGAGGCGCACACCGGCATCAGCCGGGTGCTGACCCACGGCGAGAAGGCCGCGGTGTACATGGCTGACGGCTACGCGCGCGCGTCCGGCCGTCCTGGCGTGTGCATGGCGCAGACCGTCGGCGCCGCTAACCTGGCGGCTGGCCTGCGGGATCCCTACCTCGGCTGCTCTCCGGTGCTAGCCCTGACCGGCGGTCCCTACAACTGGAGCCGGGGCCGGAACTACTACCAGGAGATCGAGGACTTCCCGCTGTTCAAGCCGGTCACCAAGTTCAGCGCGCAGGTCACTGACGCTGGCCGGCTACCCGACCTGCTCGCGCAAGCGTTCGCGATATCGGTTGCCGGCCAGCCGGGCCCGACCCACCTCGAGGTCTTCGGCCACTCCGGTGAGGACGTGGAGGACGGCGACGTCGACGTGCCCGTACCCGAACTGCAGCCGTTTGTGGTGCCGGCCTACCGGACGCGAGCGCCCGCCGAATCCATCGCAGCGGCCGTGCGCCTGCTCGCGGCGGCCAGCCGTCCAGTGATCGTGGCTGGCGGCGGGGTGCGGGCCTCCGGGGCGAGCGCCGAGCTGCGGGCCCTCGCGGAGAAGCTCAACGTCCCAGTGGCTACCTCGCTCAACGCGAAGGACCAGCTGCCCGGCGATCATCCACTCAATGTCGGCGTGCCCGGCGTCTACGCCAGGGCGAGCGCGAACCAGGTGCTGCTCGAGGCCGACCTCGTGCTTTATATCGGCAGCAAGACCGGCAACCAGCTCACCCTGAACTGGCAGATCCCGCCGCTCAGTACCAAGGTGATCCAGCTGGACGTCGACCCGAACGAGCTCGGTCGACACTACCCCGACACGCTCGGCCTTGTGACCGACGCCAAGCTTGGGCTGGCCGACCTCGCCGCGGCCGCCGGATCGGACGGCAGCGCAGCCAGGCTGGCCTGGACGGCACGGGCGCAGCACATCGTGCGGCGCTGGCGCGATCAATATGCCGAGCTGATGGCCTCGGACGCCGAGCCGATCCGGCCGGAGCGGTTGTCGGCCGAGATCACCCGGCACCTCCCGGCCGACGCGCTGCTGGTTTCCGACACCGGGCACTCCGGCATGTGGACGGGCGGCTTCGTCGATCTCACCAGCCCCGGCCAGGGCTTCATCCGCGCCGCAGGCTCGCTGGGCTGGGGGCTGCCGGCCGCACTCGGCGCGCAGGTGGCAGCACCGGACCGGCCGGTGATTCTGTTCACCGGGGACGGCGGGCTCTGGTATCACATCGGCGAGCTGGAGACCGCTGCGCGGTGGCGGATCCCGGCGGTCGTCGTGGTGAACAACAACCGCTCGCTGAATCAGGAGATCAACGTGTACAGCCGGGCATATGGCGGCTCGCTGCACGGGCGGCACGGCGAGCTATGGCACTTCGAGGACGTCGACTTCGCCAAGGTGGCCGAGTCGATGGGCGTGCTCGGGCTGACCGTCAAGAAGGCAGCCGATTTCGAAGCAGCGCTGGATAAGGCGCTCGCGACCGAGGGACCTGCCCTGATCAACGTGGTGACCGAGATCGAGGCGCTCGCTCCGCGAGCGAACACCGAGCGGGCTGCCGTCGGCGAGACGGCCGCCAACTAGACGGAAGGACATGACTGTGCGAGGCGACGATGCGGCACCACATGCCGCTGACTTCCGGTATGACGTCGACGCGCGGTGGGAGCAGCTGCCGGACGGGATCAAGCACCTGGATGTGTCGGCGGTGGACACCGACTCGCAGGACCGGGTGTACCTGCTGACCCGGTACGAGTCGAACGTGCTGGTGTACGAGCGGGACGGCTCCTTTCTCACCGCCTGGGGCGGGGAGCACTTCACCAATCCGCACGGGCTGACGATCGGGCCGGACGATTCGGTCTGGACCGTTGACAACGGTGACCATTCGGTGCGGAAGTTCTCCCCGGACGGGAAGCCGCTGCTGACGCTTGGCCGGCCGGGCGAGCCGTCGGATACCGGCCACCGGCAGGGCGGCGGGTTCGTCGTGCACAACGTGGAGACGGTCGAGCGGCCGGGTCCGCCGTTCAACGGCTGCACCAACCTGGCCATCAACTCGGCCGGGCGCATCTACGTCTCCGACGGCTACGGCAACTGCCGCGTACACGCGTTTGCCCCGGACGGGGAGCTGGTCACGTCGTGGGGTGAGGTGGGAATCGGTGCCGGCCAGTTCCACCTGCCGCACGGTATCGCGGTGGACCGCGACGACCGGGTACTCGTGTGCGACCGGGAGAACGACCGTATCCAGGTCTTCGACCCTGACGGCCGGTACCTGACCGAGTGGACAGACGTGCAGCGGCCGTGTCACGTTGCCGTTGACGCCGACGGATATGCCTACGTCGCCGAGCTGTGGCGCCCGCAGGGCAAGGGCTCGTTCACCCACGGTTTCATGCGGGAAGACCGCCCCGGCCGGGTCACGATCTTCGACCGCGATGGCTTCATCGTGGCCCGGTGGGGCGCGAGCACTGTCAGCCGGACTGCGCCGGGCAATTTCATCGCGCCACACGGCATCGCTGTCGACTCCCGCGGCGACCTGTACGTGTGCGAGGTGGCGTACACATTCGGGGTCAGGGCCAACGGCGTCAACCCGGACGAGGCCGCAGCCCACCAGATCCAGAAGTTCACCCGGCGCACCGCGTAACGCAGCGAGAGGACGAAACCAGATGAGGCACAGCACCGACCGGATCCGGTCCACGCATGGCGGTAACCTGCCGCGGCCGGCGGAGTTCGACGCGCTGCTGCAGCAAGGGCCGGTGGTGACGGCGGAGGTCGCTGCGCAGCTGCCCGGCGCGGTGCAGTACGTGGTGGACCGGCAACTGGACTGCGGCGTGGACGTGATCAACGACGGGGAGTACGTGAAAGCGGCCGGCGGGGGCAGCTACGCCGGCTATATCCACCAGCGGGTGACCGGCTGGGAGGTGCTGCCGATCCACCCGGCCAAGCCGCCCAAGCGGGACGGTGTGGGCGGGCGGGAGCGGCGGCTGTTTCCGGGCTTTTACGAGTCGGGGCTGTGGCTGCAGGGGTCGGGCGGCCCGGTGCGGCCGGGGTACTTCAAGCCGGGCCGGCCGCCGGAGCCGACTACCGAGCGGGTCGCCACCGGACCAGTGACATACATCGGGCAGGCGGCGATCCAGGCGGATGTCGACGCGCTGCGCAAGGCGCTGGCCGGCAAGGACGGCCAGGTAGAGGGGTTTGTGGCGGCGCTCGGGCCGCTGAGCCTCGGTGCCGGGGCGCGCAACGAGTACTACGCCTCGGAACAGGAGTACATGACGGCGGTCGCCGAGGTGGTGCGCGAGGAGTACAAGGCGGTTACCGACGCCGGGTTCATCGTGCAGATCGACGAGCCGGAGTTCGCCACCTCGTGGCAGTTCTTCCCGGACTGGGATGTGCCCCGGTACCGGCAGTACCTGGAGTTCTGCGTCGAGATCATCAATCACGCGCTGGCCGGGCTGCCCGAGGACCAGATCCGATTCCATGTCTGCTGGGGGTCGGGACATCGACCGCACGTGTCCGACATCGACCTCAAGGACATCGCGGACCTGCTGCTCAAGGTCAACGCGCAGGCCTACTCGGTGGAGGCCGGCAACGTCCGGCATGCACACGAGTGGAAGGTCTGGGGCGACGTCAAGCTGCCCGACGGCAAGATCCTGGTTCCGGGCGTCATCTCGCACGCCACCGATCTGGTCGAGGCCCCCGGCCTCGTCGCAGAGCGGCTGGTCAACTATGCCAGCCTCGTCGGCCGGGAGAATGTGCAAGCCGGTACCGACTGCGGCATCGGCTCGCGAGTCGGTCACGAGGAGATCGTCTGGGCCAAGCTGGCGGCCATGGCTGACGGCGCGGCGCTGGCCAGCAAGCAACTCTGGGGCAAGTGACTCAAGGAGTGACTGACGTGACCTACGACCTGCTGATCAAGGGCGGCCACGTCCTGGACCCGGGCCAGGGCCTGGACGGCACGCTCGACATCGCCATCACCGGGGGCAAGATCAGCCAGATTGCCGCTGACATTCCGGCCGCGGAAGCAGCCAGGGTGCTCGAGGTCCGCGGCGAGGGCCGGCACGTCGTGCCGGGGCTGATCGACATGCACACCCACGTCGCGAACGGCGCCATCACCGAGGGCGTCGGCATGGGCAACTGCGACGCTGACGCCATCGGCGTGCATTCCGGCGTGACCACGGTCTCCGACTGCGGCTCGGTCGGCGTGGCCAATCTCGGTGTCTTCCCTGCCTACATCCTGCCGACCGCCAAGACCAGGGTGATCACCATGGTCAACGTCGGCAGCTACGCGCACACCATGCCGGGCCCGGCTGACGTGAACTCGCTCGACGACATCAACCGGGATGCCCTGGTGACGGCCGCGGAGCACAACCCCGGCCTCATCGCCGGGGTCAAGCTGCGCATCGTCGGGCCAGCCTTCGGCGAAATCGGCGAGGACATCATCACCAAGGCCAAGGCGGCGGCCAAGGACCTCGGCGTCCCGCTGATGGTGCACATCGGGGACTTCACCGCCAAGGACGCCACGTCGGCCGCGCGGCGCGGCGAGCTGACCCGGTTCCTGCTGAAGACGTTCGAACCGGGCGACATCCTGACCCACCTGTGCACCCCGAACGCCGGCCGTGTCCTCGACCCGTCCGGCCGTCCCTACCCGGAGGTCGCCGAAGCGCGCGCCAACGGTGTCGTCCTGGACTCCGCGCTCGGCCGCGGCAATTTCGGTATCGAGGTGGCCAGACGGCAGGCCGATGCAGGGCTGTATCCGGACACCATCAGTAGCGACCTGACCGCGCTGGGACAGTCGTTCCACAGTCTGCTGGAGTGCATGGCCAAGTTCATGTCGGTCGGCTACACCCTGGCGGACGTGGTCAAGGCCACCACGTCAACCGCGGCCGCAGCGCTGGGCCTCGCCGACACGATCGGCGCGCTCGCGATCGGCCGCGACGCCGATATCACCATCCTGGACGTTGCCGAAGGTGACTTCGTCTTCACCGATACCACCGGCCAGGAGTTCCGTGGCGGCTATGGGCTGGCACCGGCGTACACGCTGAAGGCAGGTGCAGAGTTCTCGCCAGGCTGGGGTACGCATCCGTGGGGCTGGCTGCCGGCCTCAGCCTGACTGTCAGCACCGGGCTCGCTCACGCCGCTGCGGGCGAGCCCGGTTTGGGGTGGCTCGTCGCTTAGGTGTGCAGACCGCAGGCAGCCTTTCGCCACCCGGAATTTTGTCACCCGCGGCATTGCGCTCGCGATCACGCATATGCCAACGTCGGCATGACACCGCGCAAGATAACCGGCAGCCGGACTTGCGGCACCGTGGTGAACTGTGGAACAGGCCCTGAGGGTCATGACGATGCGAACCGGCGGCTGAGCCATGGCCGCGGAAAGGTAAGGCCAGATGAGCATCCTGGGCACCCGGGTAGTGCGGACTGAGGATCCGCGGTTGCTCACCGTCGGGGGAACGTACGTTGATGACGTGCGGGCTCCGGAGCTGGCACAGGTGGCCTGGGTCACGTTCGTGCGGAGCCCGATCGCGCACGCTCGGATCACCGGCATCGACACGGAAGCAGCGCGGGCGGCGCCGGGGGTGATCGCCGTGCTGACAGTGGCCGATATGGACGATCTGCCGCCGCCACCGCCGCTGCCAGAGGGCGATCCGCCCCCCGGCAGCGAGGCTGCGCCGCTGCCGATGGGCGGGCACTGGGCGGAGCCGCTGCTGGCTGTCGACCGCGTTCGGTTTGTCGGGGAGCCGGTGGCCATGGTGCTCACCGACGACACCTATCAGGGCGAGGATGCCGCCGAATTGGTCAGCGTCGACTACGAGCCGCTGCCCGCCGTGGTGGATCTTGACGCGGCCCTGGCCGGCGGCACGCTGCTGTTCCCGCCGGCCGGTAGCAACGTTCCGGTCACGGCCGGCGGGCCCGCGGACGGGGCCACGTTCGACGGCTGCGACGTCGTGGTCGAGCGCACCATCGTGAATCAGCGCCTGGCCCCCGTGTCGATGGAAGGCCGCGCCGCAGCAGCCAGCTGGGCTGACGGCAAGCTCACGGTCTGGGTCAGCACGCAGAATGCCCAGATCGGCAGGTTCATCCTGGCCGGGGCGCTCGGCCTCGACCCGGCTGCCATCCGGGTCGTCGCTCCCGACGTGGGCGGTGGTTTCGGCGCCAAGATCGGCGTGGACCGGGACGGGCTGCTGGTCGCCTGGGCCGCCAAGCACACCGGGCGCGCGCTGCGCTGGGTCGAGACGCGCAGCGAAAACATGCTCGGCATGACGCACGGCCGCGCTCAGCGTCACCACATCAAGATCGGCGGGACCAGGACTGGCCGGATCCTGGCGTACCGCATCGAGGTGCTGCAGGACACCGGTGCATACCCGCGGATGAGCGGCTTCCTGCCGTTCCTGACCTGCCTCATGGCGTCCGGCCCGTATGACATCGCGCACGTGGAGACTGCGAACCGGGTGGTGGTCACGAACACGACGCCGGTCGGCGCCTACCGGGGAGCCGGGCGGCCGGAGGCAACGGCGGCGGTGGAGCGCGCCGTCGACCTGTTCGCCGCCGAGATCGGCATGGACCCAGCGGAGGTACGGCGGATCAACCTGGTGCCGCCCGACAAGTTCCCGTACAGCTCCGGCGGCGGCGCGGTCTATGACAACGGCGACTACGTCAAGGCGCTGGACACGGTGCTGGCCGGCGCGGGCTATGAGGATCTGCGGGCCGAGCAGGCGCGGCGCCGGGCGCGCGGGGATAACGTCCAGCTCGGCATCGGCGTAGCCAGCTACGTCGAGATCACCGCCGCTGACGCGGCGGGCGGCGAGACGGCCCGGCTCGTGGTGCACGACGACGGCACCGCCACGGTGTACACCGGCAGCTCCGCGCACGGCCAAGGTCACCACACCGCGTGGGCGATGCTGGTCGAGGGCGAGCTCGGCATTTCGATGGACAAGGTCACGGTGGTGCACGGGGACACCGATCTGGTCCCGCTCGGCACCGGCACCTACGCGTCCCGGTCGCTTCAGCTCGGCGGCACGGCAGTGCACATGGCCGCCGTCGACGTGAGGGAGCAGGCGCGCAGCGTCGCAGCCGAGTTGCTGGAGGCCAGCGAGGCCGACCTGGAGCTGGACACCGTGCGCGGCGCCTGGCAGGTCCGCGGTGACCCGGCGTCGAGTCGCAGCTGGGCCGAGGTGGCGGCGCACGCTGGTCCCGACGGCCTGGCCGCGGACGCCAATTTCCAGAGCCAGCCAACCTTCCCGTTCGGCACCCACGTGGCAGTCGTTGAGGTCGACGTCGAGACCGGCAAGGTCCGGCTGACCCGGCACGTGACCGCGGACGACGCGGGCACCGTGCTCAACCCGCTGCTGGCCGAGGGACAGCGGCATGGCGGTATCGCGCAGGGTGCGGCTCAGGCGCTGCTCGAGGAGATGGTCTACGACCCCGATGGCAACCCAGTCACCGGGACACTCGTGGACTACGCGGTGATCACCGCCGCCGAGCTGCCCAGCTTCGAGCTGCTGGCGAGCGAGACGCCCGCTACCAGCAACCCGCTCGGCGCCAAGGGCATCGGCGAGGCCGGCACCATCGGCGCGACGCCGGCCGTGCAGAACGCCGTCGTGGACGCCGTCAGCCATCTCGGCATCCGGCACATCGACATGCCGGCCACTCCGGCCAGAGTCTGGGCCGCCATCAATGAGGCAACTGCAAGCACAGCAACCGGGGAGGGCCTGTGAAGGTCACCGTGACCGTTAACGGCAGCCAGGTAGCCGCTGAGATACAGGATCGCACCCTGCTGGTGCACTTCGTGCGCGACGTGGCGGGCCTCACTGCCACCAACATCGGTTGTGACACCAGTTCGTGCGGCGCCTGCACAGTGCTGCTCGACGGCCGCTCGGTGAAGTCCTGCACGCTGCTCGCCGCACAGGCGGACGGGCGGGAGGTAGTGACGCTCGAGGGTCTGTCGGATGGGGATGGCGACCTCCATGCGGTGCAGCGCGCGTTCCGCGCCGAGCACGGCTTGCAGTGCGGCTTCTGCACGCCGGGCATGGTGATGGCCGCCGTCTCGCTGCTGGCGGAGAACCCCGACCCGGGCGAGGCCGATGTACGGACCGCGCTGGAGGGCAACCTGTGCCGGTGCACCGGCTACCACAACATCGTCCGCGCCGTCCTGGCAGCGGCTGGCGAAAGGCGGGTTCCTTGATCCCGGCACCCTTTACCTACAAGCGAGCCTGGTCCGTCGACGAGGCGGTGGATCTGGTCGCGCGCGACGGCGAGGACGCCAAGTTCCTGGCCGGCGGGCACTCGCTACTGCCACTGATGAAGCTACGCCTGGCCGTGCCGCAGACGCTGGTGGACGTCGGACGGCTCCCCGAGCTGAGCTACATCAGGGATGAGGGCGACCATATCGCGGTGGGCGCGGCGACGACCCACGGTGAGCTGGCTGGCTCGGACCTGCTCCGCCGGGACCTGCCGCTGCTGGCCCACGCCGCCGGGCAGGTCGGTGATCCCCAGGTCAGGCACTGCGGCACGATCGGCGGCTCGCTGGCGCACGCCGATCCAGCCGCCGACTTGCCGGCCGTCGCGCTGGTACTCGACGCCACGCTGGTGGCACGCGGGCCCGCGGGCAGTCGCGAGATCGCCGCGGCAAACTTCTTCCGCGGCCTGTTCGAGACCGCCCTGGAGCCCGGCGAACTGCTCACCGAGATTCGGATCAGCAAGCCGGGCGCGCCGGGCTGGGCTTTCCAGAAGTTCACCAAGCGGGCCATCGACTGGGCGATTGTGGGCGTAGCCGTGCAGGGCGGCCGGGTGGCGCTGGTGAACATGGACCAGACGCCGGTGCGAGCCGCTGCCGTTGAATCTGCGCTGGCGGGTGGTGCCTCGCCAGCCGATGCCGCGGCGCACGCTGCGGTGGGCACGAGTCCGTCGGAGGACCTCAATGCCAGCAGGGCTTACCGCGAGCACCTAGCGCGGGTGCTGGTGCGGCGCGCTCTCACGGACGCCCAGGCAGCCGCCTGAGACCGGCAAGGACGAGAGTGACGGCGCCGCTGCTACCCCGCGAGAGGCGGTAGCGGCGCCGTCAGGCTGGCCGGCGGCCCGGCAATGGTCGGGCGGACGCTCAGTGCTCGTGGATCAGGACGCCGCGCACGTTCTTGCCGTCGAGCAGGTCCTGGTAGCCCTGGTTGACGTCCTCCAGCCGGTAGCTGCTGGTGATCAGTTCATCGAGCTTGAGCCGGCCGGACCGGTAGAGCTCGAGCATCCGGGGGATCTCGTCGAAGGGGTTGCCGCCGCCGAACAGCGCGCCCTTGATCTCCTTCTCGAACAAGGTGAGAAAGAAGCTCGGCAGCTTGATGTTGATCTTGTCCGGCCCTGCCAGACCGGTCACGATGACGCTGCCGTGCTTACGCACCGCGTTGAACGCCGCGCCGATGACCTCCTCGGTGACCACGCCGACCGTGACGAGCGCGTGATCGGCGCCCACGCCGCGGCTCAGCTCGGTGACGAGGTCTTGTGCCTCGGCGGCGTCAGCCGCGGTGTGTGTGGCCCCGAGCCGCTCGGCGATCTCCCGCTTGTTGGGCAGCGGGTCGACGGCGATGACGTGCTGCGCGCCCGCGAACGCGGCGCCCTGCACGGCGTTAATGCCGACTCCGCCGATCCCGTAGATGACCACCGTGTCGCCGGCCCGGACGCCACCGGAGTTCACCGCGGTGCCCCAGCCGGTCGGTACGCCGCAGCCGACCAGCGCGGCGACTTCCAGCGGCACGTCGTCGTCGATCTTGATGCATGAGTGCACCGACACGGTCGCGTACTGGGAGAAAGTGCCGACGAGGCACATCTGGCCGAAGTCCTCGCCGCCGGCGTGCAGCCGGAACGAGCCGTCGGGCAGGCAGTTGTCGACGAGCAGCGCACCGAGGTCGCACAGGTTCGACTGACCGCGCGAGCAGAACCGGCAGCGGCCGCACACCGGCAGGAACGAGCAGACCACGTGGTCACCTGGCTGAAGCCCGGCCACGCCCGCGCCGACCTGCTCGATTATTCCGGCGCCCTCGTGGCCGCCGACGATCGGATACCGGACGGGTATGTCCCCGGTCCGCACGTGGTCGTCGGAGTGGCACAGCCCGGATGCGACGTACCGAATCAGAACCTCGCCCGCCTTGGGCGGGTCGAGCTCCAGCTCAGTGACCTCCCAGTCCTGGCCGACGCCTCGCAGTATCGCTGCCTTTGTTTTCACATTGCTCTCCCGCCGGTCCGGCTCACACTGACGGACTTCTCGTCGGCCACTTTGAGCGGCATCGACACGATTGTCAATGTGACTGCGGCCAAGAACGCCCGACGACCGCTGTGCCGGGCACCATGCGGCGTTCTGGCGGTCGAGCCCGGGATTCGGTGGCCGGCCGGCCGGGAATCTGCGACCGCACCGAGACCGGGTACTGTCTGCGCAGCAGGGGCATTGAGCGCGACCCGGTGGCCCGGTGCCAGTATCGTCGTTAGTCCCGGGGGCGGCTGCGCGGGGCCCGCTTGACCAGCGGACAGCGGTAAGATCTACAAATCGCCCGACACGGATAATTCGCGTAGAATACCCAGGATTGCGGCCAGGGGGCGCTCGATGTGGGATCGGGAGCAAGAGCCAGTGGACTCTGTCAAGTACTCCGTCGTGATCCCCATCTTTAACGAGCAAGAGTCGCTTCCCGCCCTCGTCAGCCGGCTGCGCGCGGTAATGGATCAACTGGACGGCCCTACCGAGGTCGTGCTGGTCGACGATGGCAGCCGAGATGGCAGCTATCGCCTGATGGCCGAGGCCAACGGGCAGGATCCGCGATTCAAGATCGTGCAGCTGTCCCGGAACTTCGGCCACCAGATCGCCATCACGGCAGGCATGGACGTGTCTTCCGGCCAGGCGGTCGTCATCATGGACGCTGACCTGCAGGATCCGCCTGAGGTCATTCCGGAGCTGATCGCCCGCTGGCAGGAAGGCTACGAGGTTGTCTATGCCATCCGAGAACAGCGCGAGGGCGAGACGATCTTCAAGCGCAAGACCGCAACCGTGTTCTACGGGCTGCAGCGCCGGCTAGCCGAGATAGACCAGCCGGTGGAAGTGGGCGACTTCCGGCTCGTTGATCGCCGGGCCCTGGATGCTTTCCTGCAGATGCGCGAGCGGAACAGGTACGTCCGCGGCATGTTTTCCTGGATTGGATTCCGGCAGACTGCAGTGCCGTACACGCGGGCGTCGCGCGAGGCCGGACACAGCAAGTACCCGCTCCGAAAGATGATGCGGCTGGCGTTTGACGGCTTTATCGGATTCTCCACGGCACCATTGCGGTTCGCGCTGACCATCGGCCTGCTCATATCTGTCGGAGCTGTTCTCTACGGCATTACTCTGATCGCGCTGAAGCTGGCGGGCGCGGGCTCTTATGTGCCGGGCTATGCTTCGTTGCTGGTGACGATTACCTTCCTTAGCGGAGTCCAGCTGGTTGTGATTGGCATGGTTGGACAGTACGTGGCCCGGATTTACGACGAGGCCAGGGCACGACCCCTCTACCTCGTGAGGCAGGCACGCGGGTTCGCCCGCGGCGGTCAGGCCGATGACACCCTGTGGCCGGCCGCCAGCCAGGACTCGCTGATCCGCGGTCAGCGTGTGCCGCCGTCATGAAGGCACCGCTGAGTCGGCCGGGCCAGGGACCCGCCGCCCGCGCAGGCTCGGCGGTCGCTGACAAGGCCGAGCCGACGAAGGCGCCGCCGCCCGCGCCGCGGCCCTGGTACCTCCGGCCTGCGACACAGGGGCTGGTTGCGGTCGTGCTTTATACCGCTGTCTGGTTCGCCACCATCGGCCACCACATGCTGCACCAGGTCGGTGATGCGCATCTCGACCAGCTGAGCATGGACCCGAACTTCTATACCTGGGCGCTGAACTGGTGGCCGTACGCCATCGGACACGGACTGAACCCGTTCTATTCCCATCTGGTCTGGGCACCGCACGGCCATTCCCTGGCGTGGGTGACCACGATTCCGCCGATCGCGCTGCTGGCCACGCCGCTGACCCTCGCGGCCGGTCCGATCGTGGCGTTCAACCTGCTTGCCGCCCTGGCGCTGCCGGTGTCGGCGTGGGCGGCGTTCGTGCTGTGCCGTCGGCTGACCCGGAAGTTCTGGCCCGCTCTGGTGGGCGGCGCCATTTTCGGCTTCTCGGCCTATGAGATGAACCACATCGCGGCCGGCCAGCTCAACCTGACCTACAGTCTGCTGGTTCCGCTGCTTGCGTATCTGGTTGTGTTGTGGCACGAGAACGCCATCAGCTCGCGAGTTTTCGTGATCATGGCCGGGATCACGATGGCCGTGCAGTTCTACCTGTTCCTGGAGACGTTTGCCGACCTGACGGCCATCCTGGCTGCCGCGATCGTGATCGGCCTGCTGGTGGCCGGGGCAGCGCAACGGGCCGAGGTGCTGCGCCTAGCCAGGTCACTGGCCTATGCCTACGGGGTGGCTTTCCTGCTGGCACTGCCCTATCTGGCCTACGCGCTGGCCAGCAGGACGCCCGCGCTGAAGGCCGACACCAGCCTTGACCTCCTCAGCCTCGTGGTCCCGAGGCCAGACCGCATCACCAGCATGTCCTGGCTGCACGACCTGGCCAAAGGACCGGTCGAGGTGTCTGCGGCCGGTTATGTCGGTCTCCCGCTGCTCGCGCTGGCGGTGCTGCTCGTCGCGACGAGCTGGTCCAAGCGGTTTGTCCGGTTCCTGACGTGCATGCTGGTGGTCATCATCGTGGCGTCGCTGGGGCCGGCGCTGACCTTCGACGGTGGCAAGGTTGTCACGCTGCCCTGGTTCTGGCTCTGGCGGTTGCCCATCGTGCGCAACGCCTATCCATCGCGGCTGATGCTGTTCGCATTCCTGGCGCTGGCCGTGATGACGGCCCTGTGGCTCGCCAGCACCTCGGTCCGATGGTGGCTGCGGGTCCCGCTCGCGGCGCTCATAGTCGTGGCGCTCTACCAGGACGCGGCCATCATCAACGTGGCGCCGCATAGCACCGTGCCGACGTTCGTCGCTAAAGGCACCTACCGGCAGCAGTTGTCGCCGGGCGAGACCGTGGTAGTGGTGTCGAACATCGGCAACGCCGGCATGCTGTGGCAGGCCGACACCGACTTCTACCTGCGGCTGGCGGGCGGCTATCTCAACCAGTCGATCACCCGGCGCACCGACCTGCCGCGGCCGGTGCAGCGGCTCGCTCATGCCTCGCCGTCCTATGTTCGGAGCTTCGAGGCCTACGTCAAGAAGGACAGGATCGGCGCGGTATTGCTAGATCGCAATCACGAGCCGAAGTGGGTGGGCATCTTCTGGCGGATGGGCCTCAAGGGCCATACCAGCGGCAGCGTCGTGGTCTATCCGCTCAATGGCTGCCGATCCTGCCGCCAGCTCGGCTGGTCCCAGATTGACCATGGCGGCAGCCGTGCGACCCAAGGCCCGGCGACGACCCAGCCGAGCTAACGCAGTCGCCTGTCGGACGTCATCATGAACATACGGCAACCACAGGTACGTGGTCAGCTCCGCAGGTGACGGTCGAGAAAGTCTCTGATGATGATCATCAGCTGCATGGCGGACCACTGCCGGGCTTGCTGACGATTGAGAGCCAGGCGGCCGTGTCCTGCGGCGTCTCGGATCTTGCCACTGCGCTGGCCGCTCCGCCGCACCGGCCCCTGCAACATCGCCTGTGGAGAAGTGGTACGGAAGAGGAGGACCTACCGCGGCAACGCGGCGACCGCCAGCAGGCAGCCGGCGAGCATGAACGGGCCGAAGGGCACGCTGCCCCCGCGGAAAGACGCGCGCCCGGACGCGACCAGCCAGACTCCGTACCCCGCTGCGAGGACGAAGGCTGCGAACAGCGCGGGCACCAGCACAGTCCAGCCGAACCACGTCGCCAGCGCGCCCGTGCTCAGCCCGAGCTTGGCATCTCCGAGGCCGGCCGATCCCGGCCTGGCGAGCGCGAGCAGCGCAACGGACGCCCCGACAGCGAGCGCTCCGAGGCCGGCTCTGCCGAGGGCGCGCCAGTCGCCGGACGCCGCCGCGGCAACCGTCAAGCAGGCCGCCGTGCCAGCCAGGCAGGCACCGGTGAGCGCGTCGGGCAGTCGCCGCTGCCGGACGTCGATGATCGCCATCGGCACCCCGCACGCCGCCAGCCAGCAGCCTGCGGCTGCCACCGCGGGTGGGTGCAACCGGACCGCGATGCCGAAGGTGAGCGCTGCCAGAACCAGTGACGTCAGGAGGACGACGAGCGGCCGCGGGTGCCTGGTCGGCGCGGTCC
>JBAUAR010000018.1:0-2021 GCA_049675875.1 Streptosporangiaceae bacterium
CTCGCCCGCGGACGGCCGCAGGTCGCCGGCGATGAGCCCGAACAGGCTGCTCTTGCCCGCACCGTTGGGGCCCACGATGCCAACCACGTCGGCCGGCCCGATCGCCAGCGACAGGCTATCTGCCACCGCGACCCTGCCGAAGCTCTTGCTAACGTGCTCGAGCTGCAGCAGGGTCGTGGCGTCGGTCACTGCATCAGGCATTCGTGGGCACGAGGTCGGCCCCGATCGGCACGTCCTTGTTCAGCGAGTTGTCGACCACCTTCATCTCGACCGGGTACTTGCTGCCAGCGGGTTGCGCCTTCCACTGCGCACCGATAGGCCGGATGATGCCGACACCCGGCGCGGGGCCGGCGGCGAAGTTGATCGGGCCGCAGATACCGTTGTAGTTGACGTTGTGCAGCGCGTTCGCCACGTCGGTCTTGTCGTGCGGGTCGCTGACCGCGCTGAACGCCTCCTTGGCAACCTCGAACAGCGAGTACGTCGAGCCGAGCGACTGCAGCCACTGCTGGCCGGAGTGAGTCTCGTACGCCGACGCCAGAGCTGACGCGGTCGTACCGTCCAGCGAGGACTTGTACGGCATGTACGGGCCCCACCACGAGTCGGTAGCGATGTTGTTGACCAGCGCCGGGCCGAGAGCGGCGGTATCCGCCGGGAACAGCAGCACCTTCGCCACCGTGGCGATCTTCGGCTTGAATCCCTGCTGCGACGCCTGCTTCCAGAACGTGTTGAAATCGGGCGGCAGCGGGCAGTTGCTGAACACCTCGCAGTTCTTGCTTTTGAACAGCGAGATCATGGACGTGAAGTCGGCGGTACCGTCCGCGTACGCGCCGCCGTCCACAGCCGTGTAGCCGGACGCCGAGATCAGCGGCTCGAACCCCTCCCGGAAGGCGTTGCCATCCGCGTCGTTCGGGTACTGACAGGCGACTACCTTGTCGGTGCTCACCCGGTTCCACATCGGCGCGAACGTCCCCTGGAACTCCTTGAGCCCGAAGAAGAACATCGACACGTACTTGTAGTCGGTTGTCGGGTTCACCGGATTGCCGCCGAGGCCTGCGTACCATGACTCCCACGGCACGACCGTCGACAGGCACGGCGTCCCCGCCTTCTGGCAGGCCGCCGCCACCGGGTTGGTGGTCTCGGGCGTCGAGGTAGTCAGCACGAGATCAACGCCACTCGTCACCAGCTGCTGGGCCACCTGCGCAGCCCTGGTCGGGCTGGACTGACTGTCCTGCACATTGACGTTGATTTTGTAGGTCTTGCTGCCGATCTTGATGCCGCTCTTGAAGATCGAAGCCTGCTTGATGAGGCCCAGCACGAACTGGTCACCGGACGCGAAGCCGGCGAGGTCGCCGGTCAGCGGGGTGATGAAGCCGATGTTGATGGTGCCGGTCGCGCCCGTGCTGGCTCCCTTGATGCCAGTGCCGCAAGCGGCGAGCAGCGGGCCGGCCCCGGCTGCAACAGCGCCGAATCCAATGCCCTTCAGCAGCGAGCGCCGGCTGACCTCGAGGTTTCCAGCCGGGCGATTCGCCTCCTGACGTTCCATACGGTCTCCTCACCGTGAGCGCCAGCGCTCCACCGGAGTCGAGGCCCGCCTCGGACTCGCCCGAGGTCAGACACTGCGGATGATGCGATGCGATGCGATGCGATGTGTTCGCGTGGCGCACGGGTATGCGCAATGTAGAAAACCTAGTCAGCACCGTCGATGAGTGTCAACGCCCGACATCCGGCGTGGCCTGGCAATGCCGGCTAGCTGCCGCGGGAGCATGATCCGGATTCTCAGTCGCGTGCATCAACAGCGGTCTCGGCGCTGTAACGGTGCCATAACGGTGCTCTTTACGGCCGGTCGGCGGCCAGCCGACGCGGCTGCCTGCGGCTGCTGCTGGCGAGTCGTCAGCCGGCGCCCTGCGAGCGCAGATCCGCCTCGATCCGGCGGGCCGTCTCCTGCAGTGCGGGCAGCAGGTCGGTGCGCATGGCCGCCATGCTGACCCGGCTGGCGTGCGCGGACAGGTTGATGGCCGCGG
>JBAUAR010000019.1:0-9821 GCA_049675875.1 Streptosporangiaceae bacterium
CCGCAGGACGCACACCTCAGGCCGCCTGCACGTGCGCAAGACGCTGCGCCGCGCCGTCGCGGCCGGTGGCGTGCCACTCGACCCGGCCTGGCACCAGCGCCGCAAGCCGCGTCCGCAGCTCATAGTCCTGTGTGACGTGTCCGGCTCAGTGGCGGAGTTCGCGAAGTTCACGCTCTCGCTCCTGCATGCACTGCACGCCGAACTGCCGCGGCTGCGATCCTTCGTGTTCGCCGACGGAGTGGCTGAAGTGACCGAGCTGGTGGAGTCAAGTCTCGGCGTCATCGACACCAGGCTGCTGCTTTCCCGTCCTGGTGTCGTTCGTCGCGATGGGCACAGCGACTATGGCGCTGTTTTGTGGGAGTTCCTCGGCCGGCACGGCGGCGAGCTCACCGCAAACTGCGTGCTGATTATCTGCGGGGATGCCCGGTCCAACTACCGGCCGGCCAGGCCGGATCTGCTCCACGCCATTAGCAGGCGGGTGCGGCAGGTTCACTGGCTTAACCCGGAGCCGAAGGACCAGTGGGACGCCGGCGACTCGCGGATCGGTGAATACCGCCGTGACTGCGACACGCTCGCCGAAGTGCGCAACCTTCGCCAGCTGAGCGCTTGGGTCGACATGCTGCTGTGAGCCGACGAAAGGCGAAGATCGGTACTCGGCCGAGCAGGCCTTGTTCACAGTCGGGAAGCTCAGCGGTGCGACGGAAGGATGACACGCCGCGGCTATCCGACCGGGGAGAGCTCAGCGCCAGCCAGTTCCGCGTAGACCAGGAAGGCGAACGGATCCGACATCTGGCGCTGCTCCATCAGCTGGACCAGGACCTCATGCCTGAGCTCAGCCAGTTCGCTGCTGTCGGGGTGCCGCAGCAGGCCCGGAGCGAGGATTTCCAGCGCGAGGGCCAGGTCGCCCTGGCCGGCAAGGGTGGCAGCGGCGGTGACGAATGCGTCCGCTTTGCCTCCGGCCAGCAGGTCGAGGGCGGCCGCTCTTTCTTCCACGCTCCGCGGATCAAGATCCTGTCCGTCTGGCTGCCAGTATCCGGTGCGCTGGTGATAGAGCCTGGCGATGAAGTGATCACGGCAGACCAGGTACGGCACGACCGCGGCGGGGTGGTCGCGCAGCAAGGCTGGCAGGTAACCACAGTCCAGGATGTCGGGGAGCGTCATGTTCTCGCCGATCCTGGCCAGGGCGAACTCGTGCAGCTCCGTCAGAGCCGGCTCCAGGCCGGCCAGGGCCTCGATGGTGAAGTTCGATGTCAGTGTGATGTGACCCTGAATCAGCTGCCGCGGGGCCAGCTCGCGGATGTACCGCAGGGTGTCCAGCAGTCCCTCCGGCGAACCTTCGGCGGTGAACGGAGCGCCGAGGTAAGGCATCATCACATCGCCGGTGAACAGCAGGCCGCTGGTGGGCAGGTGCACCATCAGCGCGCCGGGCGTCTCGCCGCCCCGGACCGGAATGAGCACGAACTCGGTACCGCCGATGACAACAGACGTTCGCTCGCTGATCAGCCGGTCCGGTTTCACGTCGGAGGCCGGGCTGGCGCCGGTGCCGGTGAAGTTGCGGAACGGGATCTTCCAGTGGCGCTGCCGCTCCGCCTCGGCGGGGAATCCCGCGGAGGCGATGACCTCGGTGACCGGACCGAGCACGGCCTCGGTCCCGCCGATGTGGTCGAAGTGGGCGTGGGTGAGGATGAGGTGGCTGACAGGCGCATCGCCAGGAAGGCCAAGATCGGCCAGTGCGGCCCGTACGCGGTCCGGACTGGTACCCGCGTCGATGGCGACGATGCCCGTGGTTGTCTGGATGAAGGCGAAGTCGCCAAAGTCATAGGACTGAGCGACGTGCACGCCCGGCGCAGGACTGAGCACGCCCGGCGCGGACATCCGCATCCCGTCCCGCGCAGTCACCGAGAAATTCGTGAACATCGGCGGGCGGCTCGCCGCGGCCGGGCCGAGGCCTGACCGTCGCAGCGCCTCGGCCGCCTGCTCCTGCCGCCCGAGGACCAGGTAGGCACGGGCGAGGCCCTGATACGCGGCGCGCAGCAGCCCGACCGGGAACTGGTCACGTACCGCGAGCACAAACTCCAGGTCGGCGATCACCTGGTCCGCCCGCCCGGCATCGGCGGCTGCGAGCCCTGCCTCGGACGGGCCCTCTGCGGGCAGCAGCTCCGCCAGGGCAAGGCCGCGGAAGTACTGCGGCGGACCCAGGTCCATGGTGGCGGCCTTGTCCAGCTTGGTTATCGCCGCGGCCACGTCATGGCCTGCGCGTGCCTGAAAGAATCCCGCCAGCGCGAGCACCGTCGCGTCGCTGGGGCTGTGTTCGGACAGGTCCTGGAAGTAGCTACTCCCCTCCGCATCGGCGCGTGCCGCTACCAGGCCGACGGCCAGGGTCACGACCGTGTTCCGGTCTGCTCCCGGCCAGCTGGCCGCCTCCTTCAGCGATCCGATCGAGCGATTGCGGGAAATTGGTCCAGTCACGGCGATTCCCTTTCTGCGGACCTCGGACCCCAGTCGCCGCAGCGCATAGTTCAAGCCAGGCGGCGGGCGGGCCGTGGAGGGAACAACCGGCCGACTGGGTCAGCCGGCCGGGATCCGCGAGCACTCCCCGCCTACGCCGCATCCGCCATCCAAGCGAGCTGCCCCGCAAGGCTGCGTCATCCCCGCCTTGAAGAGCCTCTAACCACGGTTCGGATGCGCTTCCTCTCGTACGGAAGACATCGCTGCTACGGAAGGGCGACGGCAAATGCGCGGGCCGCTGGTCGTTCTGCGCTCGATCGGGAAACCCACTTCGCGCATCCGGCCCACCGCATCGAGGAACTGCGCGTAAGTCACGCTGGTCCTGGCGTCGGGTCCGGGCTCGTCGGGGATGTCGAAGCCCATTGTCCTGGCCACCCGGTTGAAGCACCTGAATCCGCCGCGCAGGCACAGCCGGGCGGGGACGACTGGCGCGGCCTCGGGTGATAGGGCCAGGAACAGCGCGGCGGAGTCCAGCACGGCCAGCAACGCCGTCACCCAGGATGAGTGCGATCCCGGCGAGCGGAACCGGACCAGCACCGGGTAGGTGGTGTGGCTCTCGGCGACGTCGGCGGCCCAGCTTTCCCACCGCGCGTACAGATCCGGCATCGTATCCAGCGTCGATACCCCTGTTCCCAGCGCGTAGTGGGTGCGCGCCAGCAGCTCCGGGCCCCACGACGGCATGCCGGCCCGCTCGTTGAGCAGGGCCACCTGGGTCTCCCGGCGGTTGAACGCCGAATACAGGGTCGGCAGGTAGGCGATCTGCAGCGTGAGGATCACCAGGCCGGTCGCCGCCGCCAGAAAAACGATAACCGCTGGCGCCGTTCCGGCTGGCACGGCGAAGCCGAGGGTGAATAGCGACGATCCGGCGTCGATGAAGGCGGACGCCACGCCGCGGGTGACGAACGGCCACAACAGCAGGGCGAATCCGAGGTACGCCACAACGAGCCACGCGGCAAGCTGGGCCAGCAACAACGCCGCCGCCTGAGTAGCGCGCATCCGATCCCACCGCTGGTAATCGGCAACGCGCTCCGCCACTTGGTGATAAGCCCAGTCGACAATCCGGTCCACCCACCGTGTCAGGGGGCTGTTCACCGGCCGTGACACGATCAGCGTTTCGGTGACGCTGGACAATGCCGCCACTACCAGCAGACCGCCGACCACTGCCGCCACCACGCGGACGGCCAACGGCACCACCATCGCACTTTCCTCCGCGTCAGCAGGCCTGTCTCTCACCCGGATCGGGCACTGGGACCCGGGCCTGCTTCAGTATCTCGGGCAGTTCGGTTCCGGTCCTCACAGCCTCCCTGCTTGCTGCTGCCGGCCACTATTTGCGGCCGAGGCCGATGCGCTGGGCGAGCCGGCCGCTCGCGCTAGATAGGAGCAAGGTCACGGCGGTGACCGGCACCAGTGCCGAGCCCGCTACCACCGGGCCGTAGCCGGCGACGACCGCCAGGGCGGGGATGAAGACGAAGGCGAAGCCGCCGAGGGCGCCGTTGACGACGAAGGTGACAACATTGGCGGCGCGGAACTGTGCTGGAACGAATATCGCCGGCGGAAGCATGGGATGCCTGGCGCGACCGCGCACAGCACCGACGCCAGAGTGAACCAGCCCAGCCCTGCAGGTTGCGTCCGATCGCGGGCAGGGCGACGGCAACCACCGTGGAGTCGATCCCGGCCACCGACGACCCCAAGATCATCGCCGCGAGCACCCCCCGGCCTTGCGCGGAGCGGTAGCCAAGCAGCTCGCGCGGGCCGGAGCCGTCAGCAGTGCTCAGGTCGCCTGGCTTAGCCAGCCGATCAGGTTGCACTGGGCCGGGCCTCCACGCTGGTCCGGGTGGCAGGTAGGCCGCCCGGCACCGGGTCAGGCACCGGGTGTAGCTGGCTACCAGGCGGCAGTCGTCATTTCGAATGCGACGCCATCTGCGCGATATAGAGAGAAGCTGAGCTATTTCAAGCGCTTTTACTGCACACTCTTGGCTTGTACCGATCAAACCGTCATGATGACACCTGTACGGATTGGCGTGATCCGACCCCGCGCCGGCGCCCACGGCCGGCCGGCTGGTTCCCGAGGCCGATGACGACTCAGATCCGGAGGAATAATGATAAAGTGGACACGCGCGCTGGCCGCGCTAGCAATCACGACGCCGCTGGTGCCCATGCTCGTGATCTCCGCCGTCGGCAGCACGCCGGCCGCGCAAGCAGCCACCGCGTACCCTGGCGCCCCGGACCAGACTCCCGTGATGGGGTGGAGCGGCTGGAGCTTCCTGCGGCTCGGCGCCGACAGCGCGCAGGTCGAGGGCGAAGCCCGGGCCCTGGTGCACACCGGGCTCGCCGCAGCCGGGTACCAGTACGTCAACATCGATGACGGGTGGTATCAGTGCCCGTCCTCGGCCGGCCCGAACATAGACGCCAACGGCCGCTGGCTGGTCAATGCCACCAGTTATCCGAACGTCGGCTCCGAGAACGGCATCCAGGCCCTGGCCGCTTACGTGCACAAGCTGGGCCTGAAGTTCGGCATCTACGAGACGGCCGGCATCTCTGCGCAGGCTGTGGCCGAAAACACCGCGATCCTCGGCACGTCCTATACCGCCGATGACATCGCCACCACCAAGCGGCAGGCCAACTACAACTGCGGCGGCATGATGCGGATCGACTACACCCAGCCTGGCGCGCAGGCCTACACCGACTCTGTCGTGGACCAGCTGGCGTCCTGGGGCGTCGACTACATCAAGCTCGACGGCATCAGCAACAGCAACACCGCTGACGTCCAGGCCTGGCAGGAGGCCATTCAGCAGTCCGGCCGGCCCATGGTCCTCAACATCACCCAGGGCAGTTACAACGTCAAGCTGGCTCCGACCCTCAAGGAGTACGCCAACCAGTGGGAGTTCGCGCCGGACATCGAGATCAACGGCCCGGACGAAGGCTCCGCGGACGCCTGCAATAATCCGCCGTATACCGGCTGCCTCAGCGTGTTCCCGCTGACCAGCTACTCCTGGTGGAGTGACAGATTCGCCGACGTCAACACCTGGCAGCCCTACGGGGGGCCCGGCGGCTTCAACGACTACGACTCCATCGAGGTAGGCGACGGCAGCACCGATTCGGGCATGTCACTGGCCGCGTCGGAGAGTCAGCTGAGCCTGTGGTCGCTCGGCTCCGCGCCGCTCATCCTCGGCAGTGACCTGTCGGACTCTGTCACCAATGCCTACGGCACCAGTGCCGGCCTGACCCGCACCGACTTCAGCCTGCTGACGAACCGGCAGGTGATCAGGGTGGACCAGGACGCCATCGACGCCTCGCAGGTCGCCGTCTCCGGAACTCCGGGAGACAGCGCGGGCTACCAGGTGTACTCGAAGATCGAGTCGAGGGGCGATGCGGTCGTCGGGCTCTTCAACACCGACACTGACACCACGACGGCTCCGGTGACCATCGCGACGACGGCTGCCGCGCTCGGGCTGCCGGCTGACCCGCACGGGTACCTGGTCCAGGATCTGTGGGGGCGCGACTCGGTCGTGGCCGGCAGCCGGGCCATCTTCCGTATCTCTGCGGCCGGGAACCTCAGCGCGTCAGTGCCGGCCGAGGGCGTGGCCCTGTACCGGATCATCCCGCTGCCCTAGCTGGCCAGCCAGGCCTCATCAGAGGCAGCGGAGCAGGCCGAAGGTACCGGGGCTGGGCACGTGTCAGTGCCCGGCCCCGGTCCGCCGGCCCAGCGCTATACAAACTTGACGTCTACTCCGGCATCGGTCAGCGCCCGGACCGCAGCTGCGTCGGCAGCGTCGTCGGTGATGAGCTCGCTCACGGCGGTCGCCTCGCAGATCCTGGCGAACGCGACCTTGCCGATCTTGCTGCTGTCCGCCACAACGACGACGCGCCGGGCGCGCTTGATCATCACCTCGTTGGTGTGCGCCTCGACCTCCTGGTGGGTCGTGCACCCCGCCTTGGCGTCGATGCCGTCGACACCGATGAAGGCGACGTCAAGGTTGAGCCCGGTGAGACTGGCTTCGGCGATAGGACCCGATAGCTCATAGGACTCGCTGCGGACCACGCCGCCGGTGACGATCAGCTTCAGCCTCGGCCGGACCGCTAGCTCGGCCGCGATGTTGAGCGCGTTCGTGACGATCGTGAGCTTCCGCTGATCAGCCAGCGCCCGTGCGACCTCAGTGGCCGTCGTTCCCCCCGTCAGGCCGATCGCCATCCCCTCCGATACATAGGAGGCAGCCTCGAGAGCGATGCGCCGCTTTGCCTCGGAGTGCCGGACTCCCTTGTACCGGAGCGGCAGCTCGTAGGAGACGGCATGGGCGATGGCGCCGCCGTGCGTGCGTTCCAGCAGGCGTTGCTGCTCCAGATGCACCAGGTCGCGGCGGATGGTGGCCGGAGAGGCATCAAGATCGTCAGCGAGATCGCCGACCGCGACGGAACCGCCACCGGCGAGCCGCTCGAGGATCGCGCTCAGCCGCGCCGCCCTGTGCATAGCGCCAGAGCATATCGCTCCTGGCAGGCGGCTTAGCCGCTATTCGCCGCTGGTGGGAGCGTATCGATGCGGACTGGTCGATCGTGCATGATTCGTTATCTCCAGCGCACTTTGAAGCTTGCCAGGATGACGGAAAACACTCTAGATTGACGGTTTATGAGCGTAATCAATCATGAGATGCTCGGACGTCTGCATCGCCGCCGGCCCCGCGCAGGTTGCGTTCTGCCGCTCCCGAGTCCCCAGCCTCACCCCCGCACCCGAACATCGCCGTCGGCCACCGGGACAACCGGCGACCCGGCTGCCACGCTCGCGCCCAGCGCTGACAACGCCCGTCTCCCAGGGGAGACAGTCACCTTCCTTCCCTGACCCCGATGGTCCGCGGCCAGTCTCGCGACGCAATCCCGCCCAATTCCACCCAGTGTGGTCCTAACCTTCTGTATACGTATCCCGGCACACTCTCTGAGAGAGGATGCACATGAAGAATCTACGCATTACCGGCAGACGAGTCGTGCCACTAACGATCTCGGTAGCCCTGGTGCTGCTGAGCGCCGCCTGCGGTTCGGGCGGCAACAGCAGCGCCAGCAGCCAGGGCGCAAGCTCGAACTCCATCACCGTCGCCGTGGCTTACCCCTCTCCCCCGAAGGCACTGCTTGCTGAGTTCACTAAGCAGACAGGCATCAAGGTGAACTGGGTCAATATCGGCTGGGACGACCTCCAGACGAAGATCGCCGCGGCCGCGACGGCGAACACGTACTTTGCTGACGCTGCCGACGTTGACTGGTCCAAGGTCGGTGAGTACGAGAAGACCGGCTGGTTCCTCCCGCTGAATAGCTACTTCAGCGTCAGCGGACTGAGCGCGGACATGCCGCAGCTCAATACCTTTGTCGTGGACAGCAAGCTGATGGGCGTGCCGTTCGACTCGTCGTTCTTGGTCACGACCGTGAACACCAAGGACTTCTCGAAGGCCGGGGTCACGGCGGTTCCGACCACACTGGCGGGTTTCTCGACAGCACTGCAGCAGGTCGGGCAGGCGAACGGATTGGCCAACCCGCTCGACATCCACTTCGCCACGGCCGAGGGCCTGTCTACCTGCTGGTACCAGATGACCGCGGCGTTCGGAGGGTCGGTTCTGAACTCGCAGGATGCACCGGAGTTCACCGCACCGAGCTCGCCCGGCTACCAGGCGCTGACATGGATGGTGAATGCTTACAAGAGCGGTCTCGTGGCGAAGGGCAACATCAACGAGGCTGACTACACCGGGTTCACGACCGAGATGGCCAAGAACCGCGTCGCCGCGGAGCTGTGCGACTATTCCGGCAGCGTCGCCTCCATTTACAACGTGCCAGCGTCCTCCAGCGTCGTGGGCCAGACCCAGTACGTGCCGACGCCGGGAGCTACCGGTGTGGGCTTCAATGTCGCCAACCCGGATGGCATCGGAATTCCCAAGACAGCCAAGAACGTCGCCGGCGCGGTGAAGTTCATCAAGTGGTTCACCAACACCGAGAACCAGGCGATCTGGGCCGGGCTCGACGGCTCGAAAGATGTCGTGAGCACGTTCCCGCTACCGGCTCGGCTGTCCAGCTTCAACCTGCTGATCAAGGCCGGCAACATCGCGCAGGCATCGCAGCTGGCCACCATCCTCAAGGCCCACGCCAAGCCGCCGTTCCCGAATGGAGCGCCGCCCTGGTACGTGCAGTTCAGCGCGGCGGTGCAGACCAACATCCATGAGGCAGCCGCCGGACAGGAGACCGTGCAGCAGGCGGTGACCGCGATAGCGGCCACGGTGAACCAGCTCAAGTCCGCCTGATAGGACAAAATACTCTTACTCGCTCCCGGCGCCAGGTCGTCCCTGGTGCCGGGAGCGACCATGACGGCAGCAGCGACGGTCAGTCAGGAGGCTTTCCGGTTGAGTGTGCGACAGCGTCATAGGCTGCTGCCCTACATCTTGGTCTCGCCGCTGGTGGTTTTCATCGGGGCACTGTCTTTCGTCCCGACAGCGGACACGACGGTAGAGGCCTTCTTCCGGGTTATGCCGCTGGACCCGCCCACCCGATTTGCCGGGCTCGGCAATTTCCGGGCCCTGTTCGCGAACGCCGCTATCCGTACCTCGTGGGTCAACACCGCGGCCTATGTGGCCGTCGGCGTTGTGCTGTCGGTCGTGCTCGGGACCGCGATCGCAGTGGCCCTCAAGAGACGGTTCAGGTTCCGCGGGATTTTTCTCGCCATCGTCATCTTGCCCTGGGCACTGCCTGGCGTGGTCGAGGCCGTCATCTGGAACTGGATCTACAACCCGGCCTTCGGCGTGATGAACAGCGCACTGCACTCCGCGCACCTCATCGGTGGCTATCACGTGTGGCTGGGCCTGGATCGGTGGCTCACGATTGTGCTGGTGGAGATCGTTCAGGTCTGGCAGATCACACCGCTGTCCACGCTCATCATCCTGGCCGCGCTGCAGTCCGTGCCGCCAGAGCTGTACGAAGCCGCGCTGGTGGATGGCGCCAGCGCGTTCCGGTCGTTCCGCCGCATCTCACTGCCGCTGATCCGGCCGGCGGTGGCCGTCGCGGCCGTCGAGGCACTGGTCCTGTCGCTGAATATCTTCGATCAGGTGTACATACTCAACGGGATCGCCCCGCTCGGCTCCTCGGTCATGCTGCAGACCTACGTAACGACCTTCACCAACCTCAACTTCGGCGGCGGCTACGCACTGTCGCTGCTCGTGACGGTGGCTACCGCCCTGCTCTCGATGGCCATGCTGGCCTTGTTCTACCGCCGGACGGAGGCGGCCGCATGACGCGCGCTGCGAGCGAGCGGATCGCGCTGACCGTGAACCGGACCGCGGCCGGCC
>JBAUAR010000020.1:0-11598 GCA_049675875.1 Streptosporangiaceae bacterium
TCTTCGGTGTCCGTACGCCACCCGACCTAGCCAGCGTCGGGCTGAACCACACCGCCAAGCCGCTGGCCAACACCAGCGACGGCCCGAGGTGAGCGCGGTGGCGAGCGGTCTGCCCGGCGTTCGCCGATGCGGACCGACGTCGACCTGGAAGAAACGGCAGCCGGCGGTTAGGCAGCGTCCGCATTGCGCTGGCGGAGGTGGTTGAGCAGCTTGATGCAGGCGTGCACGGCCCGGACGGCGGGAACGGGCTCGTTCAGGTGCTCAGCGAGCTCAGCCACCGCACCCGTCATGCACTCAAATTCCAGCCGCTTGCCGGCCTCGAGATCCTGCAGCATCGAGGTCTTGTGGTCACCGACAGCAAGGCCGGCCGCCAGCCGGCGGTCGAGCGACACCGGGAACGTGATGCCGAGCCGCTCGGCCACCGCGGCGCACTCTGCGAAGATGGCGCGCAGCAATACCGGCATCTCCGGCACCGAGCCCAGCTCGCCCAGGGTGGCTCCGGTGAGCGCGGTGATCGGGTTGAACGCCACATTGCCGACGAGCTTGAGCCAGATCTGGTCCCGGAGCCTGGCCTCGACGGGCGCCCGCAGGCCGCCGGCCGCGAACGCGGCGGAGATCTGTGCGCACCGCTCTGAGTCCGACCCGTCCGGCTCGCCGATAGTAAACCGGGTGCCCTCGATGTGCCGGATGACGCCGGGTTCGACGATCTCCGTCGCGCTATAGACGACGCAGCCGACGGTGTGCCGCGGCTTGATCGAGGCCGCGATCACGCCGCCGGGGTCGACGCTCTCCAGCCCGGTCAGCCCGCCCGGCCCCGGCGCCGACTGGAAGTACCACCACGGGATGCCGTTCTGCGCCCACAGGACTGCGGCGCCAGGCGCGAGCGCGCTGCCGAGACGCGGGGCGATCTCCGGCAGGCTGTAGGCCTTGAGCGCGACGAACACGACGTCGGCGTCGCGGATCGCGGCGATGTCGTCGGTCGCGTGCAGCCGGGCTGTGAAGTCGCCGCGCGGCGACAGCACCCGGACGCCGTTCGCTGCCATGGCCTGCAGGTGCGCCCCCCTGGCGATCAGCGTCACGTCCGCACCGCCACGGGCAACCGCCGCCCCGACATACGCGCCGATGGCACCGGCGCCGAGCACGGCAAATCTCACCGCGCCGCCCGCTGCTGCAGCACTACCTCGGCGACCCGGCGTCGCTGGATCTTTCCGGTCACGGTGCGGGGTATCTCGGTGAGCACGTCGATCCTGGCCGGCACCTTGAACGCGGCAAGCTGCTCCCGGCAGTGCGCGATCAGGTCCGCCGGCTCGGCGTCGGCCCCGAGGGTGACCGCGGCGCCGACAAGCTCGCCGTACTTGTCATCCGGTACCCCGAAACACACGGCGTCCCGGACCGCTGGGTGGGACTGCAGGACTTGCTCGATCTCCGCGGGCGCGATGTTCTCCCCGCCGCGGATGATCATCTCCTTAAGCCGGCCCTCCAGGACCAGGTAACCGTCGCGGAACACGCCGCGGTCGCCGGTGCGGAACCAGTCGCCGAAGAACGCCTCCGCCGTCGCGGCCGGGTTACCCACGTAGCCCGCCATCACGCCAGGACCGCGAATCACCACCTCACCGGCCGCGCCGTCCGCTAGAAAGACGCCAGCCGCGTCCACGATGCGGATCTGCGTGCCGGTCGGCACGCCTACCGAGCCGGGCAGCCTGATTCCCGGCGGCAGCGGGTTGGATGACATCTGGTGGCTCGCCTCGGTCATCCCGTAGGCCTCCAGCATCGGGGCTCCGTACTCGCGCTCGGCTCGCTCGAGGAGCACGGGCGAGAGCGCGGAGCTGCACGACCGGACGAACCGCAGGGCCGGCAGCGGGCCTGCGTCGTCGGCGCGGTCGAGGATCATCTGATGCAGCGTCGGCCCCGCCGACAGCCACGTCGCGCCGTGCTCGCGAGCCTGCGGCCAGAACCGGCTCGGGGTGAGCCGGCGCGGCGTGATCACGGCGCCGCCCGCGGCAAGCGCCGCGAACGTCGATGCCACGAGCCCGTGGATGTGGAACAGCGGCATCACGCAGAACGAGACGTCGGCAGGACCGAGCCGGTAATGCGAGCCGATCGTGCGGGCCGACGCCATCAGGTTGCGCTGCCGCAGCGGCACCTGCTTCGGCCTGCTGGTTGTTCCGCTGGTGTGCAGCACGAGCGCGACGTCGTCAGGGCCGCCCTGCTCGGCCGCGGCCTGACGGGTTGGCGTTGTCGTCGCGCCGTCCACCTCGGGCGGTCCGCCGACGTTGCTCTGCACGCCGGCCAGCGTTGTTCCGGTGGCGGCCGCGGCGGCGCTCGCGGCGGTCGCCCCGCTGGCGGGAATCAGCAACAGCCGGGGGCCGATGTCAGCCAGATAGAACTGATACTCAGTGTCGGTATAGGCGGGGTTCAGTGGCGCCGCCGCAGCGCCGAGCGCGGTGATCGCGAGCAGCAGCAGAACCACGTCGGGTCCGTTAGGCAGCGACAGCGCCACTCGATCGCCGCGCCGGACGCCGAGCGCGGTGAGGCGCTGCGCCAGCGCCTCCACCTGGCTGGCGACCTGCGCGTACGTGAGCACCTCGGCGCTATCGGGAACGATCAGCGCGACGCCAGCCGGATCCCCCGCCGCCAGCAGACCGGTCAGCGCCTCCGCAATCGGCGGCCCCGACGCGCCTGACCGTTCCGCGCTGCTGCTTTCCTGCATCGACCGGCCTCCGCCCTGGAGCTCGCTTCGTTCCGCTGACACCTAGTCTGCCTTGCGAGCGACCCGCGTTTCCCTTGCGCACCCGCCAGGGCCGCAGCCGCGCGCCGGTAGGCAGTCCGTCGGTTGCCTACCGGGCAGCCAGGAACGCGAGCACGCGCGCGGTCACCAGCGCCGCCGCGTCCTTGTCATAGCCAGGCAGCGAGCTGTCCGTGAACAGGTGCCGGTCGCCAGGGTAGAGGAACAGCTCGGCGTCCGTGGCCTGCGCAACGAGCGTGCGGGCGGCGTCCACGTCCCCCTCGCCGGCGAAGAACGGATCGGCGTCCATGCCGTGCACCTGCACCGGCACGCCATCGGGCCACGCGTCGCCGAACTCCGATACCGGGATGCAGGCCTCGAGCAGCAGCGCCCCGCGCGCGCCCGGCCGGGTCTGCGCCAGCTTCTGTGCGGGCATCACGCCGAGCGAGATGCCCGCGCAGACGAGTCCGGCGGGCAGCTCGTCGGCTGCGCGGACGCCGCGCTCCATTACCTCTTCGAAGCCGATTTCGGCGGCGTGGGCCACGCCCTCGTCCAGGGTGTCGAAGGTACGGCCCTCATAGAGGTCGGGCGTGTGCACGGTGTGACCGGCGGCGCGCAACTGGTCGGCGAAAGCACCGACGCCGGGGGTCAGCCCGAGCGCGTGATGGAAGAGCACTACTTCGGCCATGCGACTCTCCTCTGGTTCTCTCTGGTCCTCCAGACATGACTGACGAGCGTCACGCCGCCCCGGCGCCCCAGAGCTCTCTCGAGGCGATCCGCGCGCCCTCGGCGAGCGAAGCCAGCTTCGCCCACTGGACCTCCGGGTGCACCCGCCGCATGAACGATCCCTGCGCGAATCCGCAGTCGGTGCCGCCGATGACATTATCTCGGCCCACCACGTTCGCCAGCCGGGTGAGCCGCTGGGCGACGAGCTCGGGATGCTCGACAACGTTGGTGTGATGGGTCACGACGCCGGGGATCAGTTTCTTGCCGCCCGGCAGCTTCACGTTCTCCCACACCCGCCACTCGTGCTCGTGCCGCGGGTTGGCCTGCTCTATCGCATAGGCACCCGCGTTGACCGCGAGCACCAGATCGACCACGTCAGCCAGCGGCGGGTCGAACGCGTGCGGACCATGCCAGCTGCCCCAACACACGTGGTAGCGCACCTGCTCTTCGGGAATGCCCTGCAGCGCATGGTTGAGGGCACGCACGCGCAGTTCGGCCCAGCGCCGGTAGTCCTCCCACGATCCGCCCTTGGACATGATCGTGTCCGCCTCGTGCATCAGCACCGCGTCGTCGACCTGCAGCATCAGCCCGCTGTCCGCAATTGCCCGGTACTCCTCATGCAGCACGTCGGCCAGCGCGAACATGAAGTCCTCGTCATCGGCGTAATACTCGTTGAACAGCCAGTAGGTGCTGGCCGGCGCCACGACCGGCAGGAACCCGGTCGCGCCCGGATGACGGCTGAGTGCCGACTTCAGGTTCGCGATGTCGCGGTCGAGCGCCGCGCGGTCGTAGCGCAGCGGGCCGGTGACTACCCAGGACACCGACAGCCCGCCCGGCGACTGGTCCTCCGGCGCGCCGCCGCCCGCGGCGAGGGTGCTGTTGCGGGTGGACTGCTCCTCTAGCGCGTCTATCTCGGCGTAAGCGCCGGGGAACGCCAGCCGGTCCCGGCTCGCTGGCATCACGGTAATGCCCTCAGCCAGCACCAGCGGCCGGGCCTCGAGGCCGCTCACCCGCTCGTAGAGATAGGTGATCCAGCTCGACTTGCCCATCTCGCCGTCGTCGACGATGTCGATGCCGGTCTCGACCTGCCTGCGCACGACGTCGTCCACCGTCTGCCGCAGGCACGCCGCGTAGGCGTCCTCGTCGAGTACACCGCCGCTTTCCCGGACGGCAAGGAACGACAGCAACTCGGGTGTCCTGGTCAGGCTGCCCGTGTGCGTGGTCAGGATTCTGTCCATGGCTCTCCTCGTGATTCGGACCACGCCCATGCAACGGGTCGTCGACCGCTGGTGTCAACGATCTCGCGGCGATCTCTGCGCGCCGATCGGCTCCGCAGCCCGAACGGCCCATACGGGCTCCGGCTGGTGCAAAGCCGGACGGAGGGTGCATCCACCGTACCCCCGTGAACAAAGACTGCCGCGCGAGCGTTACTAGTGGTTTGGGGAACGTCAAGTCCCGGACCCTGACTTGGCAACAGAGCGATCAGGGGGAGTTTATGGACGGGACGCAGGCTCTGACGAATCAGATTCCAGGGCAGTATCAGCGTCAGCCCGTATCCGAGGTACACGTCGTCTGGCAGTACAAGGACGACCCCGAAAGCGCCCGGCGTGAGTATCAGTTCCTCGGCGTTTTCAGCACGCCGGGCCTGGCCTACCAGCGGACCGCTGGCATGCGGGGTAGCGGCTGGACGATTCAGATCGCCCCAGCCCGGCTGGACCCTGACGACGTGTGCTGATCAGGGAGCAGCCGGTGCGGCCCGGACAGCGGGCCTACCGCGATTATGTGGGCCTAATGGACCACAACCCGAACCGTCGTTCTGGGCTATTTGTGGATGGATCACAGCTAGCGATCACTCCAGTTCGTAGGCGCAATGCTCCTTAACTTCGCCGCGAACAGCCAGCAGCGTTGAGGAGTCATGGCCTTCACGAGCGCAGTCTCGCCGCAGTTATCGACAAGCTGGTTCTGTCCGTCGGCGACGGCCGGCGGCGCAGTCGATCCGCCCGGTGAAGTGGCCTGTGGCAAGGCAGGGACCTGCGTTCGGTCGCGCGGGAGCGGGCTAGCACAAAACGCTCCACCAGGCACGTCACTGTTGCTCAGCGGTAGGCCCGCAGTCGATCGGGCCGTCCACTGTGGTGATGCTGACTACCGACGATGTCGTCACGGTGCCCGCCTTAAGGCCATGCATGTCGCGCACGATCGTGCTCCGCTCGCCCGAGAACTGGCCATTGTTTCGGTCGAGAAAGATTTCCAGACGACGGTAGCCATCATCGATGCTGAGTGCGAGATCCTGACGTTCAGCCATGTCAGGAGGCTCCGTGACTTGTGTCGCGGGCATGACGCCCAGTGCCCGGTACAGTGCTGTGCGGAGGTCAGCCGGGACCAGGCCCGTGCGGAGCAGATCGGTCGCGTAAACAAAGGCACCATTGTACCCGGGCCTGTTATCTGGGCTGTCCGCTCGGAGCCGGTCAAGCAGCTGGCGCGGGTCGCGAGGCAGGGCGGACAGGAAATCAGGAGTCGGCACCTGGAAGGAGCCTTCCCTGGGTTCTGGCTCACGGCCAGCACGTTCGGCGTGAAAGTCACCAAACGGTGCTCGCCAGCAGCCGGTAGGCCACGGATCATGGGTCTGTGTGCCAGCCTCAGCCGCCGGCTCTTGCGAGCCTTGCAGCCATATCCGCCGGCCGCTTAGTCTCCGGCTCATAACCCATTCATGCCGCTGATCAGCGGGAACCCAGACCTGGCTTACAACTTCCGCGAGATAACTAGATCGACGCTGCCCGCCGCCGAAGCTCGCCATCCACCAAGCGCGTGTAGTGATGTGCCGGAATTGACCTGGGCCAAGCGGTTCATCAAACGCTGCGACCGCAAGATCTGTCATTTACACCCCTTACCCCTTGCTTTCTTACAGACTCTAATGTCGACGAGCGACCACCCGCGGAGTCCGCAAAGCGAGTCGTCTCGTCGGTGCGCTTGATGACCGCGAGGCCGATCGCCCACAAGCTCCGCATGGCGGATGACGTACCACAGCGGGCATCCGAGCGTCTGCCACCGGCCGGCGCCCGAACAAGCGACTCTATGTCGCATCCGCAACCATGCATTCACCTGGGGGCCGCCCGATCCGCCATGAACATCGAGGCGGCATCCCGCCTTCGGGCCGGCCCCGCCAGAGCCAGCCTGCGCTGACATGGTCTTGACAAAGACTCCAGACACTGACAATGATCCGCATTCATACCACAACGAGCAAGGAGGACACTTACATATAAGACGACCCATGCTTGCCGCCGGAGTTCTGGCTGGGGTGGCGGCAATGCTTGCAGTGCCCGGCGTTGCGTTGGCAGCTCCTGCAGGTAGTCCGGCACCCAGCGCATCGTCGCCAGCGGCGACTGCGAGCCAGATCCCGACCGGATCGGGCGAATACTGCTATACCGTGATTGCCAAGGATGATCCGCCTGCACCCACCACACATGTCGTATCGCAGGGCTGCTCGAACACCTCGACATCGGCGGCCCTTAGCCAAAATGGCCTGTCAGCGAGCAGCGAAGCACCCTTGGTCACGTTCTACGAGAACGAGGATTATGGCGGCCCGTCCGATACCATCTACGGGGATAACGGGCCCTGTGATGCGTCTGGCTACGGAATACCCGACCTGTCATACACAAATGACTGGGTAGTCAACGGAATCAGTTCCTACGAGACGCACAGCTCGTGCTGGGGCCAGAAATACTGGAGCATCCTCTCGGGATACAACCCGTACACAACGAACGGCCTATGCAAGACGTTCACTAACACGTGGCAGGTTCCCTATGTGGGTGCTGCCTGCAATGACAAGCTCTATTCAATGTTCCTGTGGGACAATAAGGAGTGAGGCGGGCGTCCTTAGAATCTCTATTGTCCCGAACATTTAGCGATGTCACGCAGTTGGCCCGGAGGAGCCCCGTTCCTCCGGGCCAACCGGCAGCGCATCGCAGTGTAACGCCACAGAGCCTCACCAGCATTTTCGGCGAGTGCGGTCAACCGCCTTCGATGAACGTGCTCATGATCGCTCCTGCTTTGAGTCGGCCCACGACGAGCACGGCAGGGAGTCACCATCGGCTACCCGCAGCTGAGTTACCGTCCGGCTGACCTGAGTGCACGCCGCATGTACCTGCCATGCGCCTGCGATGTACCTGCGGTGTCCCTTATGCTGACCTGCGGCCCGGGCGGGATCGGGGAAGCTGCGGACGTGGCCGATGCAGGGGCCCGGCCATCTGGCGTCACCGGCCGCTCGGTGCAGCTGTCAGTGTCGCGCGCGCCCCGTGCTACCTCCGGGTTGTCCAGCGGGCGCGTGGGCACGCATTCCGATCCGCCCGCTCAGTCCGCGGGCCGTTCCAGGTTCCTGCTGAGACCGGTAACCCCGGCTGCGCCTGGCGTGCTGGTAGCAGCCGGTCTGGGCCTTCCGGTGGGCTCCCAGACTGATATCCCCTGGTGGGTCTATCGACGATCGATGCGGCGCGGCAGACGCGGGGGTGGCGGGTGAAGGCGGCGGCAGGCCGCTGATCTGGAGCTGACCCCGGTCGCCCAGCTCACGTCCGGGCCGCGTGCGGCGCACAGCGGGAACGTCGCGCGCGTTCACCCGGCACTGCCAGCATTTGCCGCGGGCCGGGCTGTGCAGCGGACACCGGGCGGCTGTGCGCCGCGTGTGCCGTCACCAGTGAGGCGGCCGGGAAGCCGGCTTCTTGCCGCACGTCAAACCGGGGCCCTGAATTCGGACTTTCATTAGTGTCAGCGAGCCGGGCGGCACGGGGCGCTCACCGCCATGCCACCGCCACGACAACAGGTTTGGCAACCGGCGCCGGTGCGCGTGGAACGCATCGCCACCACGCCGATGAGCCGCCCGCAACGCGAACAGGCGGTCAGCGCGCTCGCCGTGCTGATCACCGCCTGGCAGCACGGCCCCGCCGAGCCCGACGAGGATCCGGCCAGCCCGCTTCCCCTCCGCTGCCCGGGCGAGCGACACTGACCACGCCGCAGCACCCCGCGCGGTCCCCGATCACCGCCAGGACGTGAAAGGCACGCCATGACGCTCCCACCGGCCCCGCAAGCCCGGTCAGCCGACCGCGGCGGTGACGTGAGGGTCGGTGTTTACGTGCGCCGGTCCACCGACGACGAGCACCAGCCCTACTCCATCGAGGCCCAGGACACCCGGCTCGCCGCCTACATCGGCTCCCAGCCCGGCTGGCGGCAAGCCGCCAGGTTCGCCGACGACGCCTCCGGTGCTAGCACGCACCGGCCCGGCCTGCAGCGCGCGCTCGCCGCGGCGCGGGCCGGGGTGATCGACGTGCTGCTGGTGTACCGGGTCGACCGGCTCACCCGCAGCCTGCGCGACCTGGTCACCCTGCTCGACGACCTCGACCAGGCCGGGGTGGCGTTCCGGTCGGCGACCGAGCCGTTCGACACAGCCACCGCGATGGGCCGGATGCTGGCCCAGATGCTCGGCATGTTCGCCCAGTTCGAACGCGACACCATCATCGACCGGGTGATCGCCGGCATGGAGCGCAAGGCCGCCGCCGGGAAATGGAAGGGCGGCCGCCGCCCGTTCGGCTACCAGGTCAACCCCGCCACCAGCACGCTCATCCCCAACCCGGACGAGGCCGCCGTCGTCCGGCTCATCTTCGACGCCTACGTCCGGGACCGGCTCGGCGGCAAAACTATTGCCAGCATGCTGAACGACCGCGGTCACCGGACCACCACCGGCGGGCCCTGGTCCGCCCACCAGGTGCTGCGCGTGCTGTCCAGCCGCATCTACCTGGGAGAGCTGACCTTCCGCGGCATCACCGCCACCGGCTGCCACCCGGCCATCATCGACGACACCGTCTTTGCCGGTGCGCAGCGGATCCTGGCCGCCCGCGGCGAGAACTACTCCAAGCGGGCCGCGAACGGATCCGACTACCTGCTCACCGGGCTGATGCGCTGCCCGTCCTGCGGCAAGGCGATGATCGGCACCCGCGCGCACGGCCGCAGCCGCGTCTACCGCTACTACACCTGCTTCACCCGCGCCCGCTACGACACCGCACGCTGCAACGCGAGCCGGCTGGACGCCGACGCCACCGAGCACGCCGTTCTCGACGCGCTCGGCAGCTTCTACCGCGACCAGCATGACCTCATCGCCGACGCCATCACCCAGGCGCAGGCCAGCCACGCAGCCGCGCAAGACGGGCGGCGCGCCGAGCTAGCCGCCACCGGGCACAACATGGCCAGAACGGGCGCGGCGATCGACCGGTACCTGACCGCGTTCGAGAACGGCACCCTCGACCCCGAAGACCTCGCTGGCCGGCTCGCCCAGCTCAAAACCCGGTCAGCGCAGCTGCGTGCCCGCCGAGACGAACTCGCCGGCCAGGTCGCCGCAACACCCACCGCTCCGCCGGCCACTGCCTTGCGGAGGGTCGCCGATCATGTCGCCGACATCGTCGCCTCCGGCAACCACACCCAGCGCAAGACCCTCATCGAGGCGCTCATCGCCCAGATCAAGATCACCGGCCCCGACCGCATCGTCCCGGTCTTCCGCATACCGCAGCCGCCAGCAGCGGATCATGCACAGGTTCCAGGCGGCCCGGCAACCACACGGCGCGAGACCGCCGAAGATCCGGTTCGCGCAATGACCAATTTGGTGGAGCTAAGGGGATTCGAACCCCTGACCTTCTGCATGCCATGCAGACGCGCTACCAGGCTGCGCCATAGCCCCTCGCTGCGACGCGTCCGCCGCATTCGAACTCAGCAAGCATACTGGCTTCCAGGCGACCGCAAGTACCGGCGGCTAGCTCTCGTCGTCGGCGCCGCCGTCCGGGACGGGATCAGGAAGCATCCCGACATTGTGCTCAAGCAGCCGCCATCGGCCCCACCGTCGGGCCAGGATGGACCACCGGCAGTTCCCGAACGGCCCGAGTACCCGCGGCTCCCAAGGGATCTCCAGCAGTCGCGCGGTCGCCATCCCGAGGGCCGCGCCGTGCGAAACCACCACTGCCGTGGCGCCACCCGGCAGTCCGCCAGCGATCCGCTGCAGGGCAGCGGTGGCCCGATCGGCGACGGCTTCCGCGAGCTCACCGTCCGGCGGCGACCAGGTTTCGCGCTCCACCGGAAAGCGCTCCCGGATCTCGCCCTCAGTGAGGCCTTCCCACGACCCGCCACCCCGCTCCCGTAGGTCCTTGTCCAGCTGGACGGTCAGCCCGGTCAGCCGGGCCAGCGCGCCGGCCGTAGCCGACGCCCGGCTCAGGTCCGAGGAGTAGATCGCCGCCGGGTGCAGCGCCGCCAGGAACCTCGCTGCCTCGGCCGCCTGGTGTCGGCCCGCGTCGTTCAGCGGAATGTCGCTCTGGCCCTGGAACCGCCGCTCCACGTTGAACGTGGTCTGCCCGTGCCGCCAGAGCACGAGCGTGACAATGTCGCCGCTCTCGCCGCCGTGCCAGCTGCTGGGCGTGACGGCTGGCCCGGCCGCAGCCAACCCTAGCCCCGGTCCGTCGGACGCGACCGGTTCCGCCCGGCCGCGCCGACCGGCTCCGGCACCGGGATCACCGGGCAGTCCTTCCACAGCCGCTCGAGCGAGTAATACACCCGCTCCTCGGCGTGCTGGACGTGCACCACGATGTCGATGTAGTCGAGCAGGACCCAGCGGGCCTCGCGCTCTCCCTCACGCCGGGCAGGCCGGGCGCCCACCCGCCGCAGCTTCTCCTCTATCTCGTCGACAATCGACCGCACCTGCCGGTCGTTGGCCGCCGAGCACAGCAGGAATGCGTCGGTAATAACGAGCTGCTCACTCACGTCGTAGGCGATGATGTCGGAGGCGAGCTTGTCGGCAGCGGCTGCGGCCGCGATCTCAACGAGCTCGACGGCCCTCTTGGTGGCAGTCAAGTGCTGGCAGTCCTCCCCGCCGGCCGGTCTCTCCGGCCTGCTAGCACCAGCGTAACCGGAGTCACAGACAACGCGAGCGACCGCGGTCGAGTGTTTTGCAGCCTTTAAGCCTATTTCATACGAGGAACGCGGCAGCTGCCCCGTTCCCTCGTTCGGCTGTCCGTAGCCGGTCAGGTCGCCTCGCCGCGCCGTCCCGCCAGCCAGCACGACACCACCCACGCGACCGCGGCGAGCGCAGCCGCGGCGGCGAGCGGCACGCCCGCCGGCCA
>JBAUAR010000021.1:0-4929 GCA_049675875.1 Streptosporangiaceae bacterium
CGAGCAGCGGGTAGGCGTTCGCTGCTTCCGCGGCGAGCAGCGCCTGGGCCGTCTTGCCCAGACCCGGCTCATCAGCGAGCAGGAACGTCCGGTGACCGGCAGCGGCCGCGGCGACCAGCTGCCCCTGGTGCGGCATCAGTTCCAGGCCCGCCGGGGTGAACCGTGCCGTCGGCCCTGGGAGCGCCATGCACGCCGGGGTATCCCCGCCGGCTCGCTCGAAGGAACTCAGCAGCGGGCCGAGCAGCTCCCAGCCGGCCAGGCGGCGCGGACGGGAGGTGAGCTGCGGAACGGAGGAGAAGTCGGGGGCGAGGAAGGGGTTCGAAAGCTGCCGGGAGATCACCGACTGCGGCACGACCCGCCGCTCCGGGCCGGCGGCAGCTGTAGCGGTCTCCGCCGCCGCAATCTCTTCGGGCGCCGGCGCGATGCCGAGGTCTTGCAGCATTTCCCGCTTGAGCGACCTCGCCGCGTCGGAGACGCCGGAGCCCTCGGCGAGCAGAGCCAGTAGCCCAGCGTCCTGAACAGCGATCGTCGCCAGGATGGCCGCGATGCGGTCCAGGCTCTTGAGCTGCTCGGCCCGATGACTGTCGCTTCCGGCCGGCCGGACGCGGGCGCGCTCGTCCCGCAGTAGAAGGGCGGCCGCCTCGAATTTGGTACGCACGGCCGGCGTCACGCGGCCGCGCCGGGCAGCCGCCTCGACCTCACCGACAGTCCGGGCGATCACCGAGACGACGCCGCCGCGGTCGTGGACGCGTCGCTGCTTCCGCGGGGCGGTACGGCGAGCGCCCGTCTGGCGCTGGCCTGGTCGAGCCACAGACTTCTCCTCTGGAATGCCGGGGCATGGTGCCACGGCAGCCTGCCGCACATGGCCGGCGGCCGGGGCGTAGGAACGTCCCGAGCACAGGGCCTTGGTGCTTCGAACGCCGAGCCGACTTGCGGATCTCTAAGGATCAACGCAGCGGGCGGGCGGGCTGGTAGCCGCGGCACAGCAAAGCCGTCGCCGGACGACCGGCACGCTTCTTGGTTACCCCCCATGCTAACGCGTGCCAGGGCGCATAATTCCCGGCCCCACAGTGGGTGAACGTCCTCAGCTGCCGCGGGCAGGGTCAGGCGCCGGGGCCTGGTGTGAGACCTGGCTATGCCCAAAGTGGCCAGCCGGCAGCCGTGAACCCGTCTAAGGGCTGTCCGGTAAATGATCTCCAGTAGGCGGCTCGGTTCGGCGGTACCGCACCGTCATGCGCGCTCAAATCACGCTCACCGGTGTCCGGTTGGGGGCACCCGGCTTTGACGAAGAATTGTCCACGTTTCTGCCATCACGCAGGTGACCATCACGAGCTGCCCCGCGGCGCTGAAGGCGGCTGTAACCAGCGGTCTGTGGGCCGGGCAGAGGACGAGATTCGCATCGACGCCGAGGACGCTCTTGGCGCCATCGAAGGGCTAGAGGTGCGCCGCGTGTTCAGCGGCTGGGGCTTCTACCGGCGCGGCCTGCTGTTCGCGGCCGCGTGGGAGAGTGAGTTTCGCTTCCGCACTCGCCAAGGCCATCACTGGATATATGAAGTCGTTGACCGAGAGTTGCTGGGCCGCCCCGACGAGCTTGTCAGCATTGCCCGCGAGATCCTCGCGAGGCTCGAGGCCGAACCGGCGGCTGCCTGGACCAGCCCAGGCCGGTTATAAGCCAGCGCTGTCCGAGCCAGCGCTCGGAGAGCGGCATGTGAGTGCACTCCGGGTACCTGGGGCGGCGTCATCATTGACCTTGTGACTGATGCTGGCGAGGGGGCGTTCGAACCCGTCCTGAGTTACCTGGGCTGGTGGGATTGCCCTAGGTCCGGGGTTGCGGTCGTACATGGCAAGCCGTATTACTTCGAGTGCCAGTTTTCAGAAAAGCTGGACCCTGGTCATTACCCGCAAGGGCGGCAAGGTCGTCACGATCCCTCTGGCGCCGCGCACCGCGCGGGCGATCGATCTGGCCATCGGCGAACGATGTGCGGGTCCGGTCTTCCTGCGCCCGGACGGCCGGCGGCTGGACCGGCACGGCGCCGGGCGGATCGTCCGCGGTGTCGCCCGTCGCGCCGGGATCAGCAAGAACGTCGGGCCGCACACGCTGCGGCATGCCTTCATCACTGCCGCCCTGGACGCCGGCGTACCGCTCCGCGACGTGCAGGAAGCCGCGTCCCACGCCGACCCCAGAACCACGATGCGCCACGACCGGGCACGCGCGTCGCTCGACCGGCATGCCACCTACATCGTCGCCGCCTACGTCGCCGCCCGATAGCAGCCAGTCAGCCTTCCGCCTGGCAGCCACCATGCCAGCCGGGCGGAAGCTGGTGTCACGCAATATGATCCCAAAAGCAATCCGCGAACCGCCGATCTGGCGCGGTGTGGCTGACCGGTCGAGATTGAGCGATCCGTGTGCCGAACAGGCGTTACCGCGCGTGGTGAAGGTGGTCGAGCAAGTCGTCGACGAGGTCGTCCGGGCTGGCGTGGCCCTTGCCGGTCGCGGAAAGGTGGCCGCTGAGGGCGAGATCGACAGCTCCGTGGGCGACGGCCAGGATCAGCGCGGCGACGCGCTCTGGGTCTCCTTCGGGGAGGGCTTTCGCTGCCTGGGTGGCCTCCACTGTCTCGACCAGCGTCGAGCGGGCGGCCGTGGCTGCCTCTGCGAGTTCGGCCGAGTCCGTTGACCAGGATCCGAAGGTGAGCTTGAAGCGAGCTGGGTATCTCATGGCCCATCGGACGTAGCTGTGCATCATGTGGCGCAGGGCGTCCTCACCTGCGGGTCCGGCCTGAACGCCATCGCGGGGTCGGTGCTGGCCGCTCAGCTGGCGGGCGGCGACGGCGGCCAGGAGGTCTTCTTTGCCGGCGAAGTGCTTGTAGGGAGCATTGTGGGACACCCCGGCTAGCCGACCGACCTCCCGCAGGGTGACCGCCGGCGGCCCGCCTTCGTCGAGCAGGCGGGTGGCCGCGTCGATCAGGCGGTCCCTGGTGGTCACCCGTTCAGGGTACCGGCGCAGTTGACGGCGTCAACCGGCCGGCTCTACTCTGGTTGACGACGTCAACCAGAGTAGAGCATGAGGAGCTCAGATTGCGTTTCGCCCTCACCACCGGCCAGGGGCATCCCTGGCCGGCGCTATGCGGGTTGTGGCAGGCCGCCGATGAGATCGAGTTGTGGGAGTCGGCCTGGACCGGCGATCACTTCTACCCGTTCCTCAGTGATCCGGCCGGGCCATGCCTCGAGGGCTGGGTGAGCCTGGCCGCGCTGGCTCAGCGGACTCGCCGCCTGCGGCTCGGAGTTCTGGTCTCCGGGATGCCGCATCGTCATCCGGCCGTGCTGGCCAAGATGGCCGCCGCCCTCGACATCACCAGCGGGGGGCGGCTGGAGCTGGGCCTCGGCGCCGCCTGGTACCAGGGGGAGTGCGACGCCTACGGGATTGAGCTGGGTCCGGTCGGGGCCAGGATGGACCGTTTCGAGGAAGGCGTCGAGGTGATCCACCGGCTTCTCACCAGCCCGACCACTACCTTCTCCGGGCACTACTACCAGCTCAGCGATGCCCGCTGCGAGCCCAAGCCGGTGCAGCGGCCGCGGCCGCCGATCGTTATCGGCGGCAAGGGAGAGCGGCGCACGGCCAGGGTGGTGGCCCGCTGGGCTAACCACTGGAACCTGGGCTTCGCGCGGCCGGAGGACATACCAAGCAAGCTCGCCGCGCTGGCGGGCCACTGCGGCGAAGCCGGCCGGGACCCCGGCGAGATCGACACATCGGTCGTGGTGCGCACCGCCGCCAGAGGCGAGCGGCGAGACCTCGCCGAAGTAGCCGACGAGATCGCCGCGTATGAGGCGGCCGGCTGCCAGATCGCGATCGTCGAGGCCAGGGCCGAGCATCCCGATGCTGCTAGGGAGGAGATCGATCGTCTCACCGCCGCCTTCGGGCCACTATCAGCCGCAGCCAGTGCCGGGGAATAGCGCAGTGACCCGGCTCAGCGGAGTGGCGGCTGAGGACGGAGTTCCTGAACGGCGCGTGGAGGCATCTGCCGGGAACCGGGCGTGCCCGGACTGCCAAGGGCCCGGCGAGGATGCCCGTCGCCGCGGGCGGTGCGGTTCAGCGCTCCCGGCCGTTGAAACCTGCCGTCGGCCGCCTCCCTGGGGCCATCCTTCCTGGCCGCCGAGCCACCGCGCGGGCGTGGCGTTCATCGGCTTGATGAGCCGCTCCTTTGTCCTTAGTGCTCGAGCCCGCGACCCGCAGGACCTGCCAGCGGCGGAGCTAGCACAATCGGGCAGTTCTTACCCATTACGCTCAGATCAGAGCTGTGTGTTCGGAGCACAACCGCTGCACCGTCGTTCGCCGACTTGACGGACGCATAGTCGGCGCTCGGGTGTGGCTTCGCGGCGAGCGGCTGTTCCGGTTGGGACAGAGGGCTGACATTGCCTGATCGTCAGGGTGGGTTTAACGGTGAATTAGTCATCATCGCTGGGGCCTGGGCGGCCCGAGCTGTTGGCCTCAGCCCGATCCGGGAGGTGTCCGATGACCCTGGAAGCCCGCGGCCGGGCCCGGGCTACCGTGACCCGCAGGCTGTGCACGATCGCCGGGTTCTATAAGTACGCCGTGGAGGAGGAGCTGCTGGAGCACTCCCCGGCCGCCCATGTCCGCCGTCCCCGGCTGGATTATGAGTCGCACGCCACCGGCCTGGACCGCAACGAGCTCGGCGCTCTGCTGGTCGCCGCCGGGCGAGCACGCCTTAATCTCCCTGCTCGCCCTGAACGGGCTGCGCGTCTCGGAGGCGACCGGCTCCGACGTAGAGGCATTGGGCCTCGAAGGCGGGCACCGGACCCTGGTCATTACCCGCAAGGGCGGCAAGGTCGTCACGATCCCTCTGGCGCCGCGCACCGCGCGGGCGATCGATCTGGCCATCGGCGAACGATGTGCGGGTCCGGCCTTCCTG
>JBAUAR010000022.1:0-4882 GCA_049675875.1 Streptosporangiaceae bacterium
GCGCTTGCCGGGCCGCTGGGTGCGTCAGGCGTGCTGCTGCCATTCCGGGCCAGCCGGCCGGACACCAGCGCCGCCTTGCTGCTGGTTGTGGTGGTGGTCGCGGTCGCCGCCGCCGGCAACAGGGCCGCGGGCGCGCTGGCCGCGGTGGGAGCGGCGGTGTGGTTCGGCTTCTTCTTCACGCTGCCGTACTACCAGCTGACCATCCGCAGCACCGATGATGTCACCACTGCCGTGCTGCTGCTGGTGACCGGGCTGGCGGTGTCGCAGCTGGCAGCGCGGGCGCGGCGGCTGAAAGTCGTCGCGGTCACCGGCGAGGGCTACCTGGAGTCGATGCACGGCACGGCCGCGCTCGTGCAGGCCTCCCGCTCACCGGAGGCGGTGGCCGAGTACGTAGGAGGCCTGCCGGCCGGCCTGCTGGACCTGCAGGAGTGGCGGTTTGAGTACGGCTCGCTGCGCAGCCATCCGCCGCGGCTGGACTCCGACGGCAGCATTGCCGGCGGCGACGGTGCCTGGGATGTTGACCAGGCGGGCCTGCCCGCCGAACTGGAGCTGCGGGTGTTCGGCAACGGCCGTACTTCGGCCGGTTCCTGATGAGGCCACGGCCCGGGGCGCGGCCGGCGGTACAGGCGCGGCTGGTGGCTGTGGCGCTGGCCGAGCAGGTCGGGCACGCCTACAGCTCCGCCCGGGTGTCCGGCAGTGCCCAATGACAGTCCGGACTGGCATCGCGGCGATGTTGCCGGCCCGCGGTAATACGCGTGCCTGCGAACTGCCGGCGACGCCGCCCCTGTGGCGGGCCTGGGGGAGAGGCTAGTGCTCGTTGTCGTTTTCGCCACTGGCGCAGTGGTCAGCCTGCTCGCGAGCTGGCTGCTGGTGTCCCGGCTGGAGCGGATCGGCGAGCGGCTGGGCCTGTCGGAGGCGCTGCTGGGAATCGCCGCTGCGCTGGCCGCTGACGCACCGGAGATAACTGCCGCGATCGCCGCGCTGACCAGCCACCAGCAGCAGATCGGCGCGGGCGTGATACTCGGGTCGAATGTCTTCAACCTCGCAGCCTTGCTGGGCCTGGGGGCAGTGGTGGCGGGACGGATCGGCCTGCACCGCAGGGTCGTGGCCCTCAGCGGGACGGTCGCGGTGTGGGTAGCGGCGGTCTGCGCGCTGGTCGTCGGCGGCGCCCTGCCGCCGCTAGCCGGGCTGGTGCTCGCGGCGGTGGTTGTCGCGCTGTACGTCGTAGTGCTGGGAACAGGCGGAAAAGGCCTGCGCCTGCCCGCGCCGTGGCGGGCGTGGCTGCGGTCGGCGGTCGCCGAGGAGGAACTCGAACTCGAGGCAGCAATCCGGCCCAGTCGCGGGCGGTGGACCGATGCGGCGACGGCCGCGGCGGCGCTGATCGTGGTCATCGGCGCGAGCATCGCGATGGAACGGGCTGCCTTCAGTCTCGGCAGGTCCCTGGGCGTCCCAGAGATCGTCACCGGCGGGCTGGTCCTGGCGGCGGTGACCAGCCTGCCCAACGCGGTCGCCGCCGTGTACCTGGCCAGCCGGGGCCGTGGTGCCGCGACACTCAGCACGGCACTGAACAGCAACACCCTGAACGTCATCGCGGGGCTGCTGCTGCCCGGTGCGCTGCTCGGCCTGGGCGCGCCATCGGGGCAGGCACTACTCGTCGCCGCCTGGTACGGGGGCCTCACGCTGGCGGTGCTCGCGCTCGCCTGGCGGCACCGGGGACTGCGCCGCCGTCACGGCGCTGCCATCATCGCCGCCTACGCCGCATTCACGGCCAGTCTCATCGTCAGCGGCTACGCCGCGCCAGGCGGCACCGCCCTGATCGCCGGGCTCAGCGTCCTGTCCGCAGTGACGCTGGCAGCCGCCATGACACCGGGCACTAGACGCCGCCAGCGCGATGCGTATGCGCCGGTGCCGCCTTCGGTGAACGGGCAGAAGCCGGCCGGCGGCACGACGACGGATAACGCTGCCCATCGAGCATCGCTGCTGCCCGGCTGGACCGCCCGGCGGCTGTGGGCCGTCAGCATGATCGCTGCTTCCGCGGTCGGAGCCATCGACGCCGCCACCGGCCACCGGGTAGTCCTGATCGGGCTGCTCATCGTCGGGCCCTGCATCGCGCTGCTCACCGGCCGGTGGCTTCCGGCCACGATAACAGGCGCGTGGGCGTGCGGCCTGGCCGTGCTCCTCGGCCTGCCCGACGGGATCTGGGCAACCAGCACCCACCTGGCGTTCATCTCCGCCACCGCCGTCGTCGCAGCGGCCGCGTCCGCCGGCGCGGCGATCATCGACCGCGCCGGCCGCCGGCGCGGGACACAGCGGCCCCGCTGATCACGATGTGATCTGTGCGCCTGCCGCTTCCGTCGCCCTGGAGATCGCTGGCCGGATCCGGCAAGGCGGATTGCCAGCGCCGGAAACTAGCCGCCGTCCTCCACGGGAAGGGTGACCTCGTCCGGTGCTTCCAGCAACTGCCGGCGGACGGCCCCGCTCGCCGGCCGTCAGATCTCGGCTGGCCGGGCGGTGCCAGGCTGCAGGGATTAGACTGCCGGTCACGCGCGGGAGTCCGGAGCGGACCGGGCTGAGAGGGTGGCTGGCCAGCCGCCGACCGCAAGAACCTGATCCGGGTCATGCCGGCGAAGGGAGCGTGTGCCGTGGCCGGCGCAATCGACGAGCTGAGCGTGTTCGACGGCACCCGGCCGAGGCGCTCCGGTGACCTGGCGCTGGAAAGCCAGGGGATAGCCCCGATCCCGGCTGAGGCGCGTTACGGCGCCGTCTGGCGGATGTTCACGGTGTGGTTCACCCCGAACATGGAGCTGTCCGGAGTGTTCGCGGGCACGCTCGCGGCACTGCTGGGGCTGGGGTTCTGGCCAGGCTTGCTCGCCATCATCCTCGGCACCGTCCTCGGCTCTGTCCCGGTGGCCTTGCTGTGCACGTGGGGCCCCCGGACCGGCACCGGGCAGGTGCCGCTGGCGCGGCTGCCGTTCGGGAAGACGATCGTGGTGCCGGCCGCGGTGCAGTGGCTCTCGTCGATTGCCTGGGATGCGCTGGTAGGACTGTTCGGCGGTCAGGCGGCCGCGCTGCTGCTCGGTATCCCGTTCTGGGCAGGCGCTGCGCTGGTGCTTGCCATTGAGGGCCTGGTCAGCGTCTACGGGTTCGAGTTCGTGCACCGGCTGCAGTCGTGGGGCTCGACCATCCTGATCATCCTGTTCGTGATGCTGACGGTGCGCATCTTGTGGCACCTGAGTTGGTGACGCGTTCAGCAGTCCGATGCGTGCGCAACTCGCTGACCTGCAGGTTTTGCGAATCATGGTAACCGGAGTAGCACACCAGCCCGCGGTCGTTAATCTAGCCTGCGTCCGGTAAATGCGGACCCGTGAGATGTCGACGGCACGTGAAAACTGACCAGGGCGCGGCGTGCCGACAACTGATCAGTTTTCTAGTGCCCTTGACATGAGACTGCGCCAGGCGCGGAAACGCGGATCGCGGCTCCTCCACCGTGCGCGGGCGGTGCGTGTTCGGGCCGAACTGCTGCGAGGGAGATGCCTCCAGGCGGGCGACGGGCAGACCGGGAAAGGTCGATCAGCCAGTGACCACACGAGCACCGTGCTCAGTCCGTCACGCTCAGCCTGACGACGCCGCGCAGATAGCAATGCTGCTGGCCGAACTCGGCTATCCAGACAATCAGGTGGCCGACGTGCGGCAGCGCCTGGCGTTGTGGGCGAGTGAGGCAACTAGCCGCGCTCTCGTCGCTGAGCGTCAAGACCAGGTGCTGGGGATCGTTGCGGTGACGGCGATTCCCTACCTGGAGCACGAGGGACGGTGGGGACGAATCGTGGCGCTCGTCGTGTCCTCCACATGCCGCGGGCAGGGAATCGGGCGGCAGCTCGTCCAGGCCGCCGAGAATGCCGCGAGCGAACTCGGCTGCGTCGTCATGGAGGTAACCACCGCGCGCAGCCGGACCGAATCCCATCCCTTCTACCAGAACCTCGGCTATCTGGATGGGGGAGTCCGCAGCGCCCGCTATCTCAAAGACCTTGTTCCCGGCGCCTCCATGGCCAGTTACGGTTCCCGCTTCCCCGCACCGCCGCAGATACCTGGCAGCTAAGTTCCCGACGCTGCCAATCGCGATCCGGGTGCGTACGAACTTGTCACAACGCAGGCCGAGCCCGGCACGCGCGCGACCGCTGTGGCTGTAGTCAGCGGATCGTTGCGGGAGGGCGGGTCGATCGCCAGGCCGCCAGGGCGATGGTGACCAGCCACATGGCGAAGGTGAGGCCGACGACCAGGGCGAACCAGCCTTGCGGAGAGAACGCACCGGTCCCCGCCGTGACCGCGAACGGGCCGGCAAGGTTGATCAGCGCGACAGGGACACCGATCCATGCTGTCCACGGCGGCAGCGCCCGGTGCCTGAGCGCGGCTACAACGACGATCGCGATCCAGGCCACGAACGCGAACCCCGCGGAGTTGTAGGCCAGCCAGCCCGCGTCCCAGAACGCCCGCGCCACCGCGGGATCTGTGACTGGCCGGTAGGCGACGACCATGAACAGCGCAGTGCCGGCACCGAAGATCCCGGCGCCGGCGACCACGCTCGCCAGCGAGGCGATCGCGAGCCAGCCGTCCTCGGCCTCGGCGCGCCTGATGATGCGGTGCAGCCCGGCGGCGAAGACCACCAGCACCGTCAGCCCGAGTGCAAAAAGCAGGTCGCTGGCGAGCAGCTGATCGCGGTTGACGGTTGCGTAGCGGACGATCGAAACACCGGCTGATCCGGAGCTGGGGGCATGCGCCGGGGTAAGCGCGATCGCGGCGAGATACGCCACGACCGCGATTCCGCCGATGATCCCTACTGCCCTGCTTTTGGCATCAGGCGAATTCACTGCACACCATCCTGTTG
>JBAUAR010000023.1:0-3332 GCA_049675875.1 Streptosporangiaceae bacterium
CGTCCGCACGTCAGCCTCGGCGAGACCGTCAGCCAGACGTTCTCGATGGCCTGGCGGGCGCTGAAGAAGATGCGCCGCAACCCGGAGCAGTTCTTCGATGTCACGCTGCAGCCGCTGCTGTTTACGGCGATGTTCGCTTACATCTTTGGCGGCGCCATCACCGGGAACGTGCAGAGTTACCTGCCGCTGCTGATCCCCGGCATCGTCGCCCAGACGGTCCTGACCACGTGCATGTCGACCGGCGTGCAACTGCGCGAGGATATGGAGAAGGGCGTCTTCGACCGGTTTAAGTCGCTGCCGATCGCCCGGCTCGCTCCGCTGGCCGGCCCGATGGTCGCGGACCTCGTCCGGTACCTGATCGCCGCCACCCTTACCTTCGGGATGGGCATCGCGATCGGGTACCGTCCCGGTGGCGGCGCACTCGGCGTGGCGGGCGCGATCGTGCTGGCGATCTTCACTGGCTGGTCGCTCGCCTGGATCTTCACTTTCATCGGCACGCTCGCTCGCAACGCTCGTAGCGTGCAGGGGATCTCCATGCTGATCCTCTTCCCGCTCACCTTTCTGTCCAACGCGTTCGTGCCGGTCCGCACCCTGCCCGGTGCGCTGGCCGCTTTCGTCAAGGTCAACCCCGTCTCGCACATGGTGTCGGCCGCCCGCGACCTCGCCAACCTGGGCGTGATCAGTGGCGAGGTGGGCTGGACGCTGCTGGCGTGCCTGGCGGTGATCGTGATCTTCGCGCCGCTGTCGGTGTACAGCTACAAGCGGCATCTGTAGCAGCCGCGGTCCTCAGCCGGGCAGCCGCTGCACCGCCTGGCGGACCTCGGTCAGCAGATCCGTCGGGCGACGCGTGCCGAACTGTGCCTGGAACTCGGCGATCCGGCCAGGGGCCGCCGCCTCGGCCGCGGGCGCGATCCGCTCCCACAGCAGGGTCGGAGTCACCCGGCTGTAGGCGAACCGATTGGCGAGCGCGAGCAGCCGTGCCGCGTCCTCGGCCGACGCGGCCTGGTGCAGCAAGCCCCACGCCCCGAGCGCGAACAGCAGCAGGCCGACGACGGGATAGTCCCGGTCGGCGGCCGCAGGGCTGAGGACTTTGCGGGCGTCCTCGCGGCAGGCACGGAACAGCGTGCTCGCGTACGCTTCATCGGCGTCTGCCGCGTAGTGCGCGTGCGCTGCCAGGGTCATCGCCGCGCCAAACAGCGCCCACGGCTCCAGACCTGTCCTGCTGATGCCGGGAAATTCGAGCTCCCGCATCCTGTCCGCACAGTCACGGTAGACAGCCAAGCCCGCGGCATGGTCACCGCGGGCCAGCAGCAGCTCCGCACGGCAGACCTGCTGGAAGGCGACCCCGCCGAAGACGGTCTCGGTGCCGGCGGCTCTGTCGATCTGGGCAAGCTGCTCTTCGGCATCTTCGAGCCGGCTCTCGGCGATCGCGCAGCACACCAGTAGCGCGCGAAGCTGGATCTCGTCGTCGCTGGCACCGAGCCGCCGCATGACCGGCAGCGCCGCTCGGGCGTGCTCGGCGGCCGCGGCGCGGTCACCTAGGTGCATGGTGAGCTCTGCGAGCAAGGTGTGCGGCATCGCCCATGACCATGGTCCGGCGTCGTCACCGACGAGCTGGAGCGCACGCTCGGCGGCCTTCGCCGCGCCTGCCGGGTCGCCCCAGTTCTCCCGCAGGTTGCTCAGCCAGTTGCTGGCGGCAGCCGCCGTGCCGGGGTCCGCGTCCTCCGCGAGCCGCTCGAGCTGACGGCTGAACGCGTCAACATCGTCCGGGTCGTACGCCAGCAAGACCGCGGCCAATCCGGTCGGGCGCCCATCCTCCGAGTCCATTCCGGCGCCGAGTCGGCGCAGTTGCGCCTGCAATGCGCCGACCCGCTCGCTGCCGATGATCATCGTGTTGGTCAGCACGATGGCTATCGCCTCGCGCGTCACCTCCGCCAGCTCGGGCGGCGGCTGCCAGTCGCCGACGACCTCCGCCACAGCTTCAGCGAGCACGAGCAGCCGAAGGTGCTCGCCCCGGATCGTCCAGAACATGCCGAGCGTGGCCAGTAGTTGAACGACGGCGCAGCGGTCTGCCTCGGCGATGGTCGCGCGAAGCTCGTCGGCTAGGTTGACCTCCTCAGCGTGCACGGCGTCGACGGCCTCGAACTGATCGGCGCTCGTCAGCCGGGCGCCATAGTCGCGGGCGTAGCCGGTCGCCCAGCGCCGCAGCGCGGCTCGTGCCGCGCCGTCCTCGCCGGCCGCGACCAGCTGCATTCGGCCGAACTCACGCACGGTCTCGAGCATCCGGTAGCGCACCCCCTGCGGAGTCTCCACCAGGCTCAGCAATGACTGGCCGACGAGGCCCTGAACCGCAAGAACGGCATCGCCGCCGAGTACGGCTTCCGCGGCCGTGAGCGTGAATCCGTCGTTGAACAAGGCCAGCCACCGCAGGGCGCGCCGTTGACCGGCATCGAGCAGATTCCAGGACCAGTCGATGACCGCGAGCAATGTCTGGTGCCGGTCGGGCGCGCTGCGGTCGCCGCCACGCAGCAGCGCGAAGCGGTTTTCCAGTCGCCTGTCGATTTCCGCTACCGCCATAGCCCGCACCTGGACCGCCGCGAGCTCGATCGCCAGGGGCAGTCCGTCGAGCTGCCGCACAACGCTGGTCACGGCCTGCTCGGGGAGCAGGACGTTCGGGCGGGCGGCAACGGCCCGGTCGCGGAACAGCTGCGCAGCGTCGTCGAGTTCCAGCTCGCCGAGCAAGTAGACGCGCTCGGCAGCGATGCCGAGCGGCGCGCGGCTGGTGGTCAGCACGTGCAGGTCGGAGGTGGCCGACACGAGGAACGCCACCAGGTCGGCGGCGGCGGCGATCAGGTGCTCGCAGTTGTCGAGCACCAGCAGCCCGGGCGACTGCGCGAGCCGCTGCGCGATCCGCCCGCGCACGTCGGCCCGCTGGGTTGCGGTGAGCACCCGGCGACCCTGGATCGAGTCCCGAACGCCGAGCACAGATCCGACCTCGCCGAGTACGTCGTCCGCCGCAGAGACACCGGCGAGCTCGACGACATGCACTATCGGCACGGCCGCGTCGCGCGCGATGGCCTGCGCCAGCCGGGTCTTGCCCAGCCCGCCCGCACCGACGATGGAAACGACCCGCGAGCTTGCGCTGAGGGCTCGTAGCCGGTGCAGATCGCGGTCGCGGCCAACCAGCGCGGTCGCGTCGTATCGCACGCCCCTGCGCACCGGCCGGTCCAAGGCCAGCAGGTCCCGGTGGACCCGTTGCAGCAACTCGCCGGGGTCGGCGCCGAGCTGGTCGCGCAGGCCGCGGCGGTAGCGCTCGAAGCGCTCCAGCGCGG
>JBAUAR010000024.1:0-8711 GCA_049675875.1 Streptosporangiaceae bacterium
GACCGCCGGGGCTGCGGCGCGCGAGGCACCGCGAACACCAGCACCGACGTTCCCCGCTGGTTCGGGCATATCGCAGCCGCCCGCACCCCTCCAGCCGCCCGCAGCTGGCTCGCCCGCGCAGCGGCGGCCCGCAGAGCCCGCGGCCGACTTCGTCCCGCCGGCCTGACGCTGCGCGGTCAGGAACCCTCCTGCCACGACTCCAGGTAGCGCAGCTGCTCCGCGGTGAGCGTGTCGATCCGGGTCCCGAGCGATGCGAGCGTGAGGTTCGCAACGCGTGCGTCGATCTCCGCCGGCACGGAGAGCACCCGGCCGCTCGCGGCCGTGTCACCGGTGCCGCCCGCCGGGTCGGGCCTGGTGCCGGCGAGCCAGGCCAGCGCCAGCGCTTGCACCGCGAACGAGGTGTCCATGACCGCCGCCGGGTTGCCCTCGCCCGCCACGAGGTTGACGACCCGGCCCTCGGCCAGCAGGATCAGCCGCCTGCCGTCGGCGAGGACGTACTCGTCCGCGTACGGCCGGACACCGGGGTGCACCTCGACGGCGAGGCCCGCGAGCGCGGCTACGTCGATCTCGACATCGAAGTGGCCCGCGTTGGCCAGCATCGCCCCATCGGGAAGTTGCGCCAGCTCGGCCGCGCCGAGCACGTCGCGCGATCCGGTCGCCGTGATGACAAGCTCCGCCAGCGGTGCCGCCGCGCTCATCGGCAGCACCCGGAATCCTTGCAGCAGCGCGCCCAGCGCGCGAACCGGGTTCACCTCGGTGACGATCACCTGCGCACCGAGTCCCCGGGCCCGCTCGGCGATACCCGACCCGCCCGCGCCGAAGCCCGCCACCACGACGGTCTTGCCAGCGACCAGGGTGTTCGTGGCGCGCAGAATCCCGTCGAGCACCGATTGCCCGGTGCCGTACTTGTGGTCGATCATCCGGCTGATCGCCGACCGCTCGGCAGCGACGACCGGGAACCCCAGCGACCCGGCGACGGCCATCCGGCGCAACCTGGCCGCACCGCTCGAGGTCGCCTCGCAGCCGCCGCGCACCCGGTCGATCAGCTCCGCGCGATCCTCGTGCAGCGTATTGACCAAGTCGCAGCCGTCATCCATGACCAGATCCGGCGCGCAGTCGAGTACCCGGTGGATGTGCTCGTAGTAGGTGGCGCGGTCCACTCCTGAGCGGGCCTGGACGGTGATGCCCGGCTCGGCCGCCAGCGCGGCAGCGATATCGTCCTGCGTCGACAGCGGGTTCGACGCGGCCAGGTGCACCTGCGCACCCCCTGCCGTCAGCGTGCGGATCAGCACCGCAGTCTCGGCCGTCACGTGCAGGCAGCAGGCGATCGTCAGCCCGGCGAACGGCGGCTGCGCGGCGAAGTCCGTGCGCAGCATGCCCAGCACCGGCATCGCGCGTTCGGCCCACGCGATACCCGGCTGGCCAGCCTGGGCCAGGCGGGGATCGGCGATGTCCGACGACTGGCCGCCTGTCGGCAGTGCCGCCTCGGGGGGCCCGGTCGCCGAGCGGCCCGGCGGTGCCACCTCGGGGGGATCACCCCCCGAGGCGCCCCGCGGGCTAGTAGCGGTAGTGATCCGGCTTGTACGGGCCATCGACCGGCACCCCGATGTAGGCCGCCTGCTCCTTGGTCAGCACGGTGAGCCGCGCGCCGAGCGCGTCCAGGTGCAGGCGAGCAACCTTCTCGTCCAGGTGCTTAGGCAGCACGTGCACGTCGAGCGCGTACTCGTCGGTCTTGGTGAACAACTCGACCTGCGCGATGACCTGGTTGGTGAAGCTGTTCGACATCACGAAGCTCGGGTGCCCGGTGGCATTGCCGAGGTTCAGCAGCCGGCCCTCCGACAGCACGATCACAGCGTGTCCGTCCGGGAACGTCCACTCGTCTACCTGCGGCTTGATGACCACCCGCTTGATGCCGGGCAGCCGGGCGAGCCCGGCCATGTCGATCTCGTTGTCGAAGTGCCCGATGTTGCCGACGATCGCCTGGTGCTTCATCCGGCTCATGTGCTCGGCGGTGATGATGTTGTAGTTGCCGGTGGCCGTGACGAAGATGTCCGCGGTCTCTACCACGTCATCGAGCGTCGCGACCTGGAAGCCGTCCATCGCCGCCTGCAGCGCGCAGATCGGGTCAATCTCGGTCACGATCACCCGCGCGCCCTGGCCCCGGAGCGACTCGGTGCAGCCCTTGCCTACGTCGCCGTAACCGCACACGACCGCGACCTTGCCGCCGATCAGGACATCGGTGCCGCGGTTGATGCCGTCGACCAGTGAGTGCCGGCAGCCGTACTTGTTGTCGAACTTGGACTTGGTCACCGAGTCGTTCACGTTGATCGCCGGGAACCGCAGGCTGCCATTCCTGGCCATGTCATACAGCCGGTGCACGCCGGTCGTGGTCTCCTCGGTGACACCCTTAATACCCGCAGCCATCGCCGTCCACTTGCCCGGCGTCTGCGCCAGTGCGGCAGTCAGGGCGGCCAGGATGACGCCCCACTCCTCCGAGTCGTCGTCCCTGGCAGCCGGCACCGCCCCCGCCGCCTCGAACTCGTCGCCCTTGTGCACCAGCAGTGTCGCGTCACCGCCGTCGTCCAGCAGCATGTTCGGGCCGGTCTCGCCGTCCCAGGTGAGTGCCTGCTGGGTGCACCACCAGTACTCCTCCAGCGTCTCCCCCTTCCAGGCGAACACCGGCGTGCCGGTCGGATTCGCTGCCGTGCCATCCGGGCCGACGACCACCGCCGCAGCGGCGTGGTCCTGGGTGGAGAAGATGTTGCAGGAGGCCCAGCGGACCTCGGCACCGATGGCGACGAGTGTCTCGATCAGCACGGCGGTCTGCACGGTCATGTGCAGTGAGCCGGTGATCCGGGCGCCGACCAGTGGCTGGGTGGCTGCATACTCCGTGCGCATCGCCATCAGTCCTGGCATCTCGTGCTCGGCGAGTCGGATCTCGCGCCGGCCGAAGTCGGCGAGCGACAGGTCGGCGACCTTGAACGGTAGAGCGTCGGGCATCCAGACTCCTTGGGTTTCACTCTGCTGACGGGCGCGGCATGGGCGCCACGGCACGACGCTACGGCAGCCTTGCTGCCGGATGCACGCTAGCAGCCATGTTCCTGACAGGAAAATGTTAGATTAGTGCCATGCGCATCACCGAGGCGGCCCGTCGGCTGGACATGACCCCGCGGATGCTGCGCTACCGGGAGTCGCTCGGCCTGTTGCCAGCGCTCCGACACCCCACCCGGCGGGTGATCGCGCGGCGGCCCACCGGGCCGGCCGGGCCGTCCGCAGCGGGCCTGCACCGTCAGTTCACCGACGCCGACCTGGCCGCCGTCGCGCTGGGCGCGGCGCTGGAGCGACGGTATGACATCAGCCCGGCGGCCCTCGCATTCGGTATCCGCGTGCTGGCGGACCCGCGCGTGCGCGCCGACGTGGCCGACCTAGGCCGGCGAATCGGCCGCATCCAGCCGCCACCCGCCCGCGCGCTTGACTTCGAGCAGGAGCGGGCGCAGCGGCTGCTCCGGCTCAGCGGGCCCGGCAGGTAACGTCGGGCCAGGACGCCACGCCGCCGGGCACTGCGCGTTCGGACGGCTAGCCTGACAGGGTGACGCTGCACGAGCTCTCCCGCGCCGATGCGCGGCGGGTAGCCGTGCGGGCGCAATTGCTCGACGGCAGGCGGCCAGCCGGGCTGCTTGCCGTGGTGCGCGGCCTGACGCTGCTGCAGCACGACCTGACGGCAACCGTCGCGCCGAACGCCGATCTCATCGCCTGGAGCCGCCTCGGATCGAGCTACTCGCCGGGCGAGCTCGGCACCGCGCTCCGGGATCGCACGCTGCTCGAACTGCGTGGAATGATTCGGCCCAGCGAGGACCTGGCGCTGTACACCGCCGACATGGCCGAGTGGCCGGGGCCAGGGGGGTTGCGCGACTGGCAGCAGGCCACTGTGACGTGGTTGCGCGCCAATGACGCGTGCCGCCTGGACATCCTGCACCGGCTCGGCTCCGATGGTGACCTGGCGGTGCGGGACCTGCCGGACACCTGCGCCGTTCCGTGGCAGTCGAGCGGCTGGAACAACAACCGCAACGTCGCCGCGCTCCTGGACATCATGGTGCGCCGGGGCGAGGTCGCGATGGCCGGGTGGTGCGGCCGCGACCGACTGTGGGACCTCGCCGAGCGCGTGTATCCCGACGAGCCGAGCGTTCCCGCGCCGGAAGCGCGGCGGGTGCGTGATGAGCGCCGGCTGCGGTCCCTCGGCATCGCCCGCGCACGCGGGCCCGACTGCGGCGTCGAGCCGTCGGATGCGGGCGCGGCCGGCGAGCCCGCCGTCGTCGAGGGCGTCAGAGGTCAGTGGCGGGTAGATCCGGCGCTGCTGGGTCAGCCGTTCTCGGGACGCACGGCGCTGCTGTCGCCCCTCGACCGGCTTGTCTACGATCGCAAGCGGATGGCGGAACTGTTCGACTTCGACTACCAGCTGGAGATGTACAAGCCGGCCGCCAAGCGGCGCTGGGGATATTTCGCCCTGCCGATCCTGTCCGGTGACCGGCTCGTCGGAAAGCTCGACGCCACCGCCGACCGGACCGTCGGCGTGCTCCGGGTCGATGCCATCCACCAGGACGTCACGTTCAGCGCGGCGATGACCGCAGCCGTCCACCAGGAGATCAAGGACCTGGCGAACTGGCTTCAGCTCGACCTCATGCTGGCGGATCCGCACCACTGAGCCAGATCGGCGACTGGGCCGGCCGCCGGGCGCGGGCTTCAGCCGACCGCGGGCGGGATGACGTTGACCATCGTCAGCACCGCGCGCTCGGTGCCCTCGTTGGCATAGCCGTGCGGCAGGTCGCCGGGGAACCGTGCGCACTCGCCTGGCCCGAGCCGATAGGTCCGGCCGGCCACCGTCAGCGTCAGCTCACCCGACTCCACGAACGTCAGCTCCCGCAGGCCTGGTGCGTGCGAATCCCCGCCGAACTTCTCCCCCGGTTCCAGCTGCCAGCGCCACAGTTCCGCCGCCCATGGCGGCGGCGTGGCCGCGATGATCGTGCCGGTGCCGCCCGCCGCACCGGTCCACAGCACGCGCGCGTCAGCCTGGCTGCTGATCCTGACGAGGTAGTCGTCGGCACCCTCGAGCAGCCGGGTCACCGGAACGCCGAACGCGTCACCGATTCGCGCGAGCGTGGCCAGGTTCGGGTTCGACCGGCCTTGCTCCACCGCGACGAGTACGCCCTTGCTGACCCCCGACCGGCCGGCGAGCGCGTCGAGCGACCAGCCGCGCTCGGCGCGCAGGGCGGCTACGGTCCGGGCCAGCGCGCTGGATATGCCGGCCGGCTCGGTCGTGTCGGCCATGTCGGCTGCCCTTCTCGTCCGCGCTTTATTCGCGTGACTACCGGAGTGCCGGTCAGTATAATGAACTACGTAGTCTATTGAAATGACCGGAGGCGTGCCTTGCTGATCGTCCTCGCCCTCGGCGCGGCGCTGCTCTACGGTAGCGCCGATTTCCTCGGCGGCGCTGCCACCCGCCGGGCCGCGCTGGTTGCGGTGCTGCTGACGGCTGGTGTTGCCGGTGTCGCCGTACAGCTGCCTGCGGCGCTGCTCCTCGGCGGTCCGCTGCGTGCCGTCGGCGTCGAATGGGGGCTCGCGGCGGGCGCCGTCGGCGGCATTGGACTCATGCTCTTCTACGCCGGCCTCGCGGCCGGCCCGATGAGTGTGGTGTCGCCGGTGTCGGCGCTGACGGCGACCGTGCTTCCGGTGGGTGTCGCGGTCGCCGACGGTGAGCGTCCTGGCGTGGCCGTGTACGTAGGGGTAGTGCTCTGCCTTGCCGCCACGGTGCTGGTGAGCTCCGGCGGCGTCGCATCCGAGGTCACCGGGGCGGTGGGCGCATCGCCGCGGCGGTCCGCAGCGGTCTGGTCGCAGCGGCTCCGCGGCGTCGGACTGGGACTGGCGAGCGGCGCCGCGTTCGGGTTGTTCTTCCTTTTCATCCGGAACGGCGGCGAGACTGGGCCGCTCTGGCCCGCGCTCGCGGCCCGCTGCGCCGGCCTGGCCATCTACGTGCTGGCAGCCCTCATCATCCGGAGGGGCCCGGTGGGCTGGCAGGCCGGCTGGCCGTTGTTCGCCGCCGCGGTGGGCGCCGGGGCGCTCGACGCCGCGGCGAACGTCAGCTACGTGCTGGCCACCAGGGCCGGGTTGTTCGGCCCTGCGGTCGTGCTCACATCGCTCTATCCAGCGGTGACGGTGCTGCTGGCCCGGCTCGCCCTGCGCGAGCGGATGCGGCGCACGCAGCAGGCCGGGTTGCTGCTCGCGGCCGTGGGCGTTGTGCTGATCGCCGCCTGACCGCGACCGCCGCGCGGCCGCCTCGCCGCACCAGGGGTGACCGGCGCCCTCACCCTGAGGCTTGCACGGAACTGCGGAAGTAGGCAGCCGGCGTTACCCCCGTTTCACGCCGGAATGCCTGCACGAACGCGCTGTCGGACTCGTACCCGACGCGCCTGGCCACGTTGCCCACGGGCTGGCCGTCGGCGAGCGCATGCAGTGCCGTCTGCACACGCAGCAGCGTGCGCCACCGGCCGAAGCTCACACCGGTACCGGACAGGAACGCCCGGGCGAGCGTGCGCTCGCTGGCGCCGACCTCGTGGCCCCATTCGGCCAGCGTCCGGACGTCGGCCGGATTGGCCGACAGGCCATCGGCAACGCGCCTGGCGCGGTCGTCCGGTGGGGTGCGCACCGCCACGGTCGTCATCGCGACCGGCTCGAGCACGTCGACGAGCACCGTCTCGGCGTTCGCGCGGCGGGCCGCGTCCAGGTCCTGATCGGCCAGATAGCCGATGAGCTCGGCGAGCAGCGGGGTGGCCGCGACCGGCGTGGCCGCCGTCCAGCTGATCGGGCAGCGGTCCGGCCGCACATAGGCCGAGCGCATCATCGCCACGCCAGCCGCGAGCGTCTCGTGCCGCAGCCCGGCGGGGATCCAGAGGGCGCGCGTCGGCGGCAGCACCCAGGTCGAGGAGTCGGTGCGCACCGTCAGCACGCCGCTGGCCGCCCACGCGAGCTGGTGATCGGGGTGGGTGTGCCAGTCGAAGACGAGCCCAGCGGGCATCGGGAATGTCGCAACGATGACGGCGGCGCTGCCGGCGACATCTTCTGTCGCGCAGTACTGGTCTGGCCAGGGGGACTGTCCGTCCTGCGACACAGCTTGGCAGCCTACTTCCATTAGCCCTCTGACCTACGCATCCCTTGATCAACTTGTCCGGCGTGCCAGCTGTGTGCCATCCGGTCAAAGCGGCCGCGCGAGAAATGTGATCTGCGTCACATTCGATGTTCGCGCCCGACCGCGCGCGTTCGGCCCGGATATTTACTTGCCCGTCGCCCTTTGTGACCAGTGTCTACCCGTGGCTTACTGGTGTCCGCACGATAGCCAGACAAGCCGAAGGACCGGCCGCTGCTTTCTGTCACTCGATGCCATAACACGCGACAGGGTGGGCGTGGTAGCGGTCCGGGCAGTCGGGCGCGACTTCCTTCCCGCCCGGACCTACCGCTGCACTCGAGGGGGAACGTGGGACGTCAGCAGCTACGCCAGCTCGCTGCCGGGCACTGACACGGCCGGGCCGACTGGATCGGCGAGCTGCGGGCCGCGGCGCGGCCTGGCGTTCGACGGCCCGGCAGAAGATACCGCGGCGATCTGGGGCGATGGCCTGCAGCCGTCCGCGCAGTGGTTTCTCGGTTTCGGCGACGGGGAGCTGCGCCAGCGGCTGACGTCGGGCGTGGATGGAGCTGGGCTATGAGCACACCGAACCCGCCGGCCAACGACGGGACGTCCGGCACCCGGCCGATAGTGGCAATCGCGGTGGGAGGTTTCGCTATGGATGAGATCGACTTTGTGCTGAGCAACACAGAACCTGCGACCGACATGCAGCGCCGGATGGTTGCGCAGTCGCGCCGCGAGTTCAACGAGACCCGGCGGGCCGAGCTCGAAGCCGAGGCGCTGCGGCACAGGAACGAGTTGAGGTTTACCGCGCTGCGGATGGCCGGTGTCGAACCTGGCAGCCACTTCGCGCCCGGCCGTTCGGCACGTAATGGGAATGGCTCAGCGGTGCGTTGAATGGGCGTGGGAACACAGCAACTGGACTTCGCTGAGTTCTATCGCAGCGCCGCCGATGAGTGCCTGCGGGCTGTCCTGGTCAGCATCGGTGACCAGGACACGGCGCGGGAGCTTGTGGACGAGGCGTTCGCCCGCGCGTGGGCGTCCTGGCGCACCGTGAGCAGGCATCCCGCACCGAAAGCATGGGTGGTGCGGACCGCGCTCAACGCAGGCATCTCCCGGTGGCGACGCCGCCGCTGGGAGGTATCCGTGCCTGATCCTGGCTCGGTCGCGGACCTGCACGCAGTCAGCGGGACATCGGCCAGCCTGGTGGACCCGCAGATCATGGCAGCGCTCATGCGGCTGCCCGCCAGGCAGCGGCAGGTGGTCGCACTGCGGCTGATCCTCGACCTCGACACCGCCCGCACTGCAGAAATCCTCGGTATCGCCCCCGGCACGGTTATGGCCCACCTGGGCCGGGCCATGACCGCGCTGCGGCACGACCTTCAGCCCGAACTACAACAGGAGAACCAACCATGAACGACAACGAACTGAGCACCATGGTGCGCGAGTCGGTCACCGATGTTCACTCGGCCACACCCATTGCGCAGATCATCAGCCGCGGCCGCGCAGTCCGGGCCAGGCGGCGGACTCCCGCACT
>JBAUAR010000025.1:0-6314 GCA_049675875.1 Streptosporangiaceae bacterium
GTCCTGCAGCAGGCGGCTATGCGGACGGCACTCCTGCGGAGGGCGCCGCGCGGGGTGGGTGGCGGCGGGGCGGGACGATTCACCTGACCATGCCGCTGGCGGCGCTGGCCGGGCTGACCGACACCCCCGGCGAGGTCGCGGGATACGGGCCCGCCGATGCGGTGACCTGCCGGGACCTTGCCGCGCAGATCGGCAGCTCGAGCCGCTGGTGCCTGACTCTCACCCGCGCTGACGGCAGTGCGGCCGGGCATGCCTGCGCCGGGCAGCGCGGACCGCGGGCCGGGCAGCCGCTGATCACCTGGGCCGCGGGCCTGCGGGCCAGGCTGCAGCTGCTGCAGACCGGTAAGTGCAGCCACGCCCGTCATTCACCGGGCTACCCGTGGCCGGCTTCGCTACGGCACCTGATCGAGATCCGGCAGCCGACTTGCGCCGCGCCAGGCTGTCGCCGGCCAGCGACGGCCTGCGATATCGACCACACCATCCCGTTCGATCGCGGCGGGCCTACGTGCGAGTGCAACGGCGGTCCACTCTGCAGAAGGCATCATCGCGCTAAGCAGGCGCCGGGCTGGCACCTGACCCAGGACCAGGCCGGACACATGGCGTGGCAGCTGCCCAGCGGCCGCCGATACCAGACCACCGGCGACCCCTACCCGGTCTGAAGCCAGCACCGGACCGGGGCATTTGGTGCAGGTCTGTCAGACCCCGGCGACACAATCGAGCGGTGGACACGGACAGCGCGAGCAGGCTGCACGGCTCGGCGGAGCTGCACGCCGTCCTCTCGCTGATCCTTGACCAGGTCGACCCAGACGCCGTGGGCTTCGAGTATCGACTGGTTGGTACCGCAGCCGCTCTGGCGCAGGGCGTCCGGCTTCCCGTCGGCGATGTAGACATCCTGGTTGCCCACCGAGGCGACATCGACAGGGCTGCGACCGCGTTGCACGGGTTCCCTTGCCTGGACCCGCCAGTCTGGCTTCCCGATGCGCGCCAGTACTTTGCGCGGTTCGTGGTCGAGCAGGTCAAGGTCGAGGTCAGCACCGTAGAGTGGCCTACGGACGCCGACACGTTCGAGTGCATCGGGCGTGGCCCCTGGGAACACTACGTTCGCATGAAAGTCGGCAAGCACATCGTTCCCGCTGTCGGCCTGGAGTTGCGGTTGGCCTCTGAGCTGGTCCGGGATCGCCGCGATCGGTATGTTCCGCTGATCGAGCACATGCGGTCACACGGTGCCAACCTTCAACTCGTGCAGAAAGCCCTGCATGCGCGTGGACTGGACCCGGCGCGGCAAACACGCGTCCTGGCTCAGCTCCAGCATCAGTGACGTCTAACGCACCGACCCCTTGTCGGGAGTGCGGTTCGGCGGAGCATGCCAATGCCAGGTACATAACTTGGTGTTTGCTATTCGACATGCGCCACTCTGCAGAAGGCATCGTCGCGCTAAGCAGGCGCCGGGCTGGCACCTGACCCAGGACCAGCCCGGCCACATGGTCTGGCGCTTGCCCAGCGCCGGATCTATCACTCGCTTGGCGAGCCTTACCTCACGTCGTCTTGAAGGCTGGCCGATCACCGGAACCTAGATGGTGACCGGGTTAGTGATAGCTGAGTTATTGCCGCCTGCAAGGGGCCAGTAGTCATACCATTTGTTGCCGATCCTGACGCAGGGAAGTAGCTGGTAGCTATTCGTCGTCGAGAGATCGGCGGCAACCGATTTCTCCTGTTCTGCCAGCACTCGATTCGATGGCTGGATCCAGGAGCAGCCAGCTACCAGGGCGACGACTGCTGCCACCCAGGACAACGGGCATGATGCGTCGCAGCCGGAGAACTGTGGCGTGACCCACACCAAACGCCAAAGTCCCCCAAAATTACATGCCGACACCATAGCCGCGCAGGCTGCGCCGCATACGGTAATTAGGGGCGACATCGGCGAAGCAGCTCGAAGCATCTTCTCCGACGGCAATCGCCTGACTGGTGCTCAGCGCGTTACACCGCCGGTGACCTTTACCCCTGCTGAGGCCGGGCTGAGCACGACGTCTCGACTTGTCGCGACGCACTGCTCGCGGAGTCCCGGCACTCGGTCAACTGCGTGGCCCTGGTTAGCCGGGGAATGAGGTCGAGGGGTGAGAATCCGCGCTAGCCCATGGGAGGAATCATGCCGCTACCTGCTCGCGCGCCGTCCCGCTTCCCTGACCTGCTCGACTGGCTGGAAGGGCCGTGGTCAGCCATGCTCCCGTTCGGCTCGAACCAGACGTTCCGCGTCGAGGACTTCAGAGACGACGGAAAGTACATGATCCGGGCGGAATTGCCAGGCGTAGATGCGGAAGCGGACGTCAAGGTCACTGTCGATTCCGGCATGCTCACGATCCGCGCCGAGCGGCGCGAGGAAAGCAAGCAGGACCGGCACTCGGAGTTCAAGTATGGCTCGATGACGCGCTCCATCGCGCTGCCGGAGGGCGCGGACCCGGACAAGATCACGGCCACGTACGACAAGGGAATCCTCGAGGTCACCGTCCCGATTCCGAAGCAGACCGCCCGCGGGAGTCGTCAGATCGCTGTGCAGAGTTCGGGCTGACAGCGGTAATCGGGCCGGCAGCGTGGCGATCCGGGGCCGGCGCCGGCCACGGCGAAAGCCAGGAGTTGTCGCTCGTGCGGCGCTAACGGGCGCCGCGTCACCGTGCGCTGAAGGAGCGGGCGTCACCGCTGACTGGCACCGCGTCACCGGCCTGGAACACGTCGCCGGCGGCCCTTGACTCTCCCCGTACGGGAGGCCTGAGCCTGGTATCTGGATCAGGGACATCTGGAGAGGAACTGGCATGGCATCCGTCCTGAAGGAAGTAACCGTGGACGCCCCGGCGGCGCAGTGCTGGGCCGCGCTGCGCGACTTCAGCCGCCTGCACGAGCGGCTGGCGAAGGGCTTCGTCACCAACGTCACCATGGTCGGCGAGCGGGAACGTGAGATCACCTTCGCTAGCGGCGCCGTTGCCAGGGAACTGCTCGTCGGCCTGGATGACGAGTCGATGCGGTTGTCATACACGGTGGTCGACGGCCCGCTCGGCAGCTCGCACCACAACGCGTCCGGGCAGATCGTTCCCGTCGACGCCGGCCGCTGCAGGTTCGTCTGGATCACCGACGTGCTGCCGGACGAACTCGCGGCGCGGACGTCAGCCCTGATGGACGGCGGGCTCGCGGCTATCAAGACAACGCTTGAGGCACCGGCCCGGTAAGCCAGCGTCGCTCCCGGTGGGTTGCCCGACGCAGCCGAAGCCAGCCGGGTCGGCGGTCAGGCCGCTCGGCGCCCAGCAGCCCGGAACGGCCCGGCCCGGTCAGTGGCCGATCGCGAGTTCCACGATCTTCACGATCACGAGGATCGTGGCGACGGCGAGATACAGCCGCAGCGCGCCCAGGCCGAGCCTGCGGCTGGTAGGGATTGCCGGTCGTTGCAATAGGTGCAGCGGCGGCATCCGCCAGTTCTCCCGGCCCGAGCGGTTCAACGGGCCGGCGGCCGCCTCGCTCGCGCGCAGTCGCCGGCTGAGCACGTACCCCGCGCCCAGCACGCCGGCCGCGCCGCAGCCGATCATGATGTCCAGGATCTGTCGTGCGCTCATGGAGGGGAAGAGCACCGAGGCGGTCAGGATGACCGACAGTGCGATCAGCACCGCCACAACAGTCCCGGTGAACGCGTTGGTCTTGTTGCCGTTGACCCACGGACCGAGTACCTGGCGGTCATTGCACAGCAGCAGCAAGTACACGGTCGCGCTCGGCAGCAGCACACCCGCCAGCGCCTGAACGCCCTCGGTGAGCAGGCCGAGCGGGGAGCCGGGGATGAGCACAACGGTCGCAGCCAGGGCGATGAGCGCTGCGTAGACGGCGTAGAAACCCTTGGCGCTGCGGACGCCCCGGTGCAGCGAGTGGTGGATGCCGAATACATCACTGATCGCGTACGCGGTCGACAGCGACACGGCGAACGCGCCGATGATCGACGCGTCCAGCAAGGCGATAGCGAACAGCACGCCCGCCGCCCGGCCGCCGTACGCCTGCAGGCCAGTGGCGAGCCCGCCCGCGTCGGTGAAGTGCCCGAAGAGGTGGCTGTGCGCGAACGCCACGGTGGTCGCACCCATGATCGCGGCTCCGCCCACCACCACCGTGCCGATGCCGATCCACAGGTCGGCCTTCTCGTACTTCATGAAGCGCGGGGTAATCCGCTTGTCGATCACATAGGACTGCTGGAAGAACAGCTGCCACGGGGCGACTGTGGTGCCCACGATGCCGATCACGAGCAGCATCACGGTGGACAGACCACCAGCGCCGCCGGGCAGCTGCGGGACGACGAAGCCGCGGGTCAGCTGCGACGCCGCCGGGTGCACCAGGATGTACACGGGGATCAGCAGCAGGCTGCCGCCACAGAATGCCAGCGCGATGCGCTCGAACCGGCGAAAGCTGCCGGTGAATGCCGCGGCGACCACGACGCAGGCGGCGAGCAGCACCGCCGGAACCTTGGGCAAGCCGAGGTAGCCCGCCGCCAGGGTGATGCCGATGAACTCGGTGACGATCGTGAGCGCGTTGAGGATGAATAGGTCAACGACGCTGAACGCGCCCCAGAACTTGCCGAACCGCTCCATGATCAGCCGGGCGTGGCCGACGCCGGTGACGGCGCCCAGCCGGACGACCATCTCCTGGTTGACGTACAGCACGGGCACCAGCAGGAGCAGGGTCCACAGCAGTCGGGTGCCGTAGTTCTGGCCAGCCTGCCCATAGGTCGCGAACGCGCCGGCATCGTTGTCGCCTACCATCACGATCAGACCCGGGCCGACGATCGCCAGCAGGGTCTTGAGCACGGCCGAGCCGCTCCGCGGAGCGAGGTCATCATGACGGATGGTGCCGAGTGCGCCGCGGATATCGCCGACGTGCTCGGGGTCGAGGACCGCGCCGTTTGCGTCCATGGTGTGCGAGGTCATGGCCATTCCTCCCTGGTCTCGGGAGGCACGCAACATCCATCCGCACTGCGCTTGCGCACAGGATCGGGCGGTTCGCAGGGCGGGTGGCTACCGCGTGCCGGGGGGATTCGAGATCGGCTGGATGACGGGCCGTTCATGGCCCGGTTTACTGGATTCCATATCTCGCCTCCCTCCGGTCATGGCACGCGCGGGTGCCCGCTACGGCACGCAGGGAGATGACCGCCAATAACGCCGTCTGCACCCCTTCTCGTCAGAGCTTTGGCACGACACGACGTAGCACCGCGGGGTACAGCCACTTCGGGTCACCCCTTAGGCCGGGGAGACCTGTCCTGACCCTGGGCGTCTCTCGACGTCGTCGGATCAGTGGCCTGTGTTCGTGTCGACGCCTCACCGAACGAGGTGCCTTGTCAAACTTCTGCCAGGGTACCCGATTCCGGGCACCACGGGCAATGCCCAGGTCAGTGACCCGACTCACAGCTCCGAGACGCGCTCGCGGGCACCGGTCAGTGGGTGCCTGGTTCGTGGTCAGCGTGCGCGGCCGCCTCGAGCTGGAACGTCGAGTGCTCCACGTCGAAATGCCCGGCGAGGCATGCCTGCAACTGGTCGAGCAGGCGGGGGGCGTGCCCGTCGGTAAAGCAGGAGTCATCGACGATTACATGCGCGGACAGCGCCGGGAGGCTTGAGGTGACGGTCCAGGCGTGCAGGTCGTGCACGTCCCTGACGTGGCCGGTAGCCAGCAGGTGAGCCCGTATGTCGTCGAGGTTCATGTGCTCGGGCGCGGCCTCCAGCAGGATCCGGCCCGAGGCACGCAGGAGTGACCAGGCTGCCCTGATCATGAGGAGCACCACGACCAGCGCCGCGATCGAGTCCGCCCGCGTATAGCCGGTGGTCAGGATGATCACGGCTGCGACCGCGGTACCCAGGAATCCGTACAGGTCGGTCAGGATGTGCCGGTACGCCCCCGCCACGTTCAGGCTGGACCGGCTGGCCCGAGCAAGCAGCCGTGCAGCGACCACGTTCACTACGATGCCGGCGAGTGCTACGGCAAGGACAGGCGCGGCGTCCACGTGGGGCGGGTGGACGAGCCGGATTGCGGCCTGCACGGTCAGGATGCCCGCAACGACCAGCAGGGTCACGCCATTGACGGCGGCGGACAGGATCTCGGCGCGCCGCCAGCCGAACGTCCACGCGCCGGCGGGCGGGCGAGCTGCCAGCCGGATCACCCACAGCGACCCCGCGATGGCGCCGACGTCGGCGAGCATGTGGCCGGCGTCCGACAGCAGCGCGAGTGACCCCGAGGTCAGCGCGGTCGCCACCTCGCCGAGCAGGAAGGCCGTCAGCAGCCCGAGCGCGGCGCGCAGGTAG
>JBAUAR010000026.1:0-2739 GCA_049675875.1 Streptosporangiaceae bacterium
AGCAGGAGCCTGTCATGGCCATCAGCACCAACCCTGGTTACCGCGCCGCCGCCGTCGGCGTCGCATCCGCCGCGCTGCTCGTAGGCGCCTTCAGCCTTGGCGCGAGCCACGGCAGCGAGCCCGCCGCCCAGGCCGCGACGCTCGCATCTGCCCGGCAAGCCGCCGCGCAACCGAGCACTGGCCGTATTACGGTGACCGGCGTCGGCACCGTCACCGGCACTCCGAATCAGCTCGTCTTGTCCATGGGCGTTCAGGCCAACGCCGGCTCGGTCAGCTCGGCGCTCAGCCAGGCCAACCAGGCCGTCCGCAAGGTCACCGCCGCGTTGCGGCGCCGCGGCGTGGCCACCGCTGACATCCAGACCTCCGGCCTGCAGATCTCACCCAACTACCAGGGGAACTCGCAGGTGCCGGTGAGCTACGGAGTCAGTGAGTCGCTCACTGCCACCCTGAATCAGCTCGGCTCAGCCGGCAGCGAGATCGAGGCCGCTGTCCACGCTGGCGGGAACGCGGTGACCATCGACGACGTATCCCTCAACCTCACCGACACCGGCTCGCTGCTCGCCGCGGCGCGGACCAGCGCCGTGCACGACGCCCGGGCCAAGGCAGCCCAGTTCGCCAGGGCGCTCGGTGAGCCGCTCGGTCCCGTCATCAGCGTCACGCCCGATGATGCCTCCGCGCCGGTCATTTTCGCCCCCTCGGCAGCCAGCAATAAGTCGGCGTCTGTGCCGATCTCGCCGGGCAGCCAGCAGGTCAGCGTCTCGATCACCGTGGTCTACGCGGCCTGATCCGGGCCGTGCCGCGACCTGGGCCGGGCCGCCGACTGGCGCATCGGCCCAGGTCGGGCTAAGCTCCCCGCATGCACACGGACCTTCCGGCAGCAGGCTGGTGGCGCCGCCGCTAGGCGGTGCCAGGTTCGCGCGCAGAGCAGACCAGGAGGCGACCGCCCGGCGGGCGGCCGCCTTCGTGCGTTTCGGCCGCCGGGCTGCCACGACCGTGAGGCCGACATGGATGAGATCAGCTACCTGACCGCGGGTGGCGTCCGGGTGACCCGGCGCGCCGACCCGTTCGATCCCGCCGACCTGGCAAGCCTCACCCGCCGGGTGCAGGACGGCCCTGGCGGGGTGCTGAGCTCCGGCATGGAGTATCCGGGCCGGTACAGCCGATGGCACCTGGCCTACGTGGACCCGCCGGTGCAGATCACCGCGCGCGGACGGCTGATCCGCGCCAGCGCGCTGAACGAGCGCGGCATGGTGCTGCTGCCGGTCATCGCGGCCGCACTGCGCCGGGCTAGCGGTGCGGATCTGGCTGACAGTTCACTGCGGGGGGACGGCCCCCCGCGACCCCCCGCGGCCGTCCGGGGGGACGGCCACGAGCGGCCCGCAGCGGCAGTCCGGGGAGACGACGCCTCGCAGGCCGGCGGGGCGGTACGGCACGCCGAGGTGCTGATTCGAGACACTGACGAGCTCTTCACCGAGGAGCAGCGCAGCCGGCGGCCGACCGTGTTCTCGGCGCTGCGGGAGATCGTCGCCGCGTTCGCGGGCCCCGACCAGCACCTCGGGCTGTATGGCGCCTTCGGCTACGATCTGGCGTTCCAGTTCGAACCGCTACGGCTGCGGCTGCCGCGGGACGGTGCCGCCCGCGACCTCGTGCTGCACGTGCCCGACCAGATCTGGGTGGTCGACCGCAAGCGAGAAACCGCGACCCGCTTCCGGTATGACTTCGAGACCCCAGCCGGGTCCACGGCGGAGCTTTCGCGCGGCCCCGCGGACGGCGCCGGCCCGGTCGAGCCCGTTACCCTCCGAAGGGCGCTGCCGGCCGACCCGCAGCCGGGCAGCTACGCCCGGGTGGTGGACCAGGCCCGGGAGTACTTCGCCCGCGGCGACCTCTTCGAGGTCGTGCCCGGCCACACCTTCCACGCGCCGTGCCCCTCGCCGGCCGCGTTCTTCGAGCGGCTGTGCACCCGCAACCCGGCACCGTACGAGTTCTTCCTGAACCTCGGCGAGGGGGAGTACCTCGTCGGGGCGTCGCCGGAGATGTACGTACGCGTGACCGGCGACCGGGTCGAGACGTGCCCGATCTCCGGCACGATCGCTCGCGGCGAGGACGCAATCGGCGACGCCGCGGCCATCCGCACGCTGCTGAACTCGCCGAAAGAGGAATCCGAGCTGACCATGTGCACCGACGTGGACCGCAACGATAAGTCGCGGATCTGCGTGCCAGGCAGCGTGCGGGTCATCGGGCGACGGCAGATCGAGATGTACAGCCGGGTCATCCACACGGTCGACCACGTCGAGGGCACGCTGCGGCCCGGCTTCGACGCGCTCGACGCGTTCCTCAGCCACATGTGGGCGGTGACCGTTACCGGGGCGCCAAAGAACTGGGCCATGCAGTTCATCGAGGACCATGAGTCGACGCCGCGCCGCTGGTACGGCGGAGCGGTCGGTGTGATCGGCTTCGACGGCGGCATGAACACCGGGCTCACGCTGCGGACCGCGCACATCACCGATGAGGTGGCGGCGGTCCGCGCCGGGGCGACCCTGCTGTTCGATTCCGACCCGGCCGCCGAGGAGCACGAGACGCGGCTGAAGGCCCGGGCGCTGCTGGAGACGCTGGCCGAGGCTGTCGCGGCTGATGCTGGGTCGGTGGCGGCTGGGTCGGCGGCGGCTAGGTCGGCGGCGGCTGGCGGGCGCAGCGGTGCGGACCGGGACCATCTTCCGGACGGGCCCGGCGCCGGGCTGA
>JBAUAR010000027.1:0-6893 GCA_049675875.1 Streptosporangiaceae bacterium
TGCCGCGCAACGCGGCGTGGCCGCCTGCGCTGCTCGCGGCGTTCCTTGAGCGCAGCGCCGCCGACCTGGGTCTGGACGATGGGCTGCGGGTCACCGTCAGCTGCGGCGAGCCCGCCGGGCCGGCGGCCGCGATTCTGCGGCAGTCCGGAACGGGCCACAGCGAGCGCGGCGACGGGGACGCCCCGGCCGCCGAAGGGCCCACCCGGCCGAGGCGCGCTCGCCTCAGCGCCGCTAGCGCCACCGGAGCTGGACCACTCGCCGGGTTCACCTTCACCGTCCGGGCACCGGTGGCGGCAGCGTGCGCGTGGGTCACCGTCGACGAGGCCAGCCGTCAGCACCAGCCAGCCACCCGCATGGCGATCGCCTACGGCCAGCTCCGCGCGGAGCTCACCGAGCCGTTGCCGCTGCTGGCCGCCCGCCTCGAGGCCATCCGCGAATGCCTGGTCGCGGCTGACCTGAACGCCGAGACTGATCTCAGGGTCGTCCAGGCCGCCAGCGACGGCTGGGTGGTGCTAGCCACCCGGCGCGCCCGCATCGCCTGCACGGTGGTGGAGCTGAGCGGCGTCGCCGCACCGGTCGCGGTCGCCCTGCTGACGATGCGCGGCAGCCACGCGCGGATCGCGCCCACCCGGCCGGTCGCGGCCGTCGTGTCCTGACGGCGGCCGACGAGGCGCGCTGGCCATAGCCGGGGTCGGGGCGGAACTGTCAGACTAGGGCCTAGAACCGGGTTCTAGTCGAAGGTGGCGTCATGACGACTCCCTCTGCCAGCTCGATCGACGGCATCGACCTGTCGGCGACCGAATTCTGGGCCCTGCCGTGGCAGGCACGACACGACGCTTTCGCCCGGCTGCGGACGGTGGGCAGGCCGGTGTTCTTCGACGAGCCCGAGAACCCCTTCGGCGCCGAGTCCAGCGGTTACTACGCCTTCGTCTCGCACGCCGACGTGACCGCGGCGAGTCGTCAGCCTGAGCTGTTCTCGTCGGCCCGCGGCGCGACCAGCCTCGTCGACCTGCCACCCGAGTTCAACGAGTACTTCGGCTCCATGATCAGCATGGATGACCCGCGTCATGCCAGGCTGCGGCGCATTGTCTCGCGGGCATTCACCCCCAAGATGATCCAGAAGTTCGAGGACGACGTGCAGGTTGCCGCCGCCTCGATCGTCGATGATCTGCTGGCTACCGGGCCATGTGACTTCGTCCAGCACGTCTCGGCCCGGCTGCCGCTGCGGATCATCTGCCAGATGATGGGCATCGGCGACGAGCACTACGACATGGTGCTGCGCAACACCAATCTCATCCTGTCCGGCCAGGATCCCGAGTTCATCAGCGAGGACATGGACACCGCGGTCACCCAGCTGCTCACGGCCGGCCAAGATCTGGCGGGCCTGGTCACCGGCCTGGCGGCCGAGCGCGCGGAGGATCCGCGGGACGACCTGGTCAGCGCTCTGGCCAAGGCCAATATCGATGGCGAGCAGCTCACCCCCGCTGAGCTCGGATCGTTCTTCATCCTGCTGGTGGTGGCCGGCAACGAGACAACCCGTACCGCTATCTCGCACGCGCTCAACCTGCTGACCGAACACCCGGATCAGCGCGCGTTGCTGCTGGAAGACGTGGACGGGCGGCTGCCGGGCGCGGTGGAAGAGATCGTCAGGTACGCCACGCCCGTGATCTGGATGCGCCGGTCAGTAACCAGCGACTGCACCCTGAACGGGAACGATTACCGGGAGGGTGACAAGCTCATGCTGCTCTACTGGGCAGCCAACCGCGATGAGAGCATCTTTGCCGACCCCGGCCGCTTTGACATCGCCCGCTCGCCGAACCCGCACGTCGGCTTCGGTGCCGCGGGCCCGCACTTCTGCCTCGGTGCGCATCTGGCCCGCCGGGAGATCCGGGTGATGCTCAGGGAGCTGATGACCCGCGCGCCTCATATTCGCGCTTCGGGCGAGCCCGACCGGCTGCTATCGAGCTTCATCAACGGCATCAAGCACCTCCCCTGCGAGATCGACTGATCGGTCGCCGGCCGCGCTCGCAGGGCCGCTGTAGCGCGCCTCAACACAATTCCGTAACTAGCCGTAGCTGACCTAGCACTCCGTGTATAACTAGAGACTCATGCGGCACTCAGGCCCGGCACGCCGGGGCGAGGACGAGGCCGCGGGAGAGGATCCGCAAGTCACGGAGGGGGACCTTCGTCCGGGGGCCGTTCGGTCCTTTGCAGGATCGCCGGCTGTGAGCCGCCTGGTCGCGGGGGAACCAGAGTGCTCGCGGCAGACGAGGGTAGCGACGAGCGGATACGCCTTCGTCGTGTGAGCAGCGCCACCTGAGTGGCTGGTTCGCATGTGTACTCGGGAGCGCTGCCCACCGGCGAGGAAAACCGGTCGGGGCGGCGCGTGCGCACGGGGGTCGTACGCGCCGCCCTTCGCCAGGCTCAGCCGGCGGCCCGGCCGCTTCCGGTCAGCCGAGCCGGCCGATCTGCTCCGCCAGGGCGAAGTCCTTGGCCGTCAGTCCGCCTGCTGAGTGCGTCGACAGCGTCAAGGTCACCTTGTTCCAGCCGATAGCGATGTCGGGGTGGTGGTTAGCGGACTCCGCCAGGTAGGCGACCGCGCCCACGTACAGCATGGCGGCCTTGAAGTCAGCCAGCGTCGCCACGTGCACGATGCTGTCGCCCTGCCTGGTCCAGCCGTCGAGCCCGGCCAGCCGCTCGGAAACCTGCTCATCGGACAGCACGCTCATGTCGACCTCCCGGTTGGTGCGCCTGTGCTCAGTGTCTGCCCGCTCCGACCGCGAGGGATCGCGATTCGGGCCGGTATCCCGGGTCCGGCCAGCCCGCGGTCCGGCGGTGGCGACCGGTAGGCTCCGTGAGCGTGACAGGCACGCCGCCGCCCGCGGCCAACCAGGCGTCTCCGGCCGCGCCCCGCCGGACGCCACTGACCAGCGTGCACGAACGGCTCGGCGCCAGCCTCACCGACTTTGCCGGGTGGCTGATGCCGCTGCGCTACGGCAGCGAGACGGCCGAGCACCAAGCGGTGCGAACCGCGGCCGGGATCTTCGACCTCTCCCACATGGGTGAGCTCACGGTGAGCGGGCCAGATGCTGCCGCCGCCCTCGATTATGCGCTGACCGGCGCCGTGTCGGCGTTGCAGCCAGGACGCGCGCGATACACCATGATCTGCGCCGCAGACGGGGGCGTACTGGACGACCTGATCGTCTACCGGCTCGTTGATGGCGAGTTCCTCATCGTCGCCAACGCGGCGAACACCGCCGTCGTCACCGAGGCGCTCACCGAACGCGCCGCCGGCCGGGACGTGACCGTCGGGGACCGGACCGACCGTTACGCGCTGATCGCCGTCCAGGGTCCGCTGGCCGCCGCGATCCTGGCCCCGCTCGCATCGGCCGAGCTGGAGGCGCTGAAGTACTACGCCAGCTACCCCGCGTTGCTCGCAGGGCGCCAGGTGCTGCTGGCGCGGACCGGGTACACCGGCGAGGACGGGTTCGAAATTTTCGCCGCGCCGGACGACGCCGCGGATCTCTGGGACGCCATCAGCGTGGCAGGTGCCGAGCGGGGGCTACGGCCAGCTGGCCTCGCGGCCCGCGACACGCTTCGGCTCGAGGCGGGCATGCCGCTGTACGGCAACGAACTGAGCCGGGACATGAGCCCCTTCGACGCGGGCCTGGGGCGCGTTGTCAGATTCGACAAGCCAGGCGACTTCGTCGGCCGCGCGGCGCTCGCCGACCGCGCCACGGCCGTACCGCAGCGCAAGCTGGTGGGACTGGTCGGCGAGTCGAGGCGAGTACCCAGGCACGGCTACCCGGTGCTCCTGGACGGCGTCCCGTGCGGCACTGTCACCAGCGGCGCGCCGTCGCCGACGCTCGGCATCCCTATCGCGATGGCCTACGTCCGCCCCCAGGCGGCTGACGCGGCAGCAGGGCTGGCGGTGGATGTCAGAGGCCGCGCCGAGCCGGCCAGACTGGTGGAATTGCCGTTCTATCGCCGGGCCTGACTGCGGCCCGGCGGCTCTCGACTACGCGCCAAAGACCCGGCTGTACAAACCCGGCAAGAGAGGCGAAAATGTCCGTTCCCGACGAGCTCCACTACACGCCAGAGCACGAGTGGGTAGCGATCAGCGGCGCCACGGCCTCGGTAGGGATCACCGACCATGCCCAGCGAGCGCTCGGCGACGTCGTGTTCGTGTCCGCGCCAGCCGCTGGCAGCCGGGTCGTGGCTGGCGAGCCCTGCGGCGAGGTCGAGTCGACCAAGTCGGTCAGCGACCTGTTCTCCCCGGTTGACGGCGAGGTCACCGAGGTCAACCCCGAGATCGAGGACGACCCGGGTCTGGTTAACTCCGACCCGTACGGAGCGGGCTGGCTGTTCAAAGTGCGGCTGGAGGACACGGGCGCGGAACTGCCACCTGGCCTGCTCTCCCCAGCCGAGTACACGGCACTGACCAAGGACGATGCCTGACCCGAACGGCCATGGCGGGGCCGCTGACCTGCAGAGGCTGAACGCGGCGACGGCACACCTGGAGCCGCCCTTCGCCATCGTGGACATGGGGGCATTCCGCGCCAACGCCGCCGCGATGGTCAGCCGGACGGCGGGCAAGCCGATCCGGCTGGCCAGCAAGTCTGTTCGCTGCCGGCATCTGATCGCGGACGCGCTTGGCATGACCGGGTTCCGGGGAATCCTCGCGTTCACCCTTCCGGAGGCCCTGTGGCTCGCGGCGGCCGGAACGAGCAACGACATCGTGGTCGCCTATCCCAGTGCCGACAGGCTGGCCCTGGCAAGGCTCGCGAGCGAGCCCGCGGCGGCTGCGGCCGTGACCGTCATGGTGGACTGCGCCGAGCATCTCGATCTGATCGAGAAGGCCGCGGCCGGGCTCGCCGACCCGCTGCGGGTCAGGGTCGCCATCGACATCGATGCCGGGTACGAGACGCTCGGCGGCCGGTTCCGGGCCGGGGCTCGCCGGTCTCCGATCCGTACGCCGGCTTCGGCGGCACAGCTGGCCGAGGCGATCCTGGCGCGGCCCGGGTTGCGACTGGTCGGCCTGATGGCCTACGAGTCCCAGATCGCCGGCGTCGGGGACGACCCGCCTGGACGGCCGCTCTACGCACGCGCCGTCCGGATCATGCAGCGCAGGTCGGCCGGCGACCTGAAAGACCGGCGGGCGGCAATAGTGGCGGCGATCCGGGCGCTGGTTCCGCTGGAATTCGTCAATGGCGGCGGAACGGGGTCGCTCGCGGCCACGGCCGCCGAGCCTGCCGTGACCGAAATCGGGGCCGGCTCGGGTCTGTACCACCCGACGCTGTTCGACGCCTATCGCGGCTTCACCGGCGTGCCAGCCGCGATGTTCGCCCTGCCGATCGTCCGGCGGCCAGGGCCCGGAGTGGTCACCGCCCTGGCCGGCGGCTACCCGGCGTCCGGGCCCGGCACGGCAAGCCGGGTACCGTCGCCCTATCTACCGGCGGGCCTGCGGCTCGACAAGGAGGAAGGCGCCGGAGAGGTACAGACTCCCCTGCTCGGCCCGGCCGCGGCAGGCCTGAAGATCGGCGACAAGGTGTGGTTCCGGCACGCCAAGGCAGGCGAGCTCTGCGAACGGTTCACCGAGTTGCATCTGGTCGATGGCGACGCGGTCGTCGCGACCGTGCCGACCTACCGGGGCGAGGGCCAGGCTTTCGCGTGACCCGCCCGGTACTAGTGGCGCCGGCGCCGAGCCCAGACCCGGAGCACGGCTAGTCCGATGACCACCGCGCCGGCGGCCGCCGCACCCATCTGGACCTGCGGCCTGGCCAGCTGCTCCATGACCTTTGCCCGCACTATGCGCACGTTGCTCGCCGGGCTGACCCGGTCGGCCAGGGCGTCGATGGTCCGCGCCAGATCCTCGCGGGTGTGCTCGATCTGCGCAACCAGGGCGTCAGGATCGTTCTTCGCGGCATCACTCTTCGCGACGGTGCCCTCCGTAACAGTCCCATTCGCTACGGTGCCCGGCACTGCCACCGCCCCGCGAACCTCCTGAACAGCCCCGCCTGGGTCCGCCATTGCACCAAGACCTTTCCGGCCCGGCTTCTACCCGCCGAACGCCTGGGTCCTAGTCTCCCAGGCCGCTGGCGGCCGGTTCCGGCCGGCTACCGGTAGCGACGCGTTGCAGATCGTACCGCGGCCACCCGGCCGCGCGCGAGGCGCGACACGCCAGGGCGGCGCTGCCCCAGCTCGTCCGTGCCGCCGCAGGTCCCCAGGGTCACGCGTCAGTGCAGGTGCGACTGCCAGTCGCGCGGCACCCTGCCATGCGGTCCGGGCACCCCCTGGTCGACCGGGTGATGCTCGGGCGGCGCCAGTGCCGGGCCGTTCTCGTAGAACTGGTCACCCTGGTAATCAAAGAACCAGTCTTCGCCGGGCTCGAAGCTGCTGATGACGTGATGCCCGCTCGTCTTCGCATGCCGGGTCGCGTGCTGCGACGGCGAGGTGTCACAGCAGCCGATGTGCCCGCACTCAGCGCACCTGCGCAGGTGCAGCCACCAGCCGCTGCTCGCCTCGCATTCGGCGCAGCCTGTCCCGCTCGGCGGGACGGTCGAGTCGATGCCGTCAGTGATCGTCATCTGCCTCTCCAGACCTGTAGTTCCGGCCGAACGGATCGCCGAGGGATTCGCCAGCCGCCCACCGGTAGATGCCGGCGGACATCGTCGAGGTAGCCCGCTCAGCCCGGATGCTGTACACCCGGTGCCTGGCCTGCGCGATCTCGTTGTCCTCGGGTGCGACCAGCCAGGCGAGCTCGGCCAGGTGACCGGCAACCCGCAGCCCTTCCTCCCCGCCGGGCAAGGCGGCCACACCCACTGTGGCTGCCGGTGGCTCAGCCTGCCCGCGCTCGGCGCGACCGCCCGCGGCCAGCTCGCGCTCGGCCAGCT
>JBAUAR010000028.1:0-13585 GCA_049675875.1 Streptosporangiaceae bacterium
CGCGCGCCGCCGCAGAAGGTGGAATTGGCGGGGCAATTGCAGGCCCATGCTACGAGGCCTGCGCCATCGCAGGAAGCATCGCGCTCGGGGGTTCCTAGCCAATGGCGGCTATGGGGCAGTTCAAGGCGCCTGGGACTACTCGCAGCAGGATGGGCCGGACGGGCAGACCGCGTGGGGATATATTGACGCTGCTGATTGGGTTCATCCAGGGTGGCTTCCCATGGGTGACGTTCTGAAGTGGCTGCAGCATGACCCAGCGACGCTGGCGGCGTATTACGAGAGGAGTGGGTGTGGCTGAACTCACAGTCATAGGCAACAGTCACTGGTTCGGGGACCCTCGGCTCGGCACCTTCACCATCTACGTCGATGGCGCAAATCGTGGGAGGGTTTCTCCAGGCAAGTCGCTCCTAATCACCTGTCAGCCGGGCCGCCATGTGCTCCGGCTGCGGCAATGGTGGTATGCGAGCCCGCGCATCGATATTGAAATAGGGCCAGAGCACCAGACGGCACTCGAAGGCCGCTTCAATCAAACTGGAAGTCTCGTTTCACGCATGCTCGTAGGCCTATTCCTGCCTTGGCGAGCGATGAGCCTAGCGCCAAGCTCCGGCCACCCAGTCACAGGCAATTACACTGGCCAGGCGGGTGCTGCGAGAATCTGGTTTATGCTGGGAATTATTGCCGGCTTGGCGCTAGTTCTCGTGGGAATCAACTCAAATAATGTCGCGCTAATGTCGATCGGCGGTGGGGTTTTCTTCCTGAGTCAGGGGCTAGCGATCCGCCAGGTTCGCGAATTCCGGCGGTCTCGAAGATAGACAGGAAAGCGTACGAGCGACGATATCTGGGCCTGCGCGGCGACGTCTACGTCGCCGCATGTGAGTGCGTGGCTGCGAACAGGCCAGTTACATACTCATGGGAGTCACTTTCAGCATATAATGACTGGTTTGCGATACAGTTCTGTTCACTGCGGCGCTGCATGGAGCGGATTGGGCGATGATCCTTAGCCAGGTCTTCGAAGGCATGGGACTGGGCGCCCTTGGTGTCGCGTTCTATGCGGGTAGCCGCTGGTCCGTGCAAGACGACTCGCGCCTACGGAGGATGGCTGAGAGCCGCTGGCGGTGGGATCGTCTTACAAATCGCAAGCTCCGGCGCGGCCAGACAACACAGGAAGAGTGGTTCGACCAATTTGCGCGGGGACAGCGCATGATCGTCAAGTGGGCGTTCACGCCCTTCATCATTCTGTGGATCGCTATATGCGTGGCCACTACGATCCACGGTCTGATAACACCGGGCTAAGCGCGGTCGGCCCACCACCTTGCGTCAGCTCTCCGACCTTGAGGGCTGCCCGCGAACACCTCGAGGTACGGGCTGTCAGTCTGCTAACTGCCCGCGGGGTGCCTTGGCAACAGATGGCAGATCAACTCGGTGTGGCCCGGCAGTCGCTGCACCGGTGGCTGGCTCGGAGGAGTTTGGCGATAAGCGCCGGAGCCACAAATCAAGCGGCAGAGTCCTCAGAACCGAGTGGCAGCGGCTCAAGGAACTGCTCACCGAGCGGATCGACGAGATCCGGCCAGCCGGACCGGATGGCTCCGTCGCGGTCATTCCCGACCTGGACACATGAGCGCGCACCCGACCCCCGTGGACCTGGTCGAGAACGTCGCCGTGGTCATCGGGGCCGCTCAGCCGGGTGCTGCCGCCGAGAATGATCTAGTCGCGGAGCTCGCCGGGATGTGGCGTGGCCGCTGCGGCCGGGAGTGTGACGAGGACGGGCCGCCCTTGACCTATCGATTATCGTGCCGGTCAAGCGGAACCGGCTCGTCCAGCTGTCCGGCGGCACCCTGGCCAGCCTAAGCGTGGCTGACGTAAGGACGTTGCTCAGGCTTCACCAGGTCGGCGGGCCTCGGCAAGTAGGTCGGCATGCAGACGAGCACTGGCGTCGAGCACTTCCAGACCGGCTATCTTGCCGTCTTTCCAGTCCATGACGACCATCGCCTGAACGCCAGGTGGCGAGTCGCAAGGGATGCTGTCGCGGCCGGGCATCAGCGGCTCATCCGTCAGGAAAATGTAGGCAGCGTCGATCTCCTGGTCGTAACTGACTCTCACGCGGGCAAGCGTAGCTTTTGGCGTTAGCCTTCGGTTATGTCCGAAGCGACCGCGGGTCGCCCGACTTTGCCAGGAGCCTAAACGCCACCCTTGCTCGCCGCTCGCCGTCGGGACGCTTCGTGACCGCCCCCGGTCACGAACCTGCTAGATCGCGGCGCCAACCTGCTGATCCGCGCTAGCAGCTGTGGACAGCGGTGAGCGCTACTGGTATTTCGTAGCGTAGGCGCCACCTGAGACCGTGGCGGTGCCACGTTCAGCGAGCGTGGCGGCCATCTCGACGGCCACGTGGTTGCCGTATCCGGTCGCAGCCCTGGAGCCGACCATGGATACCGAGTTGACACAGGTCAGCCTCAGGTCCGCGGCGCCGCGGGCCCATAGCACCAGCGGCCGCACATTGCCGAGGTCATCCAGCTGCGTCGGCCATTCGGCGTCGCCCGGCACGATCAGCCGCATGCCGACGTCCTGCCAGGCAGCCAGCCTGCCGGTGCTCGGGATCTCGCTGAGCCGCTCCCGCCACCTCGGCAGCACGCGGGCCAGCGCGGCGTCCCCTGCCTCCCCGGCCAGCACCGCCTCGCCGTCGGCGTCCGCTCCGGTAACCAGCGCGAGCAACTCGTCCACCGAACGGGTGCGCAGCGCGGCGCCGAGAACCGGGTCGCCAGGCTGCGCCAGGAAACTCAGCGCAACCCGCGCCCGCCGCTCCCCGTCGGCACTCATCGTGACCACCTCCGGTCACGACCCTGCCCGAGCGCGCGGATCAGCAGCCGAGCCACCGCGCGCTCTGTGGACAACCTGCCGCGCGGCACGGCGCTTGGTGGATAACGCGCGGACCCGCGCCAGCAACCGGGCGCACTGCACCCGCCGCCGGGAGCGCGAAGATGGGCGGGTCAGCGGACAAGATAAGCAGTTCCGCCCATTCGCGAACTAAGGCACGCGCTTTAGAGTGTCCCTGCGGGAGGAGCGCTATGCATGCTGCGACAGTTGTTGCCTGTGGTGCTTGCTGATGGAGCGCTGCGGCCAGTGCGGCGCGCCCTCCCGCGGCCCCGGTGACCGGTTCTGCGCCCAGTGCGGTGCACCGCTGTCCGGCTGCCCGGCTTGCGGCGCGCCGGTGGTGTCGGACGATCGGTTCTGCACTTCTTGCGGGCACGCCCTGGCGGGCGGGGTTGCGGTGCCGCGGCCGTCCGGTCCGCTGGTGCTGGCGGCACCTGGACTGCTGTCCGGCGGGGAAGCTGCGCCGGTGGCGGAGCGGCGGGTGTGCTCGGTGCTGTTCTGTGACTTCGTGGGGTTCACGCCGCTCTCGGAGTCCAGGGATCCGGAGGCGGTGCGGGAGCTGCTGTCGCGCTATTTCGAGGTCGCCCGCACGATCGTCGGCCGGTACGGCGGGGTGGTGGAGAAGTTCATCGGCGACGCGGTGATGGCGGTGTGGGGGGCGCCGGTGGCCGCGGAGGGGGATGCCGAGCGGGCGGTCCGGGCGGGACTGGACCTAGTTGCTGCGGTCGCGCAGCTTGGGGACGAGGCCGGTGTGCCCGGCCTGGCCGCACGGGCTGGCGTGGTGACCGGGGAGGTGGCGGTCACGTTCGGCGCGCCGGGTGAGGGGATGGTGGCTGGGGACGCGGTAAATACCGCCTCTCGGGTGCAGTCGGCGGCGCAGCCCGGGCAGCTGCTGGCGGATGCGGCGACTCGGAGGCTCGCGGAGGCTGCGGTCGGGTTTTCTGATGCGGGCGAGCATGCGCTGAAGGGCAAGGCCGAGCCTGTGCGGTTGTGGCGGGCCACCAGGGTGCTGGCGGCGGTGGGCGGGGCGCAGCGGATCGACGGGCTGGAGGCACCGCTGACCGGCCGGGACGCCGAGCTGCGCACCATCCGGGAGCTGTTCCACGCAACCGCGGAGCGCAGGCTGCCGCGGCTGGTGCTGGTGTCCGGGCCGGCCGGGGTGGGCAAGTCGCGGCTGGGCTGGGAGTTCCGCAAGTACATCGACGGGCTGGCCGCGACAGTGTGGTGGCATGAGGGCCGGTGCCTGTCCTACGGCGACGGGGTGGCGCTGTGGGCGCTGGCGCAGATCGTCCGCCAGCGGCTGGAGATCGCCGAGGACGACCCGGCCGACGCAGCGGCCGGGAAACTCGCGCAAGGGCTCGACAGGTACATCGCTGACCCGGCCGAGCGCGGTTACGTGGGGGTGCGGCTGGGCCGGCTGCTCGGCGTCGCCGTGGCCGGCGACGACGGCGGATCGCTGGCCCGGGAGGAACTGTTTGCCGGGTGGCGGGTGTTCTTCGAGCGGCTCGCCGCGCAGGCGCCGGTGGTGCTGCTGATTGAGGACGCCCAGCAAGCGGATGCTGGGCTGCTGGACTTCCTGGACCACCTTGTGGACTGGGTACGCGAGCTGCCGGTGTTCGTGCTGGTACTTGCCCGGCCTGAGCTTGGCCTGGCCCGGCCCGGGTTCGGCGCGGGGCGGAACCGGCTCACCCTGACGCTGGACCCGCTCGACCAGGCATCGATGGATCAGCTGGTAGACGCGCTGGTGCCGGGCATGCCCGATGCCGCGCGGGCGAAGGTGGCCGGGCATGCGCAGGGCATCCCGCTGTTCGCGGTGGAGACTATCCGCTCCCTGATTGACCTCGACATCGTCCAGCCGGCCGACGGTGTCTACCGCCTCGTCGCAGATGTAGGCGAGCTGGCCGTCCCCGACAGCCTGCACGCCTTGCTCGCCGGCCGCCTCGACGCCCTCGACCCGGCGGTGCGGCGGCTCGCCGCCGACGCGGCTGTGCTGGGCACCAGCTTCTCCGCCGTCGCGCTGGCCGCTGTCTCAGGGCAAGACGAGCCGGCGGTGCGGGCCGGGCTGGCGGACCTGGTCCGCCGCGAGGTGCTGTCGGTGTCTGCCGACCCCCTGTCTCCGGAGCGAGGGTCCTACCAGTTCACCCAGCAGATGCTGCGCCAGGTCGCCTACAACACCCTGTCCCGCCGCGACCGCAAGGCCCGTCATCTGGCCGTTGCCCGGTATCTGCAGTCAGCGTTCGCCGGTGACGGCGAGGAAGTCGCTGACGTCTTCGCCCGGCACTACCTGGACGCCCTGGAAGCCGTGCCCGGCGACCAGGACGCCGTCCAGATACGTAGCCAGGCCATCACCGCCCTAGTGAGGGCTGCCGACCGCGCGAGCCGGACTGGCGCGCCGGCGGCCGCCGCCGCCAGCTACGCAGCTGCCGCCGGGCTCTCCGTGAACGACCTGGCCGACACCGACCGGGCGGCCGGCATACCCGACGCGGGGACACTGTGGGAGAACTCGGCCGGCTCGGCAGACACCGCTGCCGACTACGAGGACGCGGTTGCATATGCGGACCGGGCGCGTGAGTACCACCAGCAGCACGGCCGGGAGCGGGCGGCCGCGCGGGCCCAGGCCAAGGCGGCCAACGCCCTGCGCCAGCAGGGCCGAATCGGGGAGGCACGCGAGCAGCTCACCGCCGCGCTGGCAGTGCTGCGAGCCAGCCCGGACACCGACACCGTCACCGCCCTGAACCTCCTCGCAAGCCTGGAAGTGTTCGCCGGCTCGCCTGAAGCCGACCGGCTCAGCGCCGAGGCGCTGGCCCTCGGCCAGGCCCTCGGCGTCAGCGACGCGCAGCTCGCCGGCCTGCTGATCACCCGCGGCATCTGCCACCGCAAGAGAGAACGCAGGGTTCAGGCGGCTGCCTACTACCGGGAGGCCGCCCGGATCGCCACCCAGACCGGCGACCATACGGGCGCTGGGCGTGCCTTGCTGAACCTAGCCTCAGTGCTGAACTGCACCGACCACGAGGCCGCCGCAGAGGCAGCACGGGCCGCCGCCGGACATGCTCGTCGGGCCGGTGCCCGTAACTTCCTGGCCTTCGCGATCGTAAACCTGGGCCAGGCACTGCTCATGACCGGCGACTGGGACACCGCCCACGCCGAGCTCGATCGAGGTGCGGAGGCTAACGGGCTCGCCGACGACGAGTTCGTTGCCGTCATTCGGGGCTGGCTGGCAGCGCTGCGCGGCGACACCGGCACCGCACTCGACACGCTGGCGGCAATGCCCGGCCTGCTGGCCAGCGAAGACCCCCAAGACCAGGCCAGCGTCGACACGGTCCGTGCCCTCAGCTCGGCGGCGGCCGGCCGGCCCGCCGAGGCTCTAGCGCACGCCCGCGCTGTGATCGCCCGCGCCGACGTCCTCGGCATCAGCCATGACACCGTCCGCTGGGCCTGGCCGGTAGCCGTCCGCGCCGCCGACGAACTCGCCGACACAGCGGCCACCACGCAGCTGCTCGCCCAGCTCGACCTCGCCGAGCCCGGCCACCTGCCCCCGATGCTGCGGGCCGAGCGTGACCTGGCCCGCGCCCGCCGCACCGCCCGCGACCACGCAGAGCAAGCAGGCGAGGCGTTCGCGGCCGCCATCCGCGAGCTACGCGAGCACAGCACCCCCTACCACCTCGCGCACGGCCTGCTCGACCACGCCGAATACCTCACCGAGACGGGCAGATCGGAAGCAGCGGCCGAGGCGGTCGCCGACGCAAGCGCGGTCGCGACTAGGCTGCGTTGCCAGCCCCTGCTCGACCGGATCGACTCCATCAGCAAAGCCCCGGCACGCATCCCCGCGTAGCGTCTGTGTACCGCAGCGCGAAGGTCCATCGCCCTGTGTGCCGCTCACGACGGTCAGCGGTGCCTACCCGTCAGCGAAGCTGGACAAAGATGAGCTCGGCGAATACCTCGGCGCGCTGTCACCACCCTCAATGCGCGCCGTCAATCAGGCGCTGGCCATCGCCCTGGCCCTAGTCTGAGCCGTTCCCGACCCTGCAAGCGCTTCCGCCGGTCGGCGGCCTGCCGCTACCGGCGCAGACGACCGTCGATGGGCTCATCACTCCAGAGCTGGACTTCGATCTAAGCTTCAGCTGGCCGGGTGGCCCACGCCTTGTCGTCGGCGTCCCAACACTGGTACGCGATCCCGAATTGCTCCACGAGGTCGGGCAGTCAGCAACTGCAGCAGCAGATCGTCGACCAGATCGGGGCTGATGCACACCAACGGCTGGCAGACCAGGCCGCACTGCTCCCCCGTGCCCAGGTCCCGGACCATGCACTTGCCGCGCTGGCGGCTCTAGCACGCCAGCCAACGACCGCTTATCGGCCGTCGCCGGTCACGACCACGCGCGACGGCAGCGGCGACCGCTGTATCGGGTGCTTGGAGTTGGCCTGTCCTACTGGTCGTCGGACGGTGTGACTGGATACCCCAGAACTCGCTGGCTTTCTCAGACCGTTGACAGGTCTACGGTTTCTTACTGCTGGCCGGTTGCCTCATGGATGCTCCTAGCGCGCTAAGCGCAGCGGCGGTGATGATCTCGACGTAGCGGTCGGGCGCGATCCGAGCGTCGTTGACCAGGTCGTCCCAGACGTGAAACGAGTTCAGCTCCCATAGCAGCGCTGCCGCCTCCGCAGTGGGCCAGGACGGGTCGAGCCGCCCTTCCTTCCGCAGGCGCTCGGTGATGGAGGTGGCAATCTGCATACGGTAATCGGCCCGGTCCGCCCAGGCAGCTGACGCGGATGGGTCGGCGTGCCGGGTGTCGGCCAGGGCCCGGCCCGCGGCCGCGAGCTTCGGTCTGCGCTGGGCCTGCAGGTGGGCCCAGGTCCGGATCGCCGCGGCTCCGTCTGCCGCCTGGGTGATGGCATCCACGCCGACCTGGAGTTGTTCCTGCTCACTGACATGCGCGACGAGGGCGAGCAGCAGCTTGGTGCGGTCGGCGAAATGAAGGTATAGCGCCTGCCGGGAGATGCCGACGGCGCGGGCCAGCGCCGACATAGTGGGGGCGGCGCCTTGCTCTTCCGTGATATCCCGCGCGATGTCGAGGATCCGCGTCCGGGTACTTGACACCTGTCAAGCATAGTGCTTAATCTCGCTTGACACCTGTCAAGGGGGGTTTCGATGGAACAGCAGGCGGCACCGTACGTGCTGGCGGCGGGTCAGGCCCGAAGCTACCCTGGCACTTTCCCGGTGATCAAGGCCGGAGCGGCAGACACCGGAGGCCGGTTCACCTTCGTTGAGGGAGTCATCGGTCCTCGGACTCCGGGTCCGCCACTGCACGTCCACCAGGGCGAAGACGAGTGTCTGTACGTGATCGACGGCCACCTGCTGGTCCAGTTGGGCGAGGAGCGGCACGACCTGCCCCCCGGCGCTTTCGCCTGGCTGCCTCGGCAGATCCCGCATGCCTTCGCCAATGGTTCCGACAGTCCGGTGCGCATCCTGGGGGTAATCGTGCCCGGCGGGGTGGAGGAGATGTTCGCCGACCTGGCCGCCTACTTCGCGCAGCTACAAGGGCCTCCGGACCCGGACCGGCTCAGGGCCATCTGGGCACCCCACGGCCGCCAAGTCGGTCCGCCGATCGACGTCGACGCCGCGCCTGCAGCGAGCCGGGCCTGACCTACCGAAGAGCGGGCCCGCGGAGCCAGAATGGACCGGCACACAGCCACCCGGCGGCTGAGGAACCTGGCCCGGGTTGCAGGCGTACGGATCGGCAGGACGCACCCCCACATGCTCCGGCACACCTTCGGGACGACCATGCCCGACGCCGGAGTGGACCTGCGGGACGTGCAGATAGCTGCCAGGCACGCCGAACCACGGACCACTATGCGCTACCACCGGTTGGCTCAGGGTGCTCAGCCCGATCAAGATGAACCCTGCAGAGAAGGTCAGCGCGGCCGCGAGCTGACCTCGGGGTGTCTGATAGCGGTGGGGCGAAGGCTCACAGCCTCGCGTCGTTTTGTTACGCGAGGGATTCGAGGGTCTGGTGGCCTCAGTCTGAGAGAACCCTTATGTCGAGCCTGGCGGCAATGCGATCGGCCCTGACACCGGCGCGGCGATCCTGGACCGCCTGCCGCCATCTGCCCGAACTCTCCGGCTGGCCAGGGAGACGCTCGTCGCCGCCGGCTGGCACGACGGTGAGCTGTCCTCCTCGCCGGGGTCGCCGACAGCCCGGATGGAGCTTCGGCGTGGCTCATCCCGCCGTGAGGTGGTGTTTCAGAGCATCGAGCCGGTCGTCCCAGTCGTTGGCGAGCGCGGCGAGGAACTGTTGCGCGAGCTGGACCGGCGCAGACCGCAGGCGGTAGCGGATTCGGCGGCGTTCGCCCGGCTCGGGGGTCACGAGGCCAGTGCCGGCCATCAGGGCGAGGTGCTTGGCGATCGCCTGGCGGGTGATCGGCAGGCTCGCCGCCAGGTCGGTGGCCGTGGCCGGCCCGCCGGTGGCCAGGGCGGCGAGGATGGCGCGGCGGGTCGGATCAGCCAGGGCGACGAAGACCTGCTCGGCCACGGCCTCGATGTCAGGCGTCATTGAGGTGGTCCGCCAGCTCAGCCAGCTCACGCGACCAGCCGTCGCGATGCGACTCATACGTCTCGCGCCGGATGTCGGCGGGCAGCTGGGCGAAGCCGGTCTCCGTGACGCGAAGCAGCGTGCCGTCGCCAGCGGGTTCCAGGGTGAAGTCGACGTAGCGGCCCGGTCATACAGTCGTACTCGTCGTCGGGTACCCATGTGCCGATCGTGTTCCACTCCAACGGCAAGCTTCGGATGACTCTCTGATCCCGGCGAGCGTCGCTTCGTTGCGCACGCTTCTCGCTCGAGCCCTCGGAACACACTGTCAGTATCTCCGAGCGGACGATCTTCGGCTTCTGATTTCTAGGCCAACCCGCACTCATTTGCCGCCGTGCGCCGCAAGATCGCAAGAAGTCGCGGTGGGCCATTGGCTACAAGGCGAGGTGGATGCGAAGTGCTTCATCGAGTTCAGCCATGGCCGCGGCGGGCAGCCTACCTATCTGCTTGCCTATGCGTTCGACCGCGACTGACCGGACCTGCTCAGCCTGCGCTTTGGAGTCTTGCCTGAGCCCGGTCTGATCTGCGCGCAGGAGCACCTGAAACGGGTAGACGCGGGCGACGTTTGAGGTGACCGGAACCACCGTTATCACGCCCCGCGCGAGCCGGCTAGCGGTGGCGTTGGCCGCGTCGTTGCTGACAACGATGGCAGGGCGGGTCTTGCTGGCTTCGGATCCGCGCGCCGGATCCAGGCTGACGGCCACGATGTCGCCGCGGCGCATCTACCTCTCCAGGCCGTCGGCGGCTACGGCATCCCAGACGGCGGCCTCGCCTTCGTCGTCCCAGGACGTGAAAGCCTCCTCGTATGCTTCGCCGAGGTCGCTCACGCGCAGCAGCCGGACTGCCTTGTGCACGACAGCTGAGCGTGACTCGATGCCCTGGGATTGGGCGTATGCATCCAGGAACTCTACGTCGTCCGCTGGCAAGCTGATGCTGACTTTCATACCTTCAGGTTACCATCATTGCTACCAAAGTAGTACCCCTATGCCCACCGTCCGCTCATGCCGCTCTCGCTGTCGGGAGTCATCGTGACCACTCCGGCTCACGACCCTGCCCGAGCCTGCGGCTAAGCCACTGCCCCGCGCTTGCGGGTGTGGACAACCAGCGCGCGCCGATGCGAGATGTGGATTACGCCCAATCCGGGCGTTCGCCTGGGCCGAGCGACTGCCAGAGACGATGCTGGCGGAGAACAGTTCGAGCACAGAGTCGAGGCCAACGGCGACAAGGGCATCGCTGCCCTGGCGTCCCGTCAGGAGGACGCCAGGGCTTCAGCGTGGTGTGCTACGCCTGCGTGCGCGGTTCGAGGAGGTCGATCAGCGCCTGGTGACCTGATTGCCGCGCCCAGTCCGCCGGGGTCGCGTGCCCGGCGCACTCGCGGTCGCGCCCGTCTTTGTGCTGCCGGTAGGAGCCGTCGAACGCATCCTGCAGATTCGGATCCGCGCCGATATCCAGCAGCCGCCGGGCCAGCGCGAGATCCCCCTTGTCGGCGGCGACGTGCAGTGCCGAGTACCAGCGCGGCTGGTGGTACGGGCCGTCGCTGCGGCCGAACGCATTCACGTCAAAGCCAGCTCCGACCAGTAGCGGCACCGACTCCAGCACGCCGCGGCTAGCCGCCCAGGCGGGCAACCCCGGCCAGAGGGAGCGCACGGCCGCTACGGCTGCCGGATCGGCTGACCGGACGGCGGCTGCGTCGCCAGCCAGCACCGCGGCGACGAATCCGTCGGGCGAAGCGGGCTCCGGCAGGGGCGCGCCGAGATCGGCCAGCTGCCGGGCAAGCTCGCGATTGCCGTTGACCAGAGCGACAGCCGCCGGCGTGCCGGCAGGCCACCGGTGCGGGGCCTCGAACCAGTTGCTCAGGTCGGTGAACGGGCTGGCGAGGTCCACGCCGTGGCGGGCCAGCAGCGCGACGCGGGCGCGGTGGTCGCGCTCGATCGCGAAGTAGAGCAGCAAACGCAGCACCGAGGCGGGCGACGCCAGCTGATCACCGAGCAGCCGGCGCCACGGCCCGTTCATGTCCCGGCCCAGTCCGAACTCGAAGAGAAGCTCAAGGAAGTCGTCGGACTCGTCGCGTTCCAGCAGGGTGACGGAGCCGTCGTCCGGGTCCGCGCCGGCCTCCAGCAGCAGGCGGGCAAAGGCCAGCGCACGGGCGTGCTGTGGCTCATCGCCGTCGCCGGATTCGAGCGCGCCGCTGAGCACCGTGCGCGGGTTCGGCAGTCCGTGCCAGAACCTGCCCTCGTTCGGGTCCGCGCCAGCGGCCAGGAGCAGGCGCGCGGTCGCCAGCGTCGCGTCCGTGCCAACGCGCGGGTCGTGCCGCGCGTACGCCTGGTATAGCAGGGGTGGCCAGCCATACGGCTCGCTGGCGCGGTTGGCCAGCGACGGGTCGTTCGCCAGATGGCGCCGCACCGCCTCGACGTCCGCGCACGCGGCCGCGACCGCCAGGCTCGTACCGGGCAGTTCGGGGTGCTGCGCTAGCAGGTCGCGCGCGCCGCGCAGATCCCGCCATATGCGGGGACGGAGTGTCCACGGAGCGGCGGGGTCCTCGCCATCGGTCAGCGGGTAGCCGCCGCACGACAAGCGCAGGAACGCGGGCGGCAGATCCTCGCCAGGCGCGGATCGCGCTGGCTGCCAGGTGCTGGACGTGACGATCCCGACGTGCCGGCGCAGCCGCGGCCAGCTGGCGAAGCCGTACTGTCGCGCGAGCACCAGGTGCGCGGCGGACAACTGGAAGGTCGCACTCGCCGGGCCATCCGGGTGGAGTTCGGCGACGAGCGCCAGTGCGTCAGGATCGCCAGCGCGGACTGCGCGGTGAAGCTCGCGCGCCTTCTTGCGGAGCTGCCCGAGGTCAGGATCCATCGGGAGCGAGATAGTTGGCACAGTGGCCTCCTTCCGTTCCCGGCCGGTCCGCGCTGCCGGTCGAAAGGAGGTAAGCACTGCTCACCGAAGTACAAGATGCTGAGGTGGGCTCTGCCCTTCCCGCGGACCCGGTGGCGCCCTGCTCGCCACCTGAAGCATACGTCGAGCGGACGGCCGCTGCCAGGGGATGCCGCGTCAGCCGCGCGCCGGAATCCACGCTTGGATACAACGGGTAGGGCGCGAGCAGGTTGGCCGCGTGCTGCGCGACCTTCGTCGCCGGTTTCTCGGGCTGAGCCGAGTATCTGACGACACGAGGCGCCCACGGGCCCGGGGCCGCACGGGGGATTGCACGGCTCGGCTCCCTGGTTCCTCGGCTACCACGCGCTGAACACGGTCAACTATGACGTGGCTGGCGAGTTCGAGCCGTGGGCACCGCCGCAACCGTTTGACGACAACACCTACGGCTTCCCCAACCGCAGGTTCACCAAGCCCGAGATTGTCGGGTACGTCGACTGGTGCCGCGGCCGCGTCCGCAAGGTCCTTGACGGCCTTACCGACGAGATGGCCGCCCGGCCACTTCATAACGCCCATCGCTACCACGGCATGCTGTTCGCGGTGATTGCCCGGCGCGAACCGGTACACGTGATCGGCTGGCCGTTCCGATTCAGGGTGTGGACGAACGCCAGCATGACGGACGACAACGCGTGGTGCTCCAGCTGTTACCGGCGGCTGAGGGTGACGTGGGTGACACCGCTGGGGCTGGTTACGGCCTCGATCTGGAAGCGGTCTTCGAGTGCCTCCAGACCGTCCCAGAGCCTTTCCCCGCGGCCCAGCACGATCGGCACCACGACAATGTGCAGGTAGTCGATCAGGTCGGCGGCCAGGAACTCGCGGATGGTGGACGGGCCGCCGCCGATGCGGATATCCGCTCCGGCGGCAACCTGGCGCGCCTGCGCAAGCGACTCGGCGGGGCTGGCGTCGAGGAAGTGAAAGCTGGTACCACCGTCCATTTCGACGGATGGCCGGGAATGGTGGGTGAGGACAAAGACCGGGGTGCGGAACGGCGGGGTGTCTCCCCACCATCCGTTCCACTCCTGGTCCGGCCAGGGGCCGCGGTAGGGGCCGAACTTGCCCCGCCCCATGATCTCGGCGCCGATGCCCGGGGCCCAGGCGCTGGCGAAAGCGTCGTCGATGCCGGTGCTGCCGCCGGGCTGGCCTTGCATCGCGCGGAAGGTACGGGTCGGGAAGAACCACTCGTGCAGCCGGGTTCCCGCATGCCC